>JBELAJ010000356.1:0-8768 GCA_049508935.1 Terriglobia bacterium | reverse complement strand
GGGCAGCCGCGGGTGCTCAAAACTTATCAGCCGGGGGCGATCGGCTGGCGGCCGGCGCGGCTTCGCTGGCTGCTGTGGCTGTTCATCGATCGGGCCGAGTACCAGGCGAAGAACGACGAGCAAGGATTGCGCGATTACGAGAACAAATGCATGGGCGGCGCGGCGGGTGTGGAGGCCCTGCACCATGAACTCGTGCGCCTGCTGGAGGAGGAGATCGCGGCCGTGGAAGCGGCGTTCGGGGAGGAGGTGAAGGCGCAGGAGGAGAAGGACGCGATCGAGCGGGACGCCTGCCTGGCTCCGGCGGGTGAGACTTGGGAGATGCTGGCGCGGCAAGAAATGGCGCTCGACCGCTCGATTGATCGCAAGGTGAAAATTCTCCTGACCATGCGCAAAGAACATGCGCAGCAGTGTAGAGGCGGGTCGCGAACCGCCCCTGCGGAACCGGAGACCGAACCTCCCGACAATGTGTCGAATGACCGGGGGGCCGAGGAACTGAGTAAGCTGGTGGGGCTCGACGGTGCCAAGGTAGCGCCGAACTTCAGTTCGGCACATGCTGGCCTAAAGGCCAGCGCTGCCACTGCACGGTCAGAAAGTCCGAAAGAGGAAAACGCGCTCGAAACACCAAAATCGCCGGAACAAAGCGAGAATGTTATAGAAAACAAAGGACCGGCGGCGGCGGAGGTCAGCGAATGAGGGGCGCGCGCCTATTCGACGTGTTCTGTAACGGCGTAAATCAGCCCGATCAAAAGAGTAGCTTTACGCCAAGCTGGATAATCCCGGGCGCGTTGGCGCTGCCTACGTATCCGAAGTCCGCCTAGTCGGCATACTCGGAGTAGTTCAGGATGAACTGCGCATGGTTGAAGGCATTGAAAAACTCTCCGCGAAACTCCAGGCTGTTGCCTTCCGTCAGACGCGTGTCCTTCTCGACGGCCATGTCCCAGTTGTTGATGCCGGGGCCGTGGACCAAAATCGGCACGCATGACTCGTCTTCGCAGGTATACTATTTGCCGGAAATCTGTCCGAAGTTCCAGACCGCGAAGAAAGTCTACATATTCACGGCGGGTAACTGGAACAATCGGGATGTTTATCACCTCACCGTCGTCCCGTTGGAACTAGTGGTTTGAGATTGCGAGGAGAGAGATGAGTATCACGAGACGCCGCTTTTTGAAAACCTCCGCCGGGGCAGGCGCGACTGTAGCGGGCGCGCGCTTCTTCAAGGTCCCCGCGGTGGCCGCCGCTCCGCCGGATTCGCCGCCCGATGAGCGCGTCGTGCCCATCCCCACCGGCGAGTGGATGTCTCCCTCGTCAGGCACGGCGTACCGCGCGTATCGCTCGAAGTATGCCAAGAGCGCCGACGCCGCCACCTGGGTGCAGATCGACCTCGGCGAGAAGCGGGCGATCGATTCGGTGAAGGTCTACCCGGCGAATGACCGCTTTGTGCCCGGGCAGGGCTTCCCGATCCGCTTCAAAATTGAGGGTTCGAGCGAGCCCGAATTCCACAAGTCGATCGCGATCGCGAACCATCTTGACGCCGACGTCCCCAACCCCAAGGGCGCCATTCAACAGTATCCGGCGAGGGGCGTCGAGTGCCGCTACGTGCGCCTGACGGCCACGCGCCTGCCCCAAATCGACCCTCGCCGCCACATGGCTGACGAGAACGGTTACTATCTGGCGATTGGAAAGATGGACGTCTACTCCGGCGGCAAAAACGTGGCCGAATTGTGTCCCGTCACCGCCGATGCGGCGTACGGAAATGACGACGACCTGCCGCAAGTCACGCGGCCCGAACGCGCGGGCGGCGAGAACACGTTCATGGATCATCCCGAGAACGTCACCAACCCAAGCACGTGGAAACCGCCGGCTCACAAGGTTAAGGTGCCGCGCACCGGAGTGACGCTCAACGGCGGAGCTTTCCAGACGGCCATGGAGAAGAACATCCGCTATCTTCTCGATTCCTATTCGGTGGATGATCTGCTGCGCCAATTCCGCGAGCGCGCGGGCGTGATCCCGCCCTTTGTGCCGCCCAATAACGATGTGAAGTTCTGGGAAGAGGACCTGGCGGGGTCGAACGCCGGTCGTTTCATGATGGCGGCGGGGAACACCTTGCGCTGGATGGAGCACCCCGAACTGCGCAGCCGCTTGAACGCCGTGGTGGATGGCATCGCGCAATATCGCGAGCCGAATGGCTACATCATGGCGTACCCGCCGAACACCATCCTCTACTCGGAGCGTGGCGGATACACCCGCGCCTGGGTGACCCACGGCCTCATCGAAGCGGCTTACGCCGGGCACCCGAAGGCCTTTGAACTGCTGCGCGGCTACTACGACTGGTTCAATCAAAACCCTTACCTGACCGAGATGCTGCGTATCAGTTACCAGGGCGGCCAGGGCATGGTGGCCAATTCGCGCCTGTACTTCACGCCCGTGGGCAAGCCCGCGGACATCCAGGTGCTGCAGCGTTACTACCAGGAGAACTTCTGGATGGAGCAATTGGCGGCACGCGAGGAGCGCGCCGTTTGGCAATATCCTTACGCCGCGCCCCACTGCTACCTGCTGACCAACCTCGAAGGGTACATGGACATCTACCTCGCCACCGGCGACGAACGCTATTTGCGCATGGTCGAGGGCGCCTGGGCGCTGTATCACCAGAATTGGGAGAACTCCGGCGGTTCCATTTCCATTATCGAATTCGTCCCCTCGCCGCCCCGCTCCAACATGCTCAACGTGCCGCTGGGAGAACTGTGCGGAAACTCCTTCTGGACATTCCTGAGCCAGCGATTCCACCTGCTTGACCCGGAAAATGAGAAGTTCGTGGCGGAAATCGAGAAGTCAATTTACAACGTGGGACTGGCCGACCTGGTAGGCTCACCGGGCTTCCGTTATCACACCCTGCTGACTCATCACAAGGAGAAACCTACTGCACACAACTCCTGCTGCGAAGGCCAGGGCACGCGATTGATCGGTTCACTGCCCGAGCACATCTATTCGTTCGCTCCCGATGGCCTGTACGTCAATCTGTACGAGCCGTCCACGGTCGAGTGGAACGGCGATGGCGCTCTCCTGAAGCTGAAGATGCAGACGCGCTTTCCGTTCGATTCCGACGTGGTGTTGCAATTTTCCGTGGCGCGCCCGACCCCAGCAAAAATCCGCGTGCGCGTACCTTCCTGGGCCACACGCGATATGGATATCTACGTCAATGGCGACGCGGCAGCGAAAGGAACGCCGGGCTGCTATGTGGCGCTTGACCGCACGTGGTCGGAAGGCGACGTAATCCAATTCCGATTGCCCATCGCGCTCTACGCAGAACGCTACACCGGCCTCGACCAAATTCCCGGCCACGCCCGCTTCGCGGTGAGCTACGGCCCGATTTTGCTGGCCGCCGTCGGCGCGCCCGAAGTCCGGCTGCGCCTCGATGATGTCAAAGAACCCGCAGATTTGGAGAAGCGCCTGAAACCGAAATCCGGTCAGCCGCTCCACTTCACCGTGGAGAATTCGCCGGGCATTGAGTTCATGCCCTACTGGCTGGTGGATGAGGAGCCCTTCAATTGTTTCCCCGCCGTCCCTTTGCGCGCGTAACGGTGGGCATCTGTCGAGGCGAAACGCCTCCGCCAGGCCGTCGCCGAGCCTGCGCGGGTCCGAGGAGCACTTGCCGTACATCGCTTGCACGCGCCCTCAGGCTGCGTAGCAGACCGCGAAATTCTTACCGTAAGCGCGAATATTATTCCCACCCACGTCTTCCCCTCAAAGACAAGAAGCCCTTGTTGATACAACAGATAGCGGGAGTGGCAAGGATACTGCTCGATACTAGTCCGGCTTCCGAGCTAATACATCGGGTATTTCCGGTGAACCGGCAATCAACCTCAGTTTGTATTGCATGAGTCGGCGCCAGAGTCCGAGGCTTGCTCCCAAAGGGAGAATTCTGGGCTTGCCTTGGACGGTTCAAATTGGAAGGAGACTACCGTGAGAAACACCTTGCTAAGGGGAAACTTGCGGCTGTGCGGCTGGATAGTGATCTGCGCACTATCTCTGCCCGCCGCAATCTGCGCGCGAACAAATGATGTGATGGGAGAAGTCCGCTTCTCAGGAAAATCCGGAGTTGAAAAGACTTCCGGGGTCTGGGTAGACGGACAGTACGTAGGATACTTGAAAGAGCTCAAAGGGTCTAAGAAGCTGCTGCTTTTGCCCGGCGAACACCTGCTCACCGTGCGCCAAGATGGCTACCAGGACTTCATACAAAAAGTGCAAATCGAGCCCCATGAGGTGATGTGCGTCTATGTGGTAATGGAAAAGGCCGCAAGCGCGAAATATCCCGCTGTGACAGCCACGGTGAAGGTGGAAGTCAAGCCCGCGCGGGCCGCGGTTTTCGTGGATGGCCTCTTCGTGGGACACGTGGGGGAGTTCGCGGGCATGGGCCGAGGTATGCTCGTAGCGCCAGGAACGCATGAGATCAAGATCGCGCTTCCTGGCTACCAAACCTTTGAAACCGAAATCAAGCCGCTGGCCAATCAGACGGTTGAAATCAAGACTGACTTGCGGAGCAGCGAGGGCTCGCCCTCAGGTCCCCTTATCAACAGCGAAGCGAACGCGGGCACACCAAAGACGTAATCCCTCAGTTGGGGTCGGACGGGCCGCGCATGCATCATTGTTTATGTAAGCGGCCCGTTTGCACGCACCACAACCTGCCCCACGCCCCCCAGGCGGGTCAGAAAATGAGCGGCCAAGTAGCGCAGGCGTCCCGCCTGCTTGCATCGGCGCCACAATGCCCCCAAGAGAGCAGGCGGGACGCCTGCGCTACTTGAGAGCCGCGACTTTGACGCGAGGTCCCGAAGAACTCGCTACAGCTCGTCGAGCGCCGCTTCATAGGGACGGGACGGGCGGAAGTCCGGAACGAAATACTGAGATATCTCCGGCGGGAACATCTTGTAGTCGCCCAACCGCAGGATGGCTGTGACCACCTTGCCGACGCTCGAAGCGAAGGCGCGCTCGGCGCCATGCTCTATGTTGAGGTGGCGTTGAATGATCTCCAGAGGGAATTCCAAGAGGCTCGTTCAATACCGCGGCAACAGTTACGCAGGACCCCAGAGCCTCGGTATCCGCAAAGGGCGTTTCACAGGCACAATCTGGCAGAGGCGGCCGGAAGGGCTGTTCTCCCTTGTTGTCATGCATGCCAGTCGATTCCGCAATTGCGTATATGCGGAACGGGATCGAATCGGAGGCGAACGCAAGAAAAGGGGAAGCCAAAAGACGCGGGCGACCTTGCGGCGGGAAGTTCACGAGCCGCAGGAAGTCCTACAAGCATGTGGCGCTCAGTCAGTTTCCTGGCCGCTCAAGCTGCACTTGCGAGCTGCTCCGAGGCCCGGATGTCCACAATCCGGGATGTTTTGATGGTGCGAAATACCGGATGCCAGAATTCCAGGTGCATTCCTCGTCCGATAAACCGTAGCTTCAGCATCGAGCCACCCCACGTGGACCCCGCGATTCTCACCGGGACGGGATCAGGACAGTATTTCGGATGGCCGGAAATCAGGTCCCGACCTCGCCCGCCAATCACGATGGTGTACGCATGATGCTGCGTCTCAACTTCCAACACCGCGCCTTCGCAGAGTCCCTCCAGGTACACGCCACCTTCGATCTCCGACTGCGCGATGTTCCGGTTCACCTCATCACTGAAGTTAGGATGAGGCATGAACGGCCTTGGAACGGGGACTGCCGCCGTGGTATCCATTCTCGTTGTCTCTGCCTGCCTTCAGCTTGCTGCCTTTCCTCTGGCCCGGACCTCGAATCCCCGACAAGTGGGAACCTGTAGCCTGCCCTTGCGGCCGGAACTTCACGCGCCCCAAGAGGTCATGAAAGCGCGGGGATTATTTCAGCTTTGCGTATTCCGCCTTGGCTTCCTTGAGGATGGGAATGTCGGGGTCGGCGTCTTTCCAGAGGGTGAGGAAGTCCTGATAGGCGGCACGGGCTTTCGCCGTGTCGTCCTGCAAGATGTATGCGCGAGCAAGGCCGAGATGGACGAGTGCACCGATGGGATCGTTTTGCACAACTCCAGGCTGGTCGCGGACTTTCTGGAACTCAACAGCAGCCTCGGTGCCCTCCCCAGCGGCCAGATAAGCCTGTCCGCTCGCGTATGCGGGGTAAAGACCGCCCGCGGCTCCGAGTTCATAGGGCACCGCGGGCCTCAGTGCCTCGATGGCTTTCGAAGAATCGCTACGGCCGAGCGCAAGAAATGCGCGGATCGTCGGCAGGTAGCAGTACTGAACCGCTGTGTCTTCCGGGAATTGCTCCGCAAGGTGATCAGCCCGTGCCTCGGCGCGTGAACCATCGCCAGCGAAGGCCAACGCCAGCGCCACTCCATACTGCGTGTCGCGATCGGTCGAAAGCGCGAGTGCCGCCTCAGATCGTTTTCTTGCCTCCTCTGCATTGCCGAAGAGAGCCTCCCGCAAGGCTGCATTGACCTCATAGCTCGCCGCCGTCTCCATTTCTTCCGCGCCCTCGGCCGAGGCTGAGGCGCGGCGAGAAAACTCCCGCGCCTTCTCAAGTTGACCGAAGTAAGCTGCCGTCTCTGCCTCGTTTGACAGCATGGAATCTTCCAAGCCGGGTTCCCCCGCCGACCAGGCTACCTGTTGTTGCATCCCAACAGCATCGTTCTGCAAGAAAGCGACCACGTAGAGATAAAGGCGCAGGGAGGGGGAGTCGAGTTTCTTCGACTGCGCCTCTGCGGCCGTGGTGCGGGCTTGGTCCAGTCGATTCAAGAAAATATAGGCGTCAACGAGATTGGCATAATTCTGGCTGTCTTCCGGAGAAATGCGGACGGCTTCGGTGGCCATTGCCAGGCTCTTCTCGTAATTTCCCAGAAAACTATAAATGACAGCCAGATCGGTCCGCGGTCCAACATCCTTTGGGTAGGTCTGCGCCCAGATTTCATAGACACGCCGCGCCTTTTCCAAATTGCCCGTGACAAAATGAAAATAGTGCGATTCGATGTAAAACCTCTCGTGGTCGCTGACGCGCCCACGTAGTTCATAGGCCTGCCTTATGTTGTTTGCCGCCAGGCCCATTTCAGCGAGATTCGAATAAGCATTTCCGAGTGCGGCATAGGCCATAGCGAATTTCGGATCAAGATGAATGGCACGACTGAAAAACGGGACGGCGGCGGCGGAATCGCCCTTCCCTACCATCGTCTTCCGCCCCTCGCTGTACGCTTCCAGTGCCTCCAGGGATGGCGTGGTCGCTTCCTCCAGCGGCGTGGCGTATTTCTGCACCGAGCTGAGCGACTCGCCCAGCTTGCTCCGCAGACTGCCTGCCGCAGCGTCCAGAGCCTTGAGCACCGCTTCCTTGCCCGCTGCCTGCTCCTGCGCTTCCGCCAGCACGTCCCCCGTGTTGCAGTTCACCGCCTTCAGCCCAATCACGTACTGGGTGCCCAGCCCCGCAATCGAGCCGGTCAGCATGGCCTTGCTACCCGTGCGCTGGCAGACCTCCTGTGTGACCTCCGGCGTTAACCGGTCCCCGGCGGCACGGCCCATCAGCTTCAATGTCGCATTCACCTTGCGGTCGGAAAGCAGATCGAGAAAGGGCGATTGCTCAAGCTGTACCGAGAGTCCCTGTTTGAGCGTGTCGTCAAATACGCTGTCATCGGTCTTGTTGTCGAAATCGGAGAGCACAATGGTGTCCTTGTCGGTTAGCCGGGCCATCGACTGGCGCGAGCGGAAGTAGAGCGTCCCCCCGATGGCGACAGCGACAAGCACCAGGGCAGCGGGAACAAGGAGCTTCCAGGGTTTCCTGCCCGCCACAGGGACTTGAGTCGCTCTCGCCTCGCCCGATGACCAAGCTCGCCCGGATTCCGTGTCGCGCTTCAGGCGCTTGAGGTCGGCGTATAGCTCGGCAGCGCTCTGGCAGCGGAGGTCCCGGTCCTTCTCCAGCGCCTTGTTGATGATTTCTTCCAGCCTGGGAGGAACTTCAGGGTTCAGCCGCGCCGGTGGGGTCGGTGCCTGGTGCAGGATAGCTCCGAAAATCGCCGCCGAGGTCGCTCCCCCAAACGGCAGCTTGCCGGTCGCCATTTCGTACAGCACCGCACCGAAGCTGAAGAGGTCCGTGCGTGCGTCGAGTTCTTCTCCCCTCGCCTGCTCTGGCGACATGTAGGCGACTGTGCCCATCACCTCGCCGGGGCTGGTGAGCTGCTCGGGCTCGACCGATGCGGTGGGCAGCGCAGAGGCTCCCACCGCATCCGCCGCCCACCTGGGCTTTGGCGCCAGCTTGGCCAAGCCAAAGTCCAGGACCTTCGCCTGGCCACGTATCGTGACAAAGATGTTCGCTGGCTTGATGTCCCGATGGACGATGCCCTTCGAGTGCGCAGCGTCGAGCGCGTCGGCAATCTGAATCGCCAGGTCGAGCAGTTCGTCCGACTTGAGCGGCTTGCCAGCGATGCGATGCTTGAGGGTCTGCCCTTCCAGGTACTGCATGGCGATGAAGGGTTCGCCCTCCTGCTCTCCGACTTCGTAAATCGTGCAGATATTCGGGTGGTCGAGTGCGGAAGCAGCTTGGGCCTCCCGCTGAAACCGCTCTAATGCTTGCTGGTCCTTTGCGAGTTGTTCCGGCAGGAACTTGAGCGCAACAAACCTACGGAGCGTGGTGTCCTCGGCCTTATAAACGACACCCATGCCCCCGCCACCCAGCTTCTCAACGATGCGGTAGTGGGAAACGGTCTTGCCGACCATGGAGAGGGTCCCGCCTTTGGTAGCCATCTTAGGCTGCGCTTGCAGCTAAGTCAA
>JBELAJ010000355.1:0-8798 GCA_049508935.1 Terriglobia bacterium | reverse complement strand
GCGAGACTGAATTGTGTTACCTTTTATGGCTGTAAACAGTCTTGACGGTGGCATGAAGTCCTCCGGCCTGTGCGAAACGGTGCAGCGCTCCACCCCGAACACCACGTCTTGAGCGCGGCTCGACCTTGCTCAAACTTCTGGGAGGCACATCTATGGCGCGAAACTTCAAAGACCTGTCGGAACGAGAAATCCTTGCCCTCGCCATCGGTTTGGAGGAGGAAGATGGACGCATCTATGGCGACTTCGTGGACGGATTGCGGGAGGCTTATCCTGCGACCGCGAAGATGTTTGAAGAAATGCAACAGGAGGAATCGGGGCATCGTCGTGCCCTCATTGAAATATTCCGGCAGCGCTTTGGTGAGCATATTCCCCTGATCCGCCGCCAGGACGTGAAAGGGTTCGTGGATCGCCGCCCCGTCTGGCTGATTCGGCCGCTGGGCATTGATGTCGTACGGAAACAGGCAGAGATCATGGAACTGGAGACACGGCGCTTTTATGAACGCGCCATGGAAAGAGTGACGGATGCTTCCGTGCGGAAGCTGCTGGGCGACCTGGCGGAGGTGGAGCGGAAGCATTCTGCCCTTGCCCAATCCCTCGAGATCCAGCACCTCACGCCGGAGACACGCGCACAGGAGGAAGCTGCGCAACGCCGCCTCTTCGTGCTCCAAATCGTCCAACCGGGCTTGGCGGGCTTGATGGATGGATCTGTCTCCACTCTTGCCCCGCTCTTCGCCGCCGCCTTCGCCACGCACAAGAGCTGGGACGCTTTTCTAGTGGGCCTCGCCGCGTCCGTGGGGGCGGGGATTTCGATGGGTTTCGCCGAGGCCCTCTCTGACGATGGGTCGCTTACCGGGCGCGGCCACCCTTGGGTGCGGGGAGTTGTATGCGGGATGATGACGACTGCCGGAGGGATCGGACACACACTGCCCTTCCTCATTTCTAATTTCAGAATCGCTATGAGCGCCGCAGTTGCTATCGTGGCAGCGGAGCTCGCGGCCATCAGCTTTGTCCGCCATCGTTACATGGATACCCCCTTTCTCTCTGCCGCGTTTCAGGTGGTGGTGGGTGGAGTGCTGGTGTTCCTCGCCGGAATTCTGATCGGGAGTTCGTGAACTCCCCTCCTCGGCGGGAGGAGGGGTAAGCGGTGGTGGTGGGTAGTCCGCCGCGCAGTCAACCACCCCTAGCCCCTCCTTATCTGAAGGAGGGGAATCAGAATCCGGAAAGGTCCTGCGTGATTCCGTTAAGGAGTTTGAGTTATGTGGATAGTCAGGCTTGCTCTGCGTCGTCCTTATACTTTCGTCGTGATGTCGATCCTCATAGCTATTCTTGGTGTCGTCTCGATCCTCACCATGCCCACCGACATCTTTCCGAACATTGATATCCCGGTAGTGAGCGTGATCTGGAGCTACTCCGGTGTCTCGCCGGACGACATGGAGAAGCGCATCGTGACCATCTGCGAGCGCGCCATGACCACCACTGTCAACGACATCGAGCACATCGAGTCGCAGTCCTATTACGGACTGTCAGTTATCAAAGTTTTTCTCCAGCCCAAGGCGAAACCGGAGATGGCCATCGCCCAGATTACCTCTCTCACTCAATCCATCCTTCGCGTCATGCCGCCCGGCATCTTCCCTCCCGGAGTGGTAAAGTACGACGCCTCGAGCGTGCCCATCCTTCAACTTGGACTCAGCAGCAACACGCTGACTGAGCAGCAGCTTTTCGACTACGGGACGAATTTCATCCGCACCCAACTTGCGACGGTGCAGGGCGCCTCGGTCCCGCTCCCCTATGGCGGTAAATACCGGCAGATCATGGTCGATCTGGACCCCGATGCGCTTTACGCCAACCACCTCTCCGCTACCGACGTTTCTAATGCCGTTAATCTGCAGAGCCTTATCCTGCCTGCGGGCACGGCCAAAGTGGGCGACCGCGAATACCTGGTGATGCTCAACAGCAGTCCTACCGTCGTTACGGCCTTGAACGACTTGCCTGTCAAGACCGAACATGGAGCGACGGTTTACATTAAAGACGTCGGCCACGTCCGCGACGGGTTCGCCGTGCAGACCAACATCGTGCGCGAGGACGGCCGCCGCGGGGCGCTCCTCACGGTTATTAAGAACGGCAACGCCTCCACCCTGGACATCGTCAGCAAAGTCCGCGCCACGCTGCCGCGGATTCTTTCCGCGTTGCCACCTGAATTGAAAGTCAAACAGCTCTTCGATCAATCCCTGTTTGTACGAGCGGCCGTGAACGGCGTGGTGCGTGAAGCGGGCATCGCCGCTATGCTCACCGGGTTGATGATTCTGCTTTTCATCGGGAGTTGGCGCAGTACGGTCGTAGTGTGCATCTCGATCCCGCTTTCGATTCTGACCTCGCTGGTTATTCTGGGTTTTCTCGGCAAGACCATCAACGTGATGACGCTCGGCGGGATGGCCTTGGCGGTGGGTATCCTGGTGGACGACGCCACCGTGGAGATCGAGAACATCAACCGCAACCTGGCCATGAAGAAGCCGATCACACGCGGCATCCTGGACGGCGCCCAGCAGATTGCGGTGCCTGCCTTCGTCTCGACACTCTGCATCTGCATTGTGTTTGTTCCCGTGCTGTTCCTCAGTGGGGCGGCCAAATATCTCTTCACTCCCTTGGCCATGGCAGTGGTTTTTGCGATGCTGGCCTCTTACCTGCTGTCGCGGACGCTGGTGCCCACCATGGTCAAGTACCTGCTGAGATCCGAGGTGTATATCTACCAGCGAGGAGAGGAGGAAATTGGCGTGGGGCCTATCTGGAGGGTCCATTACGCCTTCAATCGCCGATTTCTGCGGATGCGAGAGAGTTACAAGACGGCACTGGCTTGGTGCCTGGTGCATCGGCGCGCCGTGGTGCTGATATTTGCAGTCTTCGTCGTCGGCTCCTTCAGCTTGATCTTTTGGATCGGGGAAGACTTCTTCCCTTACACGGACTCCGGGCAGATGCGCCTGCACGTGCGCGCCCCGGAAGGCACACGCATCGAGGAAACCGAGCGCCTCTTTGCCCAGATTGAAGACCAGGTGCGGGAGGAGATTCCTGCCGATGAGATGGATACGATTCTCGACAATATCGGGCTTCCCATCTCGGGAATCAATCTCGCATTCAGCGACAGCGTGACGCTTGGCCCAAGTGACGGTGAAATCCTCATTTCTCTCAAGCCCGACCACCGCATCCCCACGCCAGTGTACACCCGCAGACTAAGGGATCGGCTCCGGGCCAAGTTTCCCGACGCGAGGTTTTTCTTTCAGGCGGCGAATATTACCAACCAGATTTTGAACTTCGGCCTGCCCGCGCCCATCGATGTGCAGGTAGTTGGGCGCGACGCCCCGGCCAGCTACAGAATCGCGAAGGAGATTGAGCGGCGCGTGGCGCTGATTCCCGGCGCCGTGGATGTCCACGTGCACCAGGAGGTGAACTACCCCACCGTTCTGGTTGACGTGGACCGGACCAAGGCGCAGGAAGTGGGTTTGACCCAACAAAACGTTGCCAATAGCGTTCTGATCTCCTTGAGCTCCAGCGGGCAGGTGGCGCCCAACCAGTGGTTAAACCCGGAGAACGGGGTCAATTACCAGTTGGTGGCGCAAACGCCGCAGAATCAAGTTGATTCCTTCGACGCTCTTCTGAGGACGCCGATTACGCTGGGCGCAGGCTCGGGCGGGGGGACGCAGTTGCTCAGTAACCTGGCTACAGTCAGCCGGGGGGTTTCCACCACCGTCGCTAGCCACTATAATGTGCAGCCCGTCATGGACGTCTATGCCAATGTCGAGCAGCGCGACTTGGGCGGAGTGGCGCACGAAGTCGAGCGCATCATGTCGGACGTCAGCCCGCAGTTGCCCAAGGGTTCCTGGATGGCCCTGCGGGGCCAGGTGCAGACCATGCGGTCGTCGTTTGTGGGATTGGGATTCGGAATCCTCTTTGCCATCGTCCTCGTTTATCTGCTGATGGCGGTGAACTTCCAATCCTGGGTGGACCCGTTCATTATCTTGTGGGCGCTTCCGGGGGCGCTCGCCGGTATCGTGTGGATGTTGTTTGTGACCCAAACCACGTTCAGTGTTCCCTCGCTGATGGGAACGATCATGTGCATCGGCGTGGCGACTTCCAACAGCATTCTGTTGGTGACTTTTGCCAACGACGAGCGAGTGGAGGGCAAGAACGCTCGAGCCGCAGCGCTCTCCGCCGGCTTCACGCGAATCCGGCCGGTGATTATGACCGCGCTAGCCATGATCGTCGGAATGCTTCCCATGGCTTTGGGGTTAGGCGAGGGCGGTGAACAGAATGCGCCGTTGGGGCGGGCAGTCATCGGTGGTCTGTTGGTCGCCACCTTCACGACGCTGTTCTTTGTCCCCATCATGTACAGTTATTTGCGCAAGGCGCCGCCGCTGGACCTGGATGCCGAGATCGCGCGGGAAGAGCATGAGGAAGGAATATCGCTGCATTAGACAAAGCGACTCCCCTCCTCGGCTGAGGAGGGGGTAGGGGGGTGGTGAGTCAAGCGCCAGGATGCGGTACGGCCACCCCTCCCTAACAAGGAGGGGAATTGCTGGCGCGTTTTGTTTGCGCGGGGTAGCATGGATGCCCGTGATAGTGGAGGCAATCGGTGGCAATTGAAGAGAGATTGATGGAACCTGAACCGGTGTCGACGGGGGTTTTACCTCCGCCGCGGCCGGAGCGGCCGCGCCGCGGACCGAGCAGGCGCTTGCTTATAGCCTGCATTATCGTCTTGCCGCTTGCCGCACTCCTGCTGCTCGGCTATCTCCCTCGACGGGAACGGCTGCGGGCGCTGGTAACGGCCTCGGAAAAGGAGGGGCACAGCCTGCCGGTGGTCAACACGGTCCGGGTCCGTCGCGGGACGTCCGCCAGTGAACTCGAGTTGCCGGGAAATATCCAGGCAATCACGGACGCGCCGATATACGCTCGCGCCGACGGCTACGTGGTGCGGCGGCATGTGGATATCGGTGACCGCGTAGCTGCGGGCCAGGTTCTGGCCGAGATAGAAACCCCCGACCTTGACCAGCAGGTACACCAAGCCCGCGCCAACCTGCTTCAGGCACGCTCGGCGCTGGCCCAGGCGGAGGCCAACGTCGTCCAGGCCAAATCCACCGAGCACCTCGCCCAGTTAACGGTGGAACGTTGGAAAGTGTTGGTGGCGCGCGGAGTCCTGGCGCGGCAGGATGGCGACCAGAAGGAAGCGGATTACGAGGTGGCGGTGGCCAACCGCAAAGCCCAGGAAGCCAGTGTGAGCGCGGCCCAGGGCAGCATCAGCGCGGCCGAGGCTAACCTGGGACGTCTCCTCGACCTCCAGGGCTTCGAGAAGATCACCGCGCCCTTTGCGGGGTTGATTACCGCCCGCAACTTCGATGTTGGCGCGCTCGTCGCATCCGGAGGCGTCTCCGGCCACGAACTTTTCCACATGGCCCAGATCGGCGTGGTGCGTATATTCGTTGATGTCCCTCAGAGCTATGCTCCCTTCATCCGTACGGGATTGGCAGCCGTGGTGACCGTACAACAACTTCCCGCCCGGTCGTTCGCCGGAAAGGTAGCAAGAACCAGCCAGTCTCTCGATCCGAATACCCGGACTTTGCTCACCGAAGTGGATGTGCCCAATCAGGCCTCGCTGCTCCTTCCCGGCATGTACGCTCGGGTGTCGCTGCGCATCGTAAGCGCCGAACCCCCGCTGCTGGTGCCGGGGGACGCGCTGGTTACGCGCGCCAATGGCACGCGCGTGGCGGTGGTGGCAGAAGACGGTGCGGTCCACTTTCAAAAGGTCGCAGTGGGCCGTGACTATGGAACGGAAACCGAGGTACTAGCGGGGCTGGCAGGAGGAGAATTGGTCATCATCAATCCTACCGACGACGTCCGCGAAGGAGCCCGAGTTAAACCCGCTGCAAGCCGGGAATAGTAAATAGCAAATCATGAATTATGAAGGATTGAACAGCCCTCTCCCGTGGGGAGAGGGAGTGGAGTTTGCACTTCTTTGACGCGATCGCTGGCGAAGGCCCGGAGGGCCGACAGAGAGTAGCCCCATCGCCGTCCACCCCTCGTCTGACGCCGTGGGCTACTTTCTGTCGGCCCTCCGGGCCTAAGATGCCGGCGGGCAAAAGCCGTGAGGTAATCCATGAAAGTGCGATCGAGCTTCCTAATACTGTGTTGTTTTCTCGCCAACTTTGTTTGGGCACAGACCCGCGCTGGTTCGCCACCAGCTCCGCTTTCCGGAGCGGAGGCACTGACCGGCCTCACCCGCAGCTATCGGGTTGACGCAGTGCCCTCCACGAAATTTCAAAACTCGGATCGCTTCGACGCGCTCGTCAAAGACGGCAAGCTTTACCTTTCCTTACAGGATGCCATCGCGCTGGCGCTCGAAAACAATCTCGATATCGAGCTCGAGCGCTACGGGCTGCGCATGGCGGACACTGACCTCTGGCGGGCGCAGGCGGGTTCGTTGTTGCGCGGCGTCCCCCTTTCCGTGCAGGAAGGTCCGCAAGGCACGGGCGGTCCGGTTGAGACTCCGCCCGGGAGCGCGCCGCCTCTCACCCCGTCTTCGAGCACTATCATCGACACCAGCGTGAATCAGGCCCAGACCGATTTGTCGATCACCGGCTCGGCGCCCCTCTCGAGCGGAACAGCCGTCCCGTCTTTCGATCCCGTTCTGACCGGTCTGGTTGGCGCTGCCTATAGTGATACGCCCCAGTCCGATGAGGTCCAGACCGGTTACGGCTTCCTTGTCGAACACTCCATGGGCGAGAACCTGGGGTTTCAAGAAGGTTTTTCCAGCGGCGCCTTTCTGAACCTCGGTTACACCAACCTGCGTCAGAGCTACAACAACGGCGAGCTCAGCTATAATCCCTACACCGCCTCGAGCCTCGGATTGACCCTCACTCAGCCTTTGCTTCAAGGTTTTGGGCTCGGCCTCAACCGCCGCTTTATTCGCATCGCGAAGAACAACGAGAGGATTTCCGACCTGGTTTTCCGCCAACAACTCATCAGCACGGTTTCCAACATCATCCTCCTTTACTGGGATCTGGTGAGCCTTAACCAGGACGTCCAGGTGAAGCGCGACTCGCTGACGCTGGCCGAAAAACTCCTGGCGGACAACAAAGTCCATGTGGAAGTGGGCACCCTGGCTCCGCTGGAAGTGCTTCGTGCCGAGGCGGAGAAGGCCCAGGCGCAGCAGGCATTGAGCAACTCGGAAAGTCTGGTCCTCGAGCAGGAACTCATCCTGAAGAACGCGCTCACGCGCACCGGGACGGCAGATCCGCAGATCGCCTCCGTGCGCATTGTTCCCACGGATCACATCGAGATACCGCAAAGCGAGCAGCTGCCGTCGTTAGAAGAGTTGACGGCCATGGCCCTGCGCGATCGCCCTGACCTGGCGGCCGGGCAGGTCCAAATCGAAAACACGCAGATGGCCCTCAAAGGGTCACGCAACGCCTTACTGCCTTCCTTAAACCTCGTTGCCAGCGCTCAGGGCAACGGTCTCGCCGGTCCGGTCAACACTTACCCGATTCCGGGCGTCGCATTTACTCCTATCGTCGATCCGAACCTTGTGGGGGGATACGGCACGGCACTCTCCCAGGTGTTTAGAGGCAAGTACCCTGATTACGGCTTGGCGCTTCAATTGGACGTACCCCTGCGCAACCGTACCGCTAGGGCTGATTTGGCGCGAGATCAATTGCAACTGCGCCAATCCGAAGTGCGGCTGCGGGAACTTCAAAACCAAGTCCGCGTGCAGGTGGAAGCCGCTCTGATCGCCCTCCGGCAAGCGCGCAGCAGTTATCAGGCGGCGGTCCAGACGCGACTTCTTCAGGAAAAAGCACTTGACGACATGCGGCAACAATTCGAAGTCGGGGTTGCCAGAAGCTACGATGTGATTCTTAACCAGCGCGACTTGGCTCAGGCCCGCTCGAACGAGGTGGTGACGCAAAGCGATTACATCAAAGCCCGTACAGCTCTCGACCGGGCCACCGGCGTGACGCTACAGAGTAACAACGTCATTCTCGATGATGCCTTCCGCGGCCAGGTGTTGCGCCCCCCCAGTCCTTTACCCGCCGAACAGAAGTAGCCCGCCTCCTCGAGTTGGCTCATTTCAAGTTGTGTGCCTAGGCTGGCGAGGCTAGAAGCTGCTGCAAGACGTACTGTTGCGGGTAACAGAGCCGCACATACCAAGCCAGTAACTATAGACGCACCAGTGGGTTGCCGGTAGGGCTGCCCCTACATTCCCATCAAGAAAAAAATCTCTCTTGCCGATAAAAAGACCAGAGATGTTCACCGGATCGGCCTTGCCGCCGTAGCCGATGGCATCTGGAATTGAGGGAACAGGTGACCGTGAGGCTCATCGTGATTACGGATTCCTGTGACATGGGAAGAGGAATTAATGTCCCCCTTTGCGCTGTTCAGTCTCCGTCGCACTTTGTTAATCGCGGTCGCCTTTTTCCTCCTTGCCATTCCCGGCCTGAACGATAACGCCAGTCGGGTCCTTGTTGCCGCTTCGCCAACTCCTCGAATCCACCCCGCCCTCGCCGGGCTCCCGCTGAGTTTCGAGCCCAACTTAGGTCAAGTCGATCCGCGTGTGAAGTTCCTCTCGCGGGGACGCGGGTACACGCTTTTCCTTACGAAGGATCAAGCGATACTCAGAATCCAAAGGCGAAAGGCGAAAAGCGAGAATGAACTTGTCCACTTGCGGCTAGTGGGCGCGAAGCCTGACGCCGAAGTGACCGGGCGCGACGAATTACAGGGCAGGGCCAATTACTTCCTCGGCAACGATCCGAAAAAGT
>JBELAJ010000354.1:0-8813 GCA_049508935.1 Terriglobia bacterium | reverse complement strand
ATCCGTCCGGGTAATATCGTGATGTTTTCGTCGAGGGCTTGTCGAAAGAGCTTCAAGGCATTGACGGCTTTGGGCAATTCAACCCAGAGAAGATAGCCTCCGGCTGGTCGCGTCAGTCGAGTCCCCGAAGGGAAATACTTTGCAATCGCCTTGCTCACGGCTTGTACCTGCTCGCTGAAGGCCAACCGCAAACGCCGCAAATAGCGATCATAGCCGCCCGACTCCAAGAAATTTGCGAGCACGAGCTGAGGCAATGAGGGCGTTGCGATCGTCGTGAGGAATTTCAGCCGCTCGACTTCATCGCGAAATCGACCTGCCTCGACCCAGCCCACGCGAAAACCCGGCGCGAGGACCTTGGAGAATGATGTACAAAGTAAGACCATTCCAGTGCGGTCAAAAGCTTTCGCCACCTTGGGTCGCTCGAGGTCGAACGCGAGGTCTCCGTAAAGATCATCCTCGATCAAGGGAACCTGGTGCTTCGCCAATAGTTCGACTAATGCCTTCTTCCTATCGTCGTCCAAAATGTAGCCCAAGGGGTTATGGCAATTCGTCATGGCGATGCATGCCTTAACACGATGCTTTTTAACCGAGTGTTCCAGGACGTCGAGGTTCATTCCGGTCCGGGGATGGGTAGGTACTTCCAGGGCCCTCATCCCGAGGGACTCAATTGCCTGGAGCATGCCGAAATATGTAGGGCTCTCCAGGGCAATAGCATCGCCGGGTTTGGCGACGGCGCGGAGGCAGAGATTTAGCGCCTCCATAGCGCCACAGGTGATGAGGATATCCTGCGCAGAGAAACTGCAGCCGAAGTCGAGTGAACGGCGGGCAATCTGGCGGCGCAGCAACTCCGATCCCGGGGGGAATTGATAGTAGCAACTGTGTAACTGGTCTTTTTGCGCAATCGCCCGGGTGATCCGATTCAGCTTGTGATAGGGCAGGAGGGCTGGACCGGGACCGGCCGCGCCCAGCGGAACCTTGCTTCGATCGCTCACGGCGCGCATGATCTTTGTCAGGATGTCACCCACGTCGACTTCTGCCGGCGCGGGATTCGAATTCTGAAACTTCGGTTCCGGAGCCAGTTCCGTGGCGGGAACGCGGACGTAAAACCCGGACTTGTTTCGCGCCTCCACAAAACCGCGGTTTTCAAGCCAAAAATACGCCTGGAGGGTTGTCGACACGCTTACCTTCTGCTTGCGGCTCAGCGATCGGATGGAGGGAATCCGCTCACCGACTCTCAGGACGCCGGCCCGGATTTGATCTTCAATCAACTGCGCAACTTTGAGGTAAAGCGGCGCTTCCGAATTGGTGGCCCTTTCCATTGTGCACTCGCTCCTAGCCATCATAACAGATCTGAGAAATAAATCTGTACCTATTTCAGATTCATATTTCTGTATCTGTTATTTGCTTTTTCCCTCCGTCTAAAATGGAGGCTGAGTTTGAGCCTGATCCAAGCGAAGGGTCGCGGCTCGCCGGTGGAGCAGGGCCCCGGTTGAGCCGGTGTTTTTTCAGATTGAACTTTTCCAATTGAATCGTGGCAGGGCGCATTCACAGGGGAATATCCGCATTCAGGGCGGGGATCTTTATGAAACAGCCCATAAGCATCATGGTCGCGTTGATGTTGTCCGGCCCCGTTCACGCGCGCGGGAACAAACCCCGCACTGTCGTTTTTGACAAGGTGCTTGGGATGCCCGTCATCACCATCCACACCTCCGAGGGCAAGAAACGCTTTGTCCTGGACACCGGGTCGGCCATCTCTTCGATGGATATAAACAGTGACAAAGGACTGAACCTTAGCATCGCGGGCAAGCAGTTCACCGTCCGGTTTCGACCGACTCAAACCGAGGTGTTCCATGAGTTTGAGGCCCTGCTTCCACCCACCGAGCACGTCGACGGTATTTTAGGGTCCGACTTTATGCGGCACTTTCGCCACGTCACTTTTGATTTCAATGACTGCTTGGTTTCTTTTGATTGAAACCTTGCCAGACCGATCCTAGAGATTTTCGTTGGGAGGATATGCAGATGGACAAGATGAAGATTATGGGGCTAACTGTCACGGCACTCGGACTACTGGTCGCAGGGAATAGTGACGTCCGAGGTGCAGAGGCGCTCTACCTGAAACTGACCCGTCCCATGGTTGTTGCGGGGGTAGACTTGCGGGCTGCAGTTTACAATGTTCAGTGGGATCTTAAGGGCAATCGCGCTACGGTGACATTCTCTCGAAAGGGGCGTGTTGTGGCCACCGTCCAAGGCGACTGTGCCACATTTGACAGAAGCGTTCCTAACGACACTCTCTACCTCAGCAAAGATCCCGATGGTTTCCTGGCCATCCGTGCGCTGCGTTTCGCCAGCACCAATAAGGGCATCGTCTTTCCCTTGGTTCGATCACGCCTGCGTCCCCCCAAGGACAACCCCATGGACAACCGATTAATGCAGGAGAATTGGCCCAACCAAACGCCAGCCGTCCCCAAGGCTCGCAATTGAGAGTGCCAAAGGTCCGACTCTCGATCTGTTTCCCAAACTCATCCCCCGCGTGGTGGGAAATTGAGACGAGGTTTCACTCTGTTGCGCTGGACTCACGAGCGTTACCATCGGATGGAGCAGGTCCTCGCTGACGGCGAAGGGGCGATCGATCCACGCCGCGCTTACAATCGTGGTGCCAAAGAATTAAGCTTTGAGAGTAGTTTTGCTTTTGTGCGCAAAGTACTTCCGCGGCAACGCCGTTTCGTCAAAGTGCCGGGCAGGGCAGTGACATCGGCGGTCAGTGAACGGTAGGCGAGAAGGAAAGATCCGATTCGCACAAGACAGTTCTGGCCGATATTGAGAGAACGATTGGCTCAGTTTCTTGGTTTCGGCTCTTCGAGGTAAAGGAAGTACACGTGGCCCCCGGCGTCGCCGGCAAGGATCAGTTTGAGAGGGTCGGAAAATGCACAGCATAACCCGGCGCCCTCGCAAGTGAAGGTAACAAGCGCTTCTCCGGTCTCCAGGTCCCACAACCTCAGCGTGAGGTCATGAGAAGCGGAGGTAGGCCGCTGCCCTTGCGCAGTTACCGCCACATCCAAACCTAGCCCCACGGTTGGCAGTGGGGGCGCAGCCGGTGGCTCGCTTGCGGCGCCTTTGAGCGAAAGGGCACAAAAAACGCCGGTGTGGCTCTGCTTAGGGTCTGACCAGCTTTAGGAAATGGATCCGCCCTGAAGCGTCCCCTGCCACGATAGTCTGGCCGTCGGGTGCGATTGCGCACGCCCACACCCCGGAATCGGCGGTGAAGACGGCAAGCGCGCGACCGGTTTCGACGTCCCAAGCCCGAAGCGTGGCGTCGTCTGATCCCGAGATCGCCAGTTTCCCGTCCGATGTAACGGCTACGCTGGCGATGCGGCTGGCATGCCCCGGCATGCGCGTTATTTCTCGCCCAAATTTGAGATCAAATAAACGCAATACAGCGTCGGCACACCCTACGAGCGCTTTTCCAGGACTGACGAGAGACATGGCTTGAGAGAAGCTGGCACGGGTAAATAGGAGTCGAAGCGGCGCACCGGAGACGAGATCCCAAACCCCAAGGCACCCATTGGCGTACAACGATACCAGGCACTTATCGTCAGTTAGTCCCACCTTGATGACCGCGCTTCGCGGGCCTTCGCCCGTCCACGAAAGCCTCTCGGTCTCAACATCCCAAACGCGTACCTTGTCACCAGCCGAGATCGCACGCCTACCATCCGGCGTAATCGCGACGGTGCCGACCAAAATTCTCTCCAGTCGGAGGAGTACTTTGAGTTCCCGCCCAAGCGTGAGATCCCACAACCTCAGCGTCCCGTCGAGTGAGCCAGATACGGCGCGGCTGCCGTCGGCGCTTATGGCGACCGCCAGGACCGTGCCGGTGTGGCCTGTGAGCGTACGGAGGACCTGCCTGCGTTCAAGGTCCCACACTTTCAAGGTGGCGTCCGACGAGGCGGAGATCACAGAGCGTCCGTCTAAGCTTATCGCAATGTCCCTCACCGAACCCCTGTGGCTCGCTCTTTCTACTGGCGTGTGATCGTCGAACGAGAGGCGCCACACGTGCAGAGTTCCGTCAAGACAGGTAGTCACCGCCTTAGACATGTCTGGAGTAACCGCTACACCGAGGACGGCAGGGCAGGGGCCCTCAAGCGTTTGCAAATGACGGCCCGAAGGGAGATCCCACACCCTGAGGGTACTGTCCCAGGAGGCAGACACTATATATCGTCCATCCCGAGTGATCGCCAGTCCGTTGATATCTCCCGCGTGGCCCGCCAGCGTTCTCAATTCCTCCCCTGTCGCAAGATCGAAAATCTTCAGGGTTCGATCAGCGGAGGCCGAGACGAGTCGGTCACCCTTCGGCGACACTGCTATTGTCCGAACTTCTGCCTTGTGCGCTTCGAGTGTCAGTAGCTTCCCCCGCGAAGCGAAGTCCCAAACGCTTATGGAACCATCTGTTGACGCTGAAATCAACCGTCGACCGTCGGGCGTTATCGCCACCGCGGAGACCAGGCCGTTGTGTACCTTTGTGATCGCTTTGCACGTACCTGATGCGAGATCCCAAAAGCCAACCGTACCGTCAGCGCAACCGGATATCGCCGTTCTGCCATCCGGTGCAATGGCCACGGCCCGAACCGTGTCAGCGTGCCCGCGAAGTGAGCATAACTCCCTCCCATCGGAAAGGTCCCAAACCTTCAGCGATTTATCATAGGACGCCGATACCGCTCGGCAACCGTCCGGGGTGACCGCTACTGCGCTAACCTGAGCTTGGTGGCCGATAAGTGTCCGTGTTAGGTTTCCCGTGGCGATGTTCCAAACGCGAAGCGTGCGGTCGTACGACGCCGAAACAGCGTGCGCGCCGTCCGGCGTCAACACCACGCCCGCTGCAACACCGCGGTGACCTGCAAGCACCCTAAGCAAAGGTCCGCCCGGCGGAGTGAGAGCAGCCGTGAGCGGCTTCAGCCAAGGTGGCCGAGCGCCATCGATTAAGGACCTGGTGAATTCCTGCACTGCCGTAAGGTCTTGACAGGGCAAAAGACGCCCCACCAGTTGTGAGGCGAACTGGGTTGGATCTCGCCCAATGACATGTGAGGAGAGCCGCACAGCGCCACGAATCAGTTCGAGCGCCTCGCGGTCCGGGTACTGAGCCCGCACGTAATCCAGTTGTAGGTCGTGCAGGCGGATGCTCTCTTCTGCGCCGTCAGGCTGCGCCAGAGAGCGGTCCACAAGTTGCCGGCTGATCCGTCGCGCCTCAGCTTCGTTTACATTCCAGAGCGTTTCCAGTATGGGCAGGGGCGCGGCCATGTCCTCCAGCAGCACCGCCATCGACTTGTACCGTTGTCGCATGTCCGGCTTAAGCGACTGGAAGCTCACCTCCACCGCTTTGAAGAAGCTGTCTTGCCCGGGGGGAAGCTGTTCCTGAATGGCGGAGAGGTCAGCTTCGCGCATCAGTTGAAGCGTATCCAACCAAAACTTATCAGGCGCACCGCGCAGCATGGCGCCCACCACCGAAAGCGCGAGCGGCAGGCGGCCGCACTCAGTGATCAACTCGTCCCCCGCCGCGGGCAGTTCGGCAATCGGCACATGCGCCCACGACGCCAGAAGTTGGCGCGATTGCGCAACATCCAGCAGGTCCGCCCGATGCTCGTGGGCGCTGACAAACCTGCCGATGGATGCGTCGCGGGTGGTGAACAGAAAGCGCGAGCGCGGTGACTCGGCCAGCAACGGCTCGATGTCGGCCTTGCTCCACACGTCATCAACCACGATGAGCGCCGCCTTGTTGGCGATGGTCGAGCGATACTGGTTTTCGCAGGCCAGGGTAGTGTCGTATGCGCTGAGGTCGTCGCCCAGCGCCTTGGCCACCTCTCGCATCTCCTCGATGAAGTCGCGCTTTCTCTCTTTGCCGGCAGTGACCCAGACGATGCCGTCGGGGAAGGCTCGCAGCACCACTTCGTCCTGGGTGAGAGCCTTGGCCAGCACCGTTTTGCCAATGCCGCCCATGCCGGCCAGCGCCGTCAGAGCGATGGGCTGGCGGTCGTCTTCGGTAAACAGCGTGTCGCGCAGCGCGTGCAGGGCTTCAGGCCGCTCGAGGTAGTTGGCTACGCGCGGCGGAGCGGTCAGGTAGGTGACGCGAGTCTTGCGGTAGTTGTCGGGTAGAGTGGCGGTCGAGTCGCCGCGTATGTCTGCCAGAAGTTCCCCGAGACGCTCTACGTAGTGGGTATCCTCAGTGAAGTCTCGATACTGCCGGGCATAGAGGTACAGAGGCCGGTCGGCGCCCTTCACGGCAATCACGGGAATGACTCGTTTGCCCTTATCGAGAGCTCGAATCTGCTCCGCCCGACAGATCTCAGATTTATAAGAGCCCGGACTCAATAGCGCGATCATCACCTGACACGCGTCGATTTCGCGCTCGATCTCCGCGCTCCAAACTGCACCACCGCCGATCCGTTTCGTGTCCAGCCAGGCGTCGAAACCTTGCTTCGCAAGATCGCATTGCAGGCGCTGGGCGAGCACGGCTCCGTCTTTGCGGGAATATGAGATGAAAATGCGCAATGGTTCCGCCGAGGCCATGAGACTGCGGACCATTATGAAGCAAGAAGCCGTGAGAGCCAAGAGCTACTCAACCAAGCCTCACTGGTCTGGAGCCCCATTCTGGGAAGTCTGGGATGAACCGAGTCTTCGCGGCTAAGTCCTCGGTAACGACGACACTACTCACCATTTGCGCGGGAGCTTCGAGAGCGGCTGAGGCGAATCATGGAAGCACCTGGCGGGTTGGAAGCTAGCGGGCAGAGTGACCGAAAGGTTGAAAGTCCAACGCGTTCCGTCACACCGGCGTCACACCAAGCACCGAGAATCCAATAATCGCATTGAATCTAAAGTTGTTAGCGCGAGCAAGCCTGTAAGCCGAATTCTGTGTCCCGCAAGAACGGGATGGCGATCATTCCTCTAGCCCCGGCATTGCTGGCGGGGTCAAGCGACCTACCCGGAAGTTGTGGCGGAGCGGGCAGCTCCTCCTCCCCTATTTGGTCTTGCTCCGTGTGGGGTTTACCATGCCCCCGGCGTCACCACCGGAGCGGTGCGCTCTTGCTTTAATCCCCGAGCGAACGGGGCCGCACCTTTTCACCCTTACCCGTCGGTTGACGGGCGGTATATTTTCTGTGGCACTTTCCGTATTGGAGGCGTACGCCCCTCGATCGGGGATCCTCCTCCAACCCTCGCCGTTAGCGAGCACACTGCCCTGCGGAGTTCGGACTTTCCTCTCCCTCGCCCATGCTTGCCCGCCGAAACGGGCGCTCGGGCAAGGCAGCGATCACCCGGCTTACTCGCGCAGATTCATGATAGTCTTGTGATTAGCATGGGGTCAAACCAATCCTGGCCTCGGTTCGGCAGTTGCTCGAGAAAGCGGGCTTTGTCCACATCCAGAGCTTCGCGTCTCTGGGCATGGAGCCGTTCAAATTGGGAGCAAATCAATTGTTTATGGAGGCCATCAAGGCATCATGAATAGCGCCTGCAAGACCAGTCCAAGACGCCGGCCGAGGTTGAAGCTGCCGGCGGTTCTCACTTCTCTGCTTCTGGCTTATGCGGCGTCGACGGCCTGGGTCCTGACTGCCGCGCAGTCCCCGCAGGACCTTCTCTCCCAAGCCGACTCAGTCCTTCAGCAGATGAGCGAACTCACCGGCCTGGCCATCAAATCCTCGCTCAAGAAGCAGGTTATCAGCCGGCCGGAAGTATCGAAGTACATTTCGGAAACTCTGCGTTCGGAAATGACGCCACAAGAGATTCACATCCAGGAGGCCACGCTTCAGGCGTTCGGCCTGGTCGCGCCGGATTTCAATCTCGAGAAATTCCTGATCAGCTTCTACACCGAGCAGGCTGCGGGGTTCTACGATCCCCTGCGCAAGACCATGTTCATCGCGGACTGGGTCGAGCCGGACATGCAGCGCATGGTGTTGTCTCACGAACTGACCCATGCCCTTCAGGACCAGAGCTACGACTTGGAGAAATTCCTCAAAGCCGACCGTGATGATGACGATGCCTCGGCTGCTCGTGAGGCCGTGGTGGAAGGCCACGCTACCGCGGCCATGATTCAGGAAATGATCGAACCGATGAAACTGGAAGTAATGCCCTCGCTCGAGCCGCTGATGGCCCCCATTATCCAGCAGCAACTCGAGGAATTCCCCGCCTTCACCAAGGCTCCGTTCTTCTTTCGTTTCCAGGCCCTCTTTCCCTACATCGAGGGCATCGGTTTTATGCAGCACGGGCTCCAGGCGGGCGGATGGAAACGGCTCAGCTCGTTGTTCGACAACCCGCCCCGCACCACCAAGGAGATTTTCCAGCCGGAAGTTTATTTTGACAAACAGCCTTTGCCCAAGGTTACTCTGCCCCAACCAGCAGCACTCGCAGGAGTTCACGGGGTGAGTTTTCTGGCTGAAAACATCATGGGCGAGATGGGCTACTACGCGCTGCTCGGCCAGCTTATTTCCGAAGATGAGGCAAAGTCAGTAGCACCAAACTGGCTTGCCGACCGTTATCTGCTTTACGAAAAAAGTGATGCCGGACCGGGGAAAAAGCAATACGTTCTGGTTTCGCAAACCCGCTGGTCGAGTGCCGAGTCCGCTCAAGCCTTCTTTCGTGATTACCATACCATTCTTGCGCACAAGTACCCTGAACTCGCGCCCGACCCGCGCTCCACGAGCGACCTTTTCATCGGCAAGGCGAACAACGGGCAGGTCGTGATGCTCCGTAAAGACGCTGACTGTCTCTGGGCGGAAGGCATCCCCGCAACTCAGGCCGAGGCGATATTGAATTGGCTGAAGTCACGCTAA
>JBELAJ010000353.1:0-8846 GCA_049508935.1 Terriglobia bacterium | reverse complement strand
TGGGCAACCGAAACTCGCACCCATAATCGCCGGCAAGCTGCGCGTCCAGCGCTGTCTTGAACTCGCTTGCAAGGTCGTCCAGACGTTTTTGATTCATGTGCGGGCCTTTCTGAGTCAAGAGTCGAAAGTCGAGAGTCGAAAGTCAAGAGTCAAGGAGTCGAGGAGTTGGGGAGTCAGCCAGTTCAGTCCCGGGGGTTCGAATGCTTTGACCCTGTACCTTGCCGAGTTTCGCGCTTTCGACTTTTGACTTTCGATTCTCGACTTTCGACTCCCACCCCTGCGCTACCCGATGCCCTCAAAGAGCACGGTCGACAAATACCGCTCACCGGAATCCGGCAAGACAGTTACGATTGTCTTTCCGGCAAACTCCGGTTGCTTGGCCAATCGAACGGCCACTGCGGCAGCGGCGCCGCATGAAATGCCGCTCAGGATACCCTCTTCCTTGGCCAGGCGGCGTCCAAACTCGACCGACTCTTCATTCGATACCTGCTCGATGCGATCAACGAGCGACAAATCGAGAACCTTGGGTACAAAGCCTGCTCCAATTCCCTGGATCTTGTGCGGGCCGGGTTTTACGGGCTGACCCGTAGTGGTTTGAGTCAGCACCGGGCTGGCCGTCGGCTCGACCGCCACCGACAAGATCTGTTTGCCTTTGGTTTTCTTGATAAATCGCGAAACGCCGGTGATCGTACCGCCGGTGCCTACACCGGACACCAGCACGTCAATGGCGCCATCGGTGTCATTCCAAATTTCGGGCCCGGTGGTTTTCTCGTGAATGTCAGGATTGGCAGGATTGTCAAATTGCTGGGGCAGGAAATAGTGGTTGGTGTCGGACTCATATATCTCCTGGGCCTTCTTGATTGCGCCCGGCATTCCTCCTGGCCCCGGAGTAAGGATCAGGGTGGCGCCCAGGGCCGCCACCACGCGCCGGCGCTCCAGCGACATGGTCTCCGGCATGACCAGCGTTAACTTGTAGCCGCGCGCGGCCGCAACAAAGGCCAGCGCAATGCCCGTATTGCCGCTGGTAGGCTCGATGATTTCCTTCTCGGGCGTCAGGACGCCGCGTTTCTCGGCATCCCAGATCATCGCGGCGCCGATCCGGTCTTTCACCGAATAGCCGGGGCCACGCCCCTCGATCTTGGCCAAGACAGTTGCTTTGCTTCCGTCGACGATGCGGTTGAGCTTGATGAGCGGGGTGTTCCCGATGCTGAACGAATTATCCTGGAAAATGTTCGACATTGAATATCCTCTCCATAGTGAATTTGGTGTACTGAGATTCGAGGTCGTCGCGACGACAGCGATTGGACTCGGAGTGACTCTGGGATGATCTTGGATTTGCCCCTGGCGCGCCTTACGGTCGAAACCGTAAGGAACCCAGGCTAGGTACAGATACAGCGGAGGCTCAAAGAGGCACTGCGGCGCCACGATCGAAGCGGCATGTCGGGAGTCAGCAACTCTTTGGAATCGACCATCAGTATTTCGGCACGCTCGGGTCAACCTGGTCAGACCAGGCGAGAATGCCCCCCTTCAGGTTGTGAATCTTCTGGAATCCGGCTTTCATCAGGAATTCCACGGCTCGGGCGCTGCGTTGACCGGAGCGGCAATGGACAACGATCTCACTCGCCGAATCCAGTTCGTGCATCCTTTTCGGAATCTCGCCGAGAGGGATCAGCGTGGAGCCCGGAATGCGGCAAATCTGGAACTCGTGCGGTTCACGCACGTCGATCAGGACGAAGGGCTGCTTCTCGTCGATCATCTTCTTGACTTCACGCGGCCCGATTTCCGGAACTCCAGTCATAACCGGTGTGTGCTCCTCCCCGCGGATTCCGCAGAACTGCTCGTAGTCAATCAAACCGGTAATCGTTGGATGGGCTCCGCAAACCGGGCAGTCGGGGTTTTTGCGTAGCTTCAGCTCGCGGAATTTCATACCCAGCGCGTCAAATACCAGAAGGCGCCCGATCAGCGTTTGACCCTGTCCAATAATCAGTTTAATCGTTTCCATGGCCTGAAGGCAACCGACGATTCCCGGCAGCACGCCCAGGACCCCTCCCTCCGCGCAACTGGGAACAAGGCCCGGCGGAGGCGGCTCAGGATACAAGCACCGGTAACAAGGCCCCTGGCGAGCGTAGAAAATCGACGCCTGGCCTTCGAAGCGGAAGATGCTTCCGTAGACATTCGGTTTGCCCAGCAACACGCAGGCATCGTTCACCAGGTAACGAGTGGGGAAGTTATCCGTGCCATCGGCGATGACGTCAAAATCCCGGAAAAGCTCGAGCGCGTTCTCGGAGGTCAAGCGCGCATCGTGGCCCACGACTTCAACGTTCGGATTGATCTCGCGGATGGTCGCCCGCGCCGACTCCAGTTTCGACCGCCCCACGTCAGCCGTGCCGTGGATCACCTGGCGCTGCAGGTTGGTGAAGTCCACCACATCGAAGTCCACGATGCCCAGCCGCCCAACGCCTGCCGCGGCCAGGTAGAGCAGCAGCGGCGAGCCCAGCCCTCCTGCGCCGATGCAGAGCACCTTCGCGTTCTTCAACTTAAGCTGCCCATCCATGCCTACTTCCGGCATGATGAGGTGACGGCTATAGCGGAGTATCTCGTCCTTGCTTAAATCGGAGACAGAAGTCAGAGTTGCTGTTGCCATTTCCTGTTTGCCCTCAGGCGCTCATACTGTGGCGCGGGCGTCCCGCCCGCGATGGAGGGAACAATGCTGATCACGTCGTTCTCATTCAGAGGTGTTTGCTCCCTTTGCAGGAAACGAATGTCTTCATCACCGAGATAGACGTTGACGAAGCTGCGTAGTTTACCTTCCTGGTTGTAGAGGTGCCGCCGCAGCTCCGTATACTCGCTGGCGAGCCGCGAAAGCGCCTCCGCTACCGTCTTTGCTTCCACTTCAACTTGATCCTTCTTCCCCACGTATTGACGAAGGGGAGTTGGGATCATTATCTTAACTGCCATTCTCTCTCCTCATAGTAAGTGTCGAGGTTACAGCACGCCCCAAGTCTATCTGATGCTTCAGGAAACCCGGCGATTCCAAGTGCGAGTGACTACGATGCTTGGGTTATGCCCTGTCTTACTGAACAACCTCGACTGACTCGGGGTTGAATACTCCTCCGTCCTCAGCCAACACCCAGCAGGTTAGGTCTTTCGCAACGCCCCGCTCCACAGCCACGATGATGTAAGAATACCACGGCCAGGCGTGCTCGCGGTCATAAACCGAGGGCCGAGCGGGGTGATCCGGATGTGAGTGGTAGTAGCCCAACACATCCAAACCGCGTGACCGCGCGTCCTTCTCCATCCTCAACTGCTCGAGCGGGTCAATCAGGAAGCGGTTGCGCTCCGTCTCGCGCGCCAGGTCATCAACGGGCAGCAGTTGCTGAGCCTGGCCTGGATCGTGCCGCAGGTTCTTGAGCGCCACCACCTCCATCACCTGCTTCGATTCACCCTCGACCTTGCCAAGCAGCGCACCACAGCACTCGCTGGGATAGTCCCGCGCGCCATGCCCGCGTATCGATTCCGTCTGCGCTTGTGTGATCCGTAATACCATCAGTGCAGAGGGCAACCACAAGGGGTGCCCCTACATGAACTCGCTACACCTTGCGCTTCCAGCCCTCTATGGATTAGATTCAAATTCTAGGCTGAACATGAGGAAACTGCAATGACCGAGCTTCGAGAAGAGTTTAAGGCTGCGGGTTTTGAGATCGTCGATGGCGGATCAGTCTCCGGCTCCATCGGCGTAAGGAAGTATGGCTTTGTATGGTACTTGGAACCCAAGGCTGATCAACAGTGGCTTGCGCCAGGCCCGCCTTATTTCCAAATCCGCGGCCTCGACTGTGAACTCGAAGACCACGGTTACCAGAAGTTCTGGCGCCACGGTGACACGCGGTTTCCCATTCGTAAAACCGATCTCCAGACCCTGCACCGCTTTGACGAAGAAGTCCGCGAGATCCTCCGCTTGCGATCTCTCTACAACGAATCCCTGGGTTCCACTTGCGCGCGCACGGTCTACGACCGGCTGGAAGGTAGGCCAGACCGCTAATCTGCACCTCAGCGTCTCACCGGGCGCGCGGCGTGGCCACGAGGGCCGCCCCTACGCGCTTAGGATTGAGAGGTAGTCTTTGTGCCTGGGGCCGTCTTGTTTGCAGTGTTCGAGGTCGAAGGCAGAGCCGCGGGCGTGCCCCCAGGACTCGCCACAGGAGCGGGTTGGGCACGTTCGGGTCCAGGCGCAGAAGGCGGTTTCGGGGGAACACTCGAAGGCTTGGCCTCCGGCTTTGCGGGCGAGTTCGCCGGCGGCGGGGCTTGCGCCGGTGGAGGAGGCCCTGCCTCGTGCCCAGCCTGCGGCTTTGGGCCTCTTGGTTGCCACGGACGAGGAGTTGACCGGCTCTCCGCTTGAGGGTGTCGCCCTTGGGCTGGGGAAGCCTGGGAAATAGGACGAAAGACAATCTCAATCTGAACTTTGTCCAGGTCGCTGTCACCAAGTTCAATAATCTGGTCAAAGCCCTCCTGCCGGATGTCCGTCTTGGTCTGTCCAAAAGCCAGGTAGTGCCGCTCGATTACGGCGCCGCCGACCGACCGTTCCCGCAACCGATCGCGCTCGATACATTTCTCCAGCGGCACGTCAAAAAGGAAGATCACAGACGGAACCTGAAACCGCTTCGCCAGTTCCAGAAACTCCCGACGGTGAGGCGGAGTGAGCGCGGTGGAATCCACCACGCAGAGCCGGTTCAATCCCATTCGCAGTTCCGCGAGGTAGCGGACAAGCGCGAACGCCTGCGTGTTGAATCGCTGGTCGCGCTCGTCGTCACAGACCCGGCCTCTCGCCCAGTCAGACGAGATGATCTGCGTGGGACGAAAGTGGCGCTGTGCAAAAGTTGACTTCCCGCAGGCAGCCGGTCCGCAAAGCAAAACGATCGAGGGGCGGATCAGCCTCACCCGTTTCTCTGGGCTCTGATTTGCTGTTGGTTCTTGTGCCATAGTGGTCATCACGGTTCGATTCGAGATGCGTTGATTTGTTCATACTCGCACCGAACTCAAAAAAGATGGGGGTCTGGAAAAGCCTGGGGATCCTCCTAACCCCTAAGAATGAGATACCGGACTTCTGGGAATGGTTGCCCTTGAGTTGTTCCGCTTCAGGTCCCATATCCCCAACTTATTGTCCCAAGCCCACGGAACAATCGTGCCGCTCGCGGGCCACACGTTCCTCTGCCAGGTAGGCTCGAGTGCGGCGAGTCAACTCATCGAAGTCCACCTGGTGCGCGTCGAATTCCGGCCCGTCAACACAGGCGAACCGGACCTTCCCGCCTACCGTGACTCTGCATCCTCCGCACATCCCGGTGCCATCCACCATGATGGGATTGAGGCTGGCGTAGGTGTGAACACCCCATTCCCGGGTGACCTCGGCCGCGGCGCGCATCATGGGGATCGGACCGATGACATGGGCTAAGCCAAGCTCGCAATCGTTGTCTTTCCGCCAGACGCGCGCGAGATCCACCACGGTGCCGTGCACGCCCGCAGTGCCGTCATCGGTGGCCCAATAGACCTCGTCGGCCGCGGCGCGCAATTCCTCGTCCAGTATGATGAGGGATGACGAACGTGCCCCGCACAACGCGATGACGTGGTTCCCCGCCTTTCGGAATGCTCGCGCCACCGGCAGCAGTTCGGCGACTCCGACTCCGCCCGCCATACACAGGACACTGCCGACATTCTCGATGCTCGCCGGCTCACCTAGCGGCCCCAGAAGGTCCGCCAGGCGATCGCCGACTTCGAGCTGTACTGTAGTCCTACTTGTCTTGCCTAGCGCCTGGACGACCAGCGTGATGCTCCCCTTGGCCTCGTCGCCGTCCACAATCGTCAACGGAATGCGCTCGCTCGACTTGGTGGGCCGGATGATGATGAACTGGCCGGGCTTCCAGCGTCTTGCAATTTCAGGGGCTTCCACGTCGAGGCAGGCGATCTCCGGAGTGAGCAGCCGCTTCGCCAAAACCAGGTTACCCTCAGGTAGCACAGGTACTCCTGCCTGTGCGGTGTCTTCTGTCTGGCCAGGCGGCACAGCCAAGAGTGGCTGTGCTTCGGGTGGCTGGTAGTTGAGCGCGTTGTGGATCGCGGCGGCGGCCGCGCGGCCGTCGCGCATCGCGAGGATGACGGTCGATCCCCCTCTGACCACGTCGCCGCCCGCAAACACGTTGGGCATGCTGGTCAGTCCGGCGGCATCCACCACGACCTTGCCGCGCTTGGTCAGAAGCTGTGGAGTGGCGCGCTGCACGGTCGGGTTGGGGCTTTGACCGATCGCCATCACCACCGTGTCGACTTCCATGCGGAATTCCGAACCCGGCATCGGGACCGGAGAGGGGCGCCCGCTCTCGTCAACTTCTCCCAACTGCATGCGAATGCACTCCATTTCGCGCAGGATGCCCTTCTCGTCGCCGAAGAGGCGGAGCGGCGCGGCCAGAAAATCGAAATGCACGCCTTCTTCCTCGGCGTGCTCAATCTCCTCGAGCCGGGCGCGCAACTCGGCCCGTCCACGACGGAACATAATGGTGGTCTCGCTGCCCATGCGCCGCGACCATCGAGCCGCATCCATGGCAGAGTTGCCGCCGCCCACCACCACCACCCGCTTGCCAATGCGTATCGGAGTGTCAGACTCCGGAAAACGGAAAGCCTCCATCAGGTTCAGCCGGGTCAGGTATTCGTTGGCGGTGTAGACGCCAATCAGGTTCTCACCAGGAATGTTCATCAGGTGCGGAAGGCCGGCGCCGGTGCCGAGGAATATGGCCTGGAATCCTTCCGCGAACAACTCGTCCACTGCCTCCGTCTTGCCCACGATGAAATCGGTGCGAAACTCCACGCCCATGCTGCGCAGTCGATTCACTTCGTCATGGATAATCTCACGCGGCAAACGGAAATTGGGAATGCCGTAGGCCAGCACGCCGCCTAAGCTGTGCAAGGCTTCGAACACCGTCACTCGATAGCCGTGCCGGACGAGATCGTAGGCCGCAATCAGGGAAGCCGGGCCGCTCCCCACGAGCGCCACACGCGGGCCGCTCAGCAGCGGCGCGGGCGGCGGAGCCGATTTCGATTGGCGATGACGGTCCGCGGCAAACCGCTCGAGCGATCCGATGGCCACCGGGTCCAGCTTCTTTCCCAGCAGGCAGGCGCGTTCGCAGAAGAGTTCGTGCTGGCACACCCGGCCGCAAATGCCCGGAAAAGGACTATCTTCGCTGATCTTGTCGAACGCCCCCGCAAAATCCCCCACCGACATCAAGCCGATAAAGCCTTTGACGTTAATGTGCAACGGGCAAGCGTCGACGCAGGTCGGATTCTTGCACTGCAAGCATCGGAGTGCCTCAACTTGAACCTGGGCCAGGGTGAAACCCAAAGCGACCTCTTCCGGACCACACAGCCGATCCTCCGGCGAAAGCAACGGCAAGGGTTGGCGTGGGGCTTTGGGGTTGGGTTTCACTTTGGGCCGGCTTTCGGGTGCCGGGGTTACTGGGGAAATCGTGTTCTGTGTGCTCAAGGTCAGCCTCCTTCAGAGAGCGCCAGGTTTTGCTGAGAGGTTTGCGAAGAGTGGAGATGCGAGCGACATAATGTCAGGCGTGCGGCTATAAAGTCCTGCAATGAAGTGCAATTTCTTTGCCAGCGCGTGACCGGAGGCGTTTTGCAGGGGCGAACCTGCCCTGCCATGTGGTGCCATAAGCAGTCTGCGGAAAAACCCGTTCTCTTGTCATTCCGAGCGCAGCGAGGAATCTCGCTCTGAGTTGTTTTCGGGGCACTGCGAGATTCCTCGTCGCCTGCGGCTCCTCGGAATGACAGGCGAGGAGGGTTTTTCCGCAACTTGCAAAGCCACCTCGCAACGCACCGCACGGCGTTTTAAGCGACATTTCGCAACCTCCGACCCTTGTCAATGTGTGGAGGGGCGTCATAAGTTACAACAAAGCGGGGCGCAAGGCTCGACAATGTGGCATTTGCAGCACCTGCGATTCGGGAAAGTGGGCCATTGTGCCCAGCAGATCGGGAGATCGGGTGATCGGAAGATCGGGTGAGCAGACGGTCTAGCTTTTCGCGCCGATCCTTTGTTTTCATAGACATTCTCGCTTTGTTCCCGCAATTCTCGTAGCGCCGACCTTCAGGTCGGCATTCTGGCCGCGCCCTTACTAAAGTGCTGACCTAAAGGTCAGCGCTACGTGTCTACCGCAGGTCCTTTCAACGCCGATCCTTTGTTTTCATAGACATTCTCGCTTTGTTCCGTCAATTTTGGGGTGCGGCAGCAAGGCTGCCGCCTTTCGGCCGACCGCATCGACGGCACAAAACCAGGGTAATAAAGCCCTCTCATAGGGGAGAGGGCTGTCGATTCGTGGGCGGCGGTCTTCTGTAGCCGACTTCTTGTCATTTGTCCGGCCTCGCCTGGCGGCTCGCAGTCTTCGGTTCGTTTGTGCAAATTGTGCTGTTTTTGCTCATTTCAGGCTGTAATTTGTGCGAATTCGTGCGCAAAACGCGCAAAATCTGCACCAATGAAAAAAGTGATGTGCTTTGTTTTCAGGTACTTCTTAGCTTCGTTCCCACTATTTTTCATTTTTTGCAGTTCCCTACATTCCGCCATAGCCGGGACCCTTCCCCTTTCCCTTGTGCCTCGGCTCGCCCCGGCGCCCGCCTGCGACAATGTGTCCACAAAAAGATCACCATAGTAGCCTATCACAAGTCCCTGAAGTTGTCAAGCGGGAAAATGCCAGCGATTCCGCATCCGAGGTTGGAGGTGCGCGAAATAGTTAGTCTGGGCGCACCGGAGGCGGTCGGGCAGATTCGCATAGGCTTTGTGGGCGGGGGCAGGGCGGGAAAATACCCGCGGT
>JBELAJ010000352.1:0-16552 GCA_049508935.1 Terriglobia bacterium | reverse complement strand
ACTTCCAATTTTGCCAAGAGCGGAAACCATCCTGACGCGGTAGCGATCAGCCAAGGGATTCCCAGGTTCAACCCGCACGTCAAGCGATACATGCCGCTTGCCCCACCCCGCTGGCTTCTGAAAGCGAAGGACCCCGAACTGTTTGACCGGGAATACCGCAAGCAGCTTGAATCGCTCGACGCCAAGCAAGTTGCTGAGGACCTCGGCCCCAATGCCATCCTGCTTTGCTGGGAGTCGTTTAACGTGCGTTGCCATCGGCGCCTGGTAGCGGAATGGCTGGAAGGAAAACTCGGGATTGTCGTGCCCGAGCTGGAGCATGAGCGGGCGGAATCACTGCCCTTCAATGAGCAGCCCTCGAAGTGGGACGCCGAGCCTGCCACGCCGCAGTTGCCGATGGCGTTTTGAAACACGGCGGTCGTCTAAAAGTAGGACGCCGGTCTCTGTGATCGGAAATGCAGCCTCAAACGCTGCCCGCCGGACCAAGAGGCGATCGCCCCAGCCCCTTACCTCGCCTGACACGGTTGACCAATGCCTTGTCGAAGCTCGTTGAGAACCTTGCTGTAGCACTGTGGCCGCTCATCTCCCACTATAACTTCGTCCGCGTGCACGGTTCACTGCGCACCTCACCTGCAATGCCTGCCAGCGTAACCGACCATCTATGGACAATCGAGGAATTGCTGAACGCGGGAGCCTGAGCTTAGAGCCGCCACTACTGGTTGGGGTTCGAAATTGACAAGGGGCTAGGGATTGTGCCAGAGTTAGAAACGAATGGGGGAAATCAGCTTCCGTCCCATTCCCGACTTTGTTAGAACAGATGGTAAGGAGCATTGACAATCACATGTCTTCCTGGAAAGTCATTGCGCTGATTAACGGCGAAATCGAAGCTGTTACTGGCCCAGGTGCTCAAGAGCGGCCGGGTGCCCACGAAGGGATGGTCTGGCAAGGCTCAGCCGCTGACAAAGGCGAAGCCCTCCAAAGTGCAGAGAAAGCCGATCCCAGGGTCGACCTAGAATGGATGCGCATTCGCTACGAGCGGGATCTTATCAAACGGTAGGACCTCGCTTAGCCCCTCGCAGCCCCGCGCTTCGGACTGGCTTATTTTCGCTTCCTGGCGTGTTTTGATCGGCACCTCCAACGGGCAGGGGGGAATCCATATCCGAAGGGCCTGCCCGCCACGCCGCAGAGGCCGAAAGAGTTTTGGAACACGGCGGTCGACTAAGAGCCAGGACGCCGGTCCCTGTGATCGGAAATGCAAGTTCCTTACCTGGCTCTCCTCACTTCAACAGAGAAATCACCACACGCTCTTTTCCGGCTTCGTCAAAGAGGCTGAAAGCTGGTGAATCGTTGTGGACTGCGACCATCGCCCGTTTCCGGCGTTCCTTTCCGAAGAGTGTTAAGCCGTACACATCCTTTCCAGCGGTTAGGGTGACTTGCTCTTCGTTCCCCGCCCGGTTCAAGACCAGGAATGGCTCATCGTCCGCCGTCAATGCAATCAGGGGGTAGCCCCTTGAGTCGTGGAACGTAAGCGTGGGATTGTCCATGTCCATCCCTAGCTCTGCTCGTGCCCTTCCTTGCGTGTCCCTGAGAACGAACTTGCTCGCCTCGACCGTCGGCGTGGGACTGGCTTGGCCCATCCCGAACACAACAATTGCCATCAGCACCACAGAAAGACCAATCCGCCTGAGTTGTCTATTCTCTTTTTCGACCGTCTCAATTCTGCGAAGGATAGTCTGCATTTCGGGTGTGTCGATTGTCATGCTTCCCCCTTCCAGGCTTTCTATCGGAGGATTGTAACGCAGCCTTGACGTGCTGACAGCCATTTCTAGCGGCAGTCCGGCAGGCACCACGGCTTGCCTGACTCTGCGGCGCTTGTGTGCGAGGCAGGAAACGCGACTGGTGACTTGCCTGTGGGAGCGCGGACCTCACATCCGGACAATCGAGGAAATGTTCGAGGGTCGGCTGGTAGTGCCCTAATGCGAGAGCGGCTCACTTAGAACAGGTTGATTTTTGGCAATGTTATTGCCTGATCGACCAAATCTTGCGTGAAGGACGAGAATGTCTAGTCTGGTAGAGCGGCAATCATCAAACGAATTGATTGAAGATGATTCTCAGCAATTTCCTTGTGGGTACACGAATGGCGATCACACTGCACCTGTACTAATGTAGCTGCAAATGCAAAAGGCCCGCTGCCAAGCGGGCCTTCAAGAACTCTTACGCGCACTCCAAAGATAGCATGGGAGTGTGCCCGATGCAAACAAAAAGCGAAGGCCAATCCCCCTGGCGACCTGGATTTCCTCGGCCAATAACCGAAGATCCCACTCGCATCCTGGGCGCCGGGCCGACTGCGATGATCCAGACGGACTCTTCAGCGAGCAGCCATCGAAGTGGGACGCCCAGCCTGCCACGCCGCAGTTGCGGATGCAGTTATGAAAAACGGCGGTCGTCTAAAAGTAGGACGCCGGTCCCTGTGATCGGAAATGCAGGTTTATAGCCTGCCCGCCGGACCAATCGAAACCATCCAGCCAGACCGTTGACGTTCCTAGAATGACGGTGAGCGAGGCATCGCAAGGGTCAGCTGGTCTCTTCGGCAGGGTGGGCTAACGACCAGGTCCCTTGGCCTCACAACTTCGACCATGGACTTCAGACCTTCCACACATTGACCATTGTCAATAAACCATTAAGATAAGGCCAAAACTGTTTAAATGTTCAACAAATACTAATTTTCCCCTTGACAGTTTTTCCGCGTCGGTGTAATACCAGTCTACAATCGGACAAATTGAAGAGTCACATTCAAGGCGGCCATACTATATGGCTTCACGATCCTACGCACCGACCATTGACCCAATATCGCGATTTTCGCAGCATTGGCGAAGCTCACGACACATCTACCAGGCTGACATGGATTTAAGGGGGAGGAAGCCAAAACCAGACCCCATGGAACCCATTTCTGTTATGCAGGTGCCATCGGACAAGTAAACCTGATGGTGGAGAATATGCGGACGCGATCAACTCGCCATGGCCTGACGCCCACGCTCGAATGCGATGCCAGTCGAGATAACAGCTAGTTCCTCGCATGATTGACAAGACCATTTCTCACTATCGCATCCTGGAGAAGCTCGGTGGCGGGGGCATGGGTGTCGTGTATAAAGCCGAAGACACCAAGCTGGGCCGCTTCGTGGCCCTCAAATTCCTGCCTGAAGAACTTTCCAGGGAACGCCAAGCTCTGGAGCGTTTTCAGCGGGAGGCCCGCGCCGCCTCGGCGCTCAACCATCCCCACATCTGCACCATCCACGCTATTGAGGAGCACGAGGGCCAGCCCTTCATTGACATGGAATATCTGGAGGGGCAGACCCTCAAGCATCGCATCGCGGGCAAGCCGTTTAAGACGGACGAACTGTTCGAGCTGGCCATCCAGATCGCCGATGCGCTGGACGCCGCGCATGCGAAAGGGATTATCCATCGGGACATCAAGCCGGCGAACATTTTCGTCACCACCCGGGGCCAGGCGAAGGTCCTGGACTTTGGCTTGGCCAAGCTGGCGCCGGAACAACGGGGGCTGGGGAAAGAAGCCCAGCAAGACATGCCGACCGCGACTGCCGGAACCGCGGAGGAGCACCTGACCAGCCCCGGCGTGGCAATGGGAACGATCGCCTACATGTCGCCCGAGCAGGCGCGCGGCGAGGAACTCGATGCCCGCACGGACCTCTTCAGCTTTGGCGCGGTGCTCTACGAGATGGCGACGGGCAAGCAGCCCTTCACGGGCAACACTTCCGCGATGATTTTTACGGCCATCCTCACCCAGGCGCCGACCCCGCCGGTGCGGCTGAATCCTGAACTTTCACCCAAGCTGGAAGAGATCATCAACAAGGCGCTCGAAAAAGACAGCGACCTGCGCTACCAGAGCGCGTCCGACATTCGCACCGACTTGAAGCGCCTGAAGCGCGACACGGAATCCGGGCGGGCTTCGCCATCGAGCGAGGCGAGGGCGACCCAAGTTCCTGTGGCGGGCAGGAAACTCTGGAAGGTGATTGTTCCCGCTGCCCTGATGCTTGTCGCGGCTGCCATCGGGGGAACGCTCTACTTCCGCTCGCGCAAGGTCGCGACCCGCCTGACCGAGAAGGACACCATTGTCCTCTCCGATTTCGACAACAAGACCCGTGACAGCGTATTTGACGACACGCTCAAGCAGGGGCTTTCGGTGCAGCTTGAGCAATCGCCCTTTCTCGCCCTGGTTTCCGACCGCAAGGTGAACGAGACATTGAAGCTGATGGGGCGTCCGGCCGGTGACCGGCTGACGCCGGAGGTCACACGCGAGGTCTGCGAGCGCACGGGGAGCAAGGCCATGCTGACCGGCTCGATTGCGGGGCTGGGCAGCCAGTACGTGATTGGCCTGAAGGCGGTGAACTGCAACACGGGCGATGTGCTGGCGGAAGCGCAGGAGCAGGCGGCGGGCAAGGAGGCGGTGCTCAAGGCTCTGGACGCTGCGGCAGTCAGTTTGCGGAGCAAGCTGGGCGAGTCGCTCAGCTCGGTGGAGAAATACGCCACGCCGGTGGAGGAAGCGACCACACCATCCCTGGAGGCGCTGAAAGCTTACAGCCTGGGAGTAAAGACGCGCTATACGAAAGGGGGCACAGCCGCGCTGGCCTTCCTCCAACGGGCGGTGGACCTTGACCCGAATTTTGCCATGGCCTACCGCCTTATGTCGTCTATCTACAGCGGCCTCAACGAAGCGGGGCGGTCGGTCGAATATGCACGCAAGGCTTACGACCTGCGGCAGAAGGTAAGCGAACGGGAGCGGTTCTTCATCGAGGGGTTCTACTACATTAATGCGACGGGAGAGCTGGAGAAGGCGGCGCAGACCTTCGAGCTGTGGCAGCAGACCTACCCAAGAGACGACCAGCCTTACATAGAGCTGGGATTTATTTCCTCCAGCCTGGGAAACTGGGAAAAGGCATTGGAAGAATTTCGAGAGGCGCTGCGCCTGGAGCCAAATAGAGGGGGCAACTATCTCAACCTCGGCGGGGCCTACGCGAGCCTCAACCGGCTGGATGAGGCGGAGGCGGTGTACAAGCGGGCGGAGGAGCGCAAGCTGGAGAACGAGCTTCTGCTCGCGAACCGCTACTCGTTGGCTTTTCTGAAAGGCGATGCAGCGCAGATGGCGCAGTGGGTCTCAGCCGCCATGGGCAAGCCGGGCGCAGAAGACCTGTTGCTGGCCGCGCAAGCAGACACGGAAGGTTGGTACGGCAAGCTGAAGAGCGCGCACGAGCTGACGGGGCGGGCGATGGATTCAGCCCAGCGCAACGACGCCAAAGAGACGGCTGCAGGATATCAGGTAACGGCGGCGTTGCGCGAGGTGGAATCGGGAAACTGGGAGCAGGCGCGTGCCGATGCCAAGGCAGCGTTGAAGCTGGCCCCGAACCGCGATGTGCGGGCCATGGCGGCGCTGGCTCTGGCGCGGGCAGGCGATACGGCAGGGGCGGAGAAGCTGGCGGCCGAACTCGACAAGACCTTCCCGCTGGACACGCTGGTCCAGAGGTATCGGCTGCCCACCATCCGGGCGGCTGTCGCCTTGCAGCGCAAAGACCCGAACCGGGCGGTCGAAGTGCTGCAGGCGGCGAGCGCGATAGAACTGGGGGACGCAGGCAACCTACTCCCAGTCTATTTGCGTGGAGACGCCTATCTCATGCTCCACGACGGCAACCGAGCAGCAGGGGAATTTCAGAAAATCATCGACCGCCGGGGGCTGGTGGGGAACTTCGCATGGGGCGCGCTGGCTCGCCTCGGACTGGCACGCGCTTACGCCCTCAAAGCAGGTGTAGGGGCGGGCCTCGTGCCCGCCCAGGGGCACCCACAAGGGGTGCCCCTACTGCAGGACCGCCTCGCCAAAGCACGCGCAGCCTATCAGGATTTCCTCACGCTCCGGAAAGACGCCGACCCCGACATCCCCATCCTGAAGGAGGCCAAGGCGGAGTATGCTAAGCTGCAATAGCTGCGAAGCCGAGGCAGATAGAAGCGGACGTTTGGTCGGCAAATCGCAGATGCGCTCTTCCCTCTCACATTTGCGATTGTGCCCCGTTGATGGCGCTCGGAAACAGCTCGCTTGCCTTCCGCCGCCCGATTCTCGCCGAGGCCGAGCCGGTGGGGAGGGCGAGGTTTCCCGATCAAGGCTAGCGACCATCCAGGAGTTGAGGGACTTCGTTCTACTCTACGGCGCCAGCGGACACATATCACTGACTGCTGGTGGGAAGGCGATTTATCGCCAGGAATCCAGGCCAACGGTCAACTTTTCCGTTGGTGTGTACCCTTTCAGTGTAGTTTGGGCTCCAAGAGAGGAGTTTCGCAAACGTGCCTTCCGACGAACATCTTGACCCTAACGTTGCCTCTGGTCCCAACGAAGGCGGCACGACCGTCACGCGGGACATGGACTCCGGTGAATCCGCGGGGACGACGATTGGCCGGTATCACCTGCTGCAGAAAATCGGGGAGGGCGGCATGGGCGAGGTCTGGCTGGCAGAGCAGAAAGAGCCGGTGCGCCGCCGCGTGGCTCTCAAACTGGTCAAAGCCGGGATGAACAGCCGCGAAGTGATCGCCCGCTTCGAGTCCGAGCGGCAGGCTTTGGCCCTGATGGACCATCCTGCCATCGCCAAAGTGTTCGATGCCGGCTCTACGCCCCAAGGCGCGCCGTACTTCGTGATGGAGTACGTCGCCGGCATCCCCATCACGGCCTACTGCGACAATCACAGACTCAATATGCGCGAACGGCTGGAACTGTTCATGCATGTCTGCGAAGGGGTCCAGCACGCGCATCAGAAAGCCATCATCCACCGCGACCTGAAACCCTCGAACATTCTGGTTACCGAAGTGGACGGCAAACCGGCGCCGAAGATCATCGATTTCGGCGTGGCCAAGGCGCTGACGCAGAAGCTGAGCGCTGAGGCGATGTTCACGCGCGTGGGAGCCATGATCGGGACGCCGGAGTATATGAGCCCGGAGCAGGCGAGTTCCTCGGGTGAGGATATCGACACACGCACGGATGTTTATTCGCTGGGTGTGATCCTCTACGAACTGCTGGCGGGCATACCGCCGCTGGACCTGAGAAAAGGCACATTGGAAGAGTTCCTGCGGAAGTTGCGCGAAGACGACGCGCCGAAGCCGAGCACCCGGTTCCGCACCCAAGATCCGGCCACTTCGACGGAAGTGGCTCGCAAGCGCCACACCGAGCCTCGCACGCTGGCGAAACAGATGCGCGGGGATCTGGATGCGATTGCTCTGAAGGCGCTCGAAAAGGATCGGTCGCGCCGCTACGGTTCGCCGTCCGACTTCGCGGCGGACATTCGGCGGTACTTGGACAATGAAGCAGTGCTGGCTGTTCCGCCCTCGGTCGCTTACCGGGCGCGGAAGTTCGCGCGCCGCTACCGGGTGGCGCTGGTCACGGCCTGCGCATTCGTGCTGGTGCTGGTGGCGGCAGCGGTGGTCAGCCTCCGGCAGAGTATCCGCGCCAACCGGGAGGCGGCGGTGGCGCAGGCGGTGAACGATTTCTTGCAAAACGATCTGCTGGCGCAGGCCAGCGCAGCCATCCAGTCGGGGCCGAGCGCCAAGCCCGATCCGGACCTGAAGGTGCGAACAGCCTTGGACAGGGCGGCGGTCCGGATCGCGGGAAAGTTCGACCGGCAACCGGAGGTGGAGGCGGCCATTCGGGACACCATCGGGCAGACGTACATGGACCTCGGGCTATACCCGGAGGCCCGGACGCAATTGGAACGTGCGCTGGATTTGCACCGCCGGGTGCTGGGGGCAAAGAGTCCGAAGACCCTCAAAACCATGAGCCGCCTTGGACGTACTGCCTACCTTCAAGGCAATTCTGCCGAGGCTGAGACGCTTCTCGGCCAGACTCTGGAGATCAGCCGCCGCGTGTTAGGTCGCGAACATCCCGACGCGCTGTACACCATGAACAATTTGGCCAACGTCTACGCCGAGGAGGGCAAGTACGCGCAGGCTGAGGCGCTCCAGAGCCAGACGCTGGAGATCCGGCGCCGCGTGTTAGGTCCGGAGCATCCCGACACACTGAGGTCCATGATGAATCTGGCCAGGATTTACGCTGACGAGGGCAAGTACGCGCAAGCCGAGGCGCTCCAGAGCCAGACCCTGGAGATCATGCGCCGCGTGCTAGGTCCCGAGCATCCCGACACGCTGAGGTCCATGCACAATCTGGCCAACCTCTACGACGACCAGGGTAAGTATGTGCAGGCCGAGGCGCTCGACAGTCAGGTCCTGGAGATCCGGCGCCGCGTGCTGGGTCCGGAATATCCTGACACGTTGTATTCCATGAACAATCTGGCCGCCGTCTACGCCGAGGAGGGCAAGTACGCGCAGGCCGAGGCGCTGTTCAGCCGGAGCCACGAGATCGAGCTGCGCGTGCTAGGTCCTGAGCATCTTGAAACGCTGGGGTCCATGGGGAATCTGGCCGAACTCTACCACGCGGAGGGCAAGTACGCGCAAGCGGAGGCGCTCCAGAGCCAGACCCTGGAGATCCAGCGCCGCGTCTTAGGTCCCGAGCATCGCGACACGCTGGGGTCCATGGACAATCTGGCCGCCGTCTACGCCGAGGAGGGCAAGCACGCGCAAGCCGAGCCGCTCTTCCGTCAGACATTGGAGATCGAGCGGCGTGTGCTGGGCCCCGAGCATCCGAGCACCCTTAGCACGCTTTCGGGTTTTGCATCCATGTACCAACGACAGGGCAAATGCCCCTCGGCGGAGACTTACGCCGCACAGGCCCTGGCGGGGCGACGGCATGCCTTGGGCAATGGGCCTATCAGTCGCAGGGGAAGTTCACCGAGAGCGAGTCGCTCGCGCGCGAAGCCATGGAGACCGATAGCAAGATACAGCCGGATAACTGGCAGCGATTCCGCGCCGAGAGCCTGCTGGGCGCCAGCCTGGCCGGACAGAAGAAATACGCCGAAGCGGAACCGCTGCTGCTCGAAGGCTATCAGGGGATGATGACACGGAAAGACCGGATAGCAGTCCCTGACCGGTATCACCTGGATCGTGCCCGTGAATGGATTGTCCAACTCTATCAGGCGTGGGGCAAGCCGGGGAAAGCTGCCGAGTGGAGGAAAAAGTGAGGTCCACGAAGACGAGCGTCACTGCCTTGGCACGTCCTTGTTCAGATGAGCGAAGCACACATCGGTTACCGACTGCGCTTACGTGCTGCGGCTAACGATAGGTCGGACCAAACTTGCAGTGATCGTGCGTGCAGGATTCCTGGCGATAATAGCCCTTCTGACCACTGACCAGAGTCGGCATCCCGAACGGTCTTGCGGATTCTCAAATCCTGCCCTTCTAGGATACTGACCCAGTGTCCAGAGTTGTGAGGGTGGTGTGGATTCAGGGCTTTAAGGGACTGGAAATAAGGCAGCATCTATGCTAAGTTAGGCGCAAATGCGAAAGGCCCGCTGCCAGGCGGGCCTTTAAGAACTCTTACGCGCACTCCAAAGATAGCATGGGAGTGTGCCCGATGCAAACAAAAAGCGAAAGCCAATCCCGTTGGCAGCCTGCATTTTCCCAAGGGACAACTGACCCCACATTCCACACTCGGGAGTGGCCGCAATGATTTACACGGAGCCGCTGTTTCTTGGGGTTACTCCGACCGGCGCCAGGAACTACGTGGCCGATAAGGTGGCCTCCCTCAAGAAGCTCTTTTTCAACCCCTGCGCCGGCCGATTCAGCGTTGTGGAGGCAGCGATCAAGGCCGGCGCACCGCCCCAAGACATCCACGCCTCGGACATCGGCCTTTTCTCGTCCATCATCGGGCATCTGGCTGACCCCTCGAAGAAACTGGAAGACCTGGGAATCCGCATCCTCGACCCCGCGCTTGAACCGAGAGGCATCACTGACAAATTAGAATTCGCTGCCCACGTAATGCTGATTCTGAAACTCAATCAGATGAAGCAGACGAACCTGCGTGGCCTTTACCTGCGGGAAGAGCTGCTTGCATCGTGGGATCGAAGCCGCAAGGCCATGCGCGAACAATTGGAGTCACTCGTCCACGCCATCACCGGCTTGCACTTCGAAATCGAAGACGTTTGGAAAGTGGTCGAACAAGTTGCAGAGCAAGACGTGACCTTCTACGCAAGCGTCCCTCATTACGCTCGCGGCTACACCAAAATGTTCGCGGCTCCCAACTTGAAATGGAACGAACCAAGCATCCCGGAATTCGATCCGAAGACTTTCCCCGTGCTGCTAGAGAGACTGGGCCAAGCGAAGTGTCATGCCTTCCTTTGCCGTCGTTGCGAGTGGACTGAACAAATCCCCGCCCCCTGGAAGAAACTCTTCGGCAAACCCGACGATCACCGCGCCCTCTGGATCATCGCCAATCATCCAACGGACGCCCGCGCTGAAAACGCCACCGGCTCCGGGGAAGTTAAAAAGCTGCCGATCTACGACGACCACGAGATCACCCCGGCCTCAAAGTTCCACGTCATCATGGTCGGCCTACCCACATCGTTGTACTTCAGAGATTTATTTGTTCATCGATTGGGCGCGACGACCGCCGACCGTGGATTCCTGCTGCTGGTCGATGGGCAGGTCATGACCGCCTTCGGCATCTTCATTCAGGACTTTCTTCAGTTCAGAGTGCAATACCTTCCTGAGATGTTCGGGATCACCCGCAGTAGCAGGCGCTATCACCGACTCGGCAAGCTGTTTATGTTGCTTCTGACCTCGGGCGAAATGAAGAGGCGCTTGTGCGATATCCTGAAGCTGTGGCTGCACGAGCCGAAAGGTATCCAGACAACCTCCATAACGGTCCACGAGGAAGGCAAGACCGATCGCGGCGCCCTCAAGGTGGTCTCACGCGAGACGCTTGACGATGGAAGGTTTCGCATTATTTACCGGGGAGACTTTCGGGACGACACTTTTGCAGACGTGGTAGCCGACTGGCTCAAGAAACACGGCGAACGGAGGCGGGGTTAATTAGCTTGGGATTCACCCCGCACGGTCATTCTTCGTCGATGCCGACTGCAGACACAAGTGGCTGTCGACGATTGTCGCGGACTGGCCGGCAATCCGCGGAGTGCGGATATAGGTCTACACTACGCCGTTACTCGCGACCAATCCAGCGAATGCTATGCCACAAACTTCCTCGATGGGGTCTCGGGGGAGTCAGGAAGTTGCACTTCAACAAGTATCGGTATCTCGTCAAAGTGGATTGCGACCTGCGCGTAGACGGGAGATCGTGGTGCCCTGGAGGTAGCGGCAGCGCGGAGGTACGCCTAGTTGCGTTCCTCCGCGGTTCATCCCACATACGTGCGGTTTTCAGATGGTTAGTAGCGCGAATGCGAGATGAAGAGCCGCACAGGAACGCAAAACACGCGTACCTGTGCGCCCTCCCCCCGCTCCTTTTCTGCGAAGGGACTTTGAATACAACCTTATTGCCAGCTTGTAAAACGTAGTGGCCGTCAACGGGTGTCAGTTGCCCGTAGGTCGCTGCCTATTAGTTCATTGTGGGTCGGCCGACCACCGGCTTGTGGAAACGAGCGTTATTGCCAGGCCAGCCCGCCAACGCCGAGATATACCCCGAAAGGATCCGCGGGTAGGCTCACGAAGAACTGCTGAACGAACCCGCCGTTGGCAGGATTGATCTCCCACAACTGATGCCGGTCAGTATTATCCACCGCCGCACTGATGGCCCAAAGGCTGCCGTTTCCGAAGGCCAGGCCGCCCACGCCCCAATATATCCCTGCATCGACAGGTAGGCTCACGAAGAACTGCTGGACGAGCGCGCCGTTGGCAGGATTGATCTCCCACAACTGATGCCGTAAAGTATTGTCCGCCGCCGCACTGATGGCCCAAAGGCTGCCGTTTCCGAAGGCCAGGCCGCCCACGCCCCAATATATCCCTGCATCGACTGGTAGGCTCGCGAAGAACTGCTGGACGAACGCGCCGTTGGCGGGATTGATCTCCCCCAACTGATGCCGTAAAGTATTGTCCGCCGCCGCACTGATTGTGTACAGGGTAGGTAGCGTCACCTCGAACCTCTGAACCACGGGCGTAGCTGCCGCGTAGTCCGCATTGCCGGGCTGCATCGCCTGAATGGCGCAGGTGCCGACGGCGACCAGCGTCACAGTCACCCCCGACACGGTGCAGACGGACGGTGTTACCGAGGCGAAGATCACTGGAAGACCCGAGGACGCAATCGCGCCGACGGGGAACGGCGGGTTGCCTAAGTCCTGATTCGCCAGGGCCCCGAAGGTGATTGTCTGGCTCAAGGCGATGCCCGTGCCGGTCAGGAACACGCTTTGCGGGCTGTCGTTGGCGCTATCCATGACGGCCATGGTTGCCGTCCGAGTGCCTGTCCCTCCCGGCGTGAATGTGACGGAAATTGTACATTTGGAATTCGCCGCCAGGCTCGCGCCGCAGGTATTCGCCGACACGGCAAAGTCGCCCAGATCTGCGCCTGTGAAGGCAACGCTGGTGATCGTCAGTGCGGTCGAAAGGTTATTGGTCAGAGTCACGTTCTTAGCGGCGCTGGTATTTCCCACTTTGAGAGCGGCGAAGGTCAAGGAAGCTGGAGAGACCGCCGCCTGGGCGATGCCCGTCCCAGTAAGCGTGGCGGTTTGCGGGCTATTCGAGGCAGCATCGCTAACACTGAGCGTTCCGGTCTCCGCCCCGATCATGCTGGGTGTAAACGTGACCGTAATGACGCAGTTACCCTTCGAGGGAACGCTGCCATCGCAAGTATTGGTTTCCGTGAAATCCGGATTCCCTATGGTGATACTCGCAATGGTCAGGGGCAGGGCCTCATCGTTGGTCAACGTAATGTTCTTCGAGGTGCTCGCGGTACTTTGAGGCACGTTGCCGAAACTGAGCGACGTTGCCGATAACTTCGCCGGCACGACGCCCGTCCCTGTCAGCGTGGCCGTCTGGGGGGTGTTCGACGCATTGTCATTCACGGTGAGGGTGCCGGTGTCCGCTCCCAGGACGGTGGGGGTCAACGTCACAGTAATGGTGCAATTGCCTTTCGCTGCCACGCTGCCGTTGCAAGTGTTCGTCTGCGTATAATCGGGATTGCTCAGCGTGATACTCGTGATGGACAGCGGCACGGCCTGGTTATTGGTCAATTTAATGCTTTTGGACGCGCTCGGACTATTCTCGCCCACGTTGCCGAAACTTAGAGAAGTTGGACCCAGTACTACCGGGGATTCGCCAGTTCCGGACAAGGCGACGGCCTGCGGACTGTTCGCGGCATTATCGGTTACGGCGAGGCTGGCCGTTTCTGCACCCAGAACGGTTGGAGTGTAAGTCAGGCTGATGGTGCACTTGGCTGCCGGCGCCATACTCGCAGGGCAATTGTTGGTTTCAGCAAAGTCGCCCGCGTTCGTTCCTGCAATCGTGAAACTCGAAATGTTCAGGTTTGCCGTGCCGGTGCTGGTGAGCGTCACTTTCTTGGCGGCGCTCGTGGTCCTGATCACTTGGTCGCCGAATGACATCGAAGCTGGTGAGACGCTGGCCCCGGGACCGATGCCAGTGCCGCTGAGCGAAACGGTCTGCATGCTGCCCGCTAACCCATTGCTGTTGTCGGCGATGGTCAGGGTGCCGGTGAGAGTGCCGGTGGCCGTGGGTGAGAAGGTCACGTTGATCGTGCAGGAACTGCTGGCCGCGACACTGCCTGCGCAGGTGTTAGTCTCGCCGTAATTGGCGCTCGTGGCGATGCTCGTGATGGTGAGTGTGGCGGCGCCCGTGTTGCTCAGGGTGACCGGCTGTGACGCGCTCGTCGTGCCCACGATCTGACTGCTGAACGTCAGGCTAGGCGGGGAGACGCCGGCCACCGGAGCCGTGCCCGTCCCCGACAAGCTCACGGTCTGCGTGCTGCCCGCAACGCCGTTGCTGTTGTCGGTGATGGTCAGCATGCCGGTGAGCGTGCCGGTGCCCGTGGGTGAGAAGGTCACGTTGATCGTGCAGGAACCGCTGGCCACCACACTACCCGCGCAGGTGTCGGACTCGCCGAAGTTGGCGCTCGCGGCGATGCTGGCGATGGTGAGTGTGCCGCTGCCCGTGTTGCTTAGGGTGACTGGCTGCGCCGCGCTCGTCGTCCCGACGATCTGACTGCTGAATGTCAGGCTAGGCGGGGCGACGCCGGCCACGCCAGTCGCTACCGGAGGCGTCAGCTTGAACACCGTGCCATAGCCGCTGGAAAAGTTGTATTCGCCGCCCGAGGCGTTGGTTGTCCCGTAGAAGTTCCCATCGCTCCCCTGGACCAGCCCCGCGTATGGCGTCACCCCGTCTGTGCAACCGCTCTGGGAGCAGAAGCTGTAAAGGGTCGTAAGCGCGCCGCTGGGGGTAATTTTGAAGACCGTGCCGGCACCGGGAGAGCTACAATCTAAACTGCCGGCGTTGGCCCCGCCACAGTAAGTCGTCCCGTAGAAGTTGCCATCGGTGGCCTGGACCAACCCGGTGGGTAGTGCCCCGTCCGTGCAATTGCTCTGCGAGCAGAAGCTGTAGAGTGTCGTCAGCGTGCCGCTTGGGGTAATTTTGAAAACCGTGCCGTTGCCGCCGTTGTCGGTGGCCCCGCCCCCTCCGGTTGTCCCGTAGAAGTTTCCGTCCGTCGCCTGAACGAGGCTGCCTGCGGAGGGGCCATTACCGTCTGTGCAACCGCTCTGCGAGCAGAAGCTGTAAAGGGTCGTAAGCGCGCCGCTGGGGGTAATTTTGAAAACCGTCCCATTGCCGACGGGGACGTTGTTGGCCCCCCCAATGTTAGTTGTCCCGTAGAAGTTCCCGTCCGTCCCCTGAACCAGGCCTGCATAGGGGTAAAGACCGTCTGTGCAATTGCTCTGGGAGCAGAAGCTGTAAAGTGTCGTCAGCGTGCCATCGGGAGTGATTTTGAAGACCGTGCCCCCATTATCCCCCCCGCTACCCCCGTTTCTGGCTGTCCCGTAGAAGTTCCCATCACTCCCCTGGACCAACCCCGCTTCGGGTACGGCCCCGTCTACCGGGGGAAAGGCGGAACCGGTGAAGCTGTGAAGCGTCGTCAGCGTGCCGCTTGGGGTGATTTTGAAGACCGTGCCATCGCTGTAGGCCCCGCCCCCGACTGTCGTTCCGTAGAAGTTCCCATCGCTTCCCTGGACCAACCCCGCGATGGGCGAATTCCCGTCAGTGCAGTTGGTCTGGGAGCAGAAGCTGTAAAGCGTCGTCAGCGTGCCAGTTGAAGTAATTTTGAAGACCGTGCCGCAGCCGGCGCCGCTTTCGCATATCGTGTTGGCCCCGCCAGTAGACGTTGTTCCATAGAAGCTCCCGTCGGACCCCTGAACCAACCCCCCATAGGGGATTGCGCCGTCCGTGAGGTCGAAGCTGTGCAGCGTGGTTAAAGTCTGCGCCGGTAAGCGAATGGCCGTGATTGCGCACAGCAGGAAGAGAATGTATGCCCTCTTTCCCCAGTTATGTTTGTCCATGTTAACTCCTTTTCCGCGAAGGGACTTTGAATCCAACCTTATTGCCAGCTTGCAAAACATAGTGGCCATCAACGGGCGTCCGGCGCCCATAGTCCGTTATCCGTTGCCCATTATTAAAAGATCTGGCAGAGCCGCGGCAGCGAAGAGCGGGTGCTGCGCTACACGTTCTTTCGCCGGGTCCCAACTAGAACGGGACGGGTTCCGGGTGACGCTGCGCCTACCCTTTGTGCAAGGAGAGGACAGCCGCATCATCGGTGAGGAACAAAGCGTAGCCTCGGCCGCGCGATAGAAACTTGACGACGCCGTTGACCTGGCCCTGGTTCGCCTCAAAACTAAGAGGCAGCTTGCCGTAACTCGCGACGCAGCTTGGGCTGAGTTTTCGTGGGTGGGGTGGAAACCTGACAGTTAGCGAGAATAATTTCTGCGGCTTGTATCTTCAGAAGAAGACCAAACCATCCGACGGCGAAAAGTGAAGGAACGACACATCTGCAGCAGAGCACAGTGCTCTTTGTCGCTGTTTGCCGTTGGTTGGTAGCGATGAAGCACCGGGGCACGAGCAACTTCCCCTGGGGCAAGAATCCGATCAAGCGGACCGAATGTACTCGTGCAAGGAGGTGAATGTCAAGAAAATAATCAGTGCACAGACATAATATCACGTTAATTAATAGTACATAGACGAATTATCCCTCAGTGAAAAACATAATCTTTGCGCGTGAAGATTACGAAGGCCTCAGATGAGCCCGCTGACTATCACTAAGGTGAGCCACTAGTTCGACCAGTGAGCCTCGAAGGAGCTCGACCGTCGAATAGCGCGGAGTTATCCCGCTGCAAGCAACACTGATTCAGAATCACGCCATACCGCGGGAAGTCTCACTGAAGAAAGCAGGGTCGCAAATCCCGAGTGCCGGCTTTGGAGACGGTGCGCTAACCGGAGATGCAACCTTCACCGTCCGAAATGGAGTTCAAGGAAATCGGTCCTGCCTTGTCGGAATTAACCGGCCAATCTTTTTAATCACACCTCTAAGCGCTGTAGCTGAGAAGCGTTATTCTTCTCCAGTTGGGATTTTTCTCTTCAGGAGCAGGGGCTCTGCTTCCGGCTCAGATCT
>JBELAJ010000351.1:0-8890 GCA_049508935.1 Terriglobia bacterium | reverse complement strand
CTGACGGAGGGCGGCTCTGGAATCCCGGACGGGCAATTAACATCGAAGTTTCAAGGGCATAGCAGATGACGAGGTGCGCAAGGAGAAAACTGAGGGCGGGCCCTTTCTAGCCTCAATCCCGAAAAGCGGCGCGCCGCGCGGGGCGGGTTCGAGGCTCGTCGATTTCTCGCCCGGCAAAGCACGAGTTCGCCCGCGCTGCGGTGTCAGTTCCAAATTGGAAAAGCCCCTGGCTTCGAAAATCTTCTCTGACTCAGGATCGAGAAGTCAGCCGATTGTCCTGAGTGCCATCACCGAATGCGCGCCCTTTAAAGCCGCCAATCAACCCAGCCGATACTATTCTTGGGTGTGGGATACGGCTGGGCAACGCGCGTTGAGCGAGCGCGAGAAGTTTGCACCGACCAGAAAGCACACGGGATTCAGAGCGCGGCTCCAGCCCCCCAAAAACCGCCCTCCGATCACAAGCGGGAGCGCGAGGGGAAGCAGGCGCGAGGCCGACCGGAGAGAGAAACAGGACTTGGGCGAGGCGACTTGTCGGACTTCTTATCCGCAAGCTGGCGGGCGCCGATGCGAGTTCCAAAATGGGAACCGGCGTCCCGATTCGGAAAAGCACCGGCATTTCTTAGGTGATAATTATGCGGGACCGATGCAGAACAAAACCAGACAGAAACAAGGGAGAGGACACCGCAGAACCGCGGTCCAAGGCCCCCGAGAATCCAGGCTCGCTTCCCAAGGCGCTCAGTCGAGTGGATGAATCCTCGGTCTCAGCCATGGCTCCGGGGGACGTCTTTTTGATTGATGAAATGCAGGCGGTAAGCCCATATTCTGAGCCTGCTTTCCATGCCATTCTCGCCTGTCCGCTGTGTGGGAGCCAGGTTCTGATTTCCACGGCGCAGTATCTGGGGTTTGCGCCGATTCTCTGCGCGGCCAGAACCTGCCCAGGCTTTTTCAGAATCGTTGATGACGGACGCTTCGTTTACCTGCCTGTGAATTGATCCACCACAACATTGCGATAGCAGATTCGCCCACGCAGCGCGAGCGCCTCACCTTCCGATTCGTAGGGGCGGCTTTTGTGGCCCCCCGCCTTTCTAACTTCCCTCGCAGCTCCAGCTATTACACCCAGTAGTGTCCTACTGAGGGTTACATAATATAGTGACGGATCAACCCCCTCACCCGGCGCTGCGCGCCACCCTCTCCCCCAAGGGGGCGCGGGCATCAACTCGGGTTATTTCTCCCCTCCACTATTCGACCGAAGCGAAATTGGTTTATGCTAATTCCTCACCAACGGAGGTTCACTTGAGTCGATGCCGTTCTGTCGTTCTGTGTGTTCTTGCCGCATGCGCAGCGGCGAGCTACGCGAGCGCGCAACAGTACTCGCCGGCGTTATACCAGGAGATGCGCTGGCGCCTGATCGGACCGCATCGCGGCGGCAGGACGCGTGCGGTGGCCGGCGTGCCGAGTCAACCCAATGTCTTCTATATGGGCCAGGTCAACGGAGGCGTCTGGAAGTCAGACGACTACGGCCGGACCTGGAACCCGATCTTCGACGACCAGCCGACCCAGTCGATCGGCGCCCTTGCGGTGGCTCTTTCAGATCCCAACGTAGTCTACGTGGCGAGCGGCGAAGGTTTGCAGAGGCCAGATCTTTCCGTGGGTGATGGTATCTATAGGTCCGCCGATGCCGGCAAGACCTGGACCCACCTTGGATTGCGCGACGGGCAGCAGATTCCCGCGCTGGCCGTTGACCCCCGCGACCCGAACCGTTTATTTGCAGCGGTACTCGGCCATCCTTATGGCCCCAACGAAGAACGCGGCATCTTTCGGTCAACCGACGGCGGCCAGACTTGGCCGAGGGTCCTCTATAAGGATGAGAATACGGGAGGCTCGGACATCGAGATAGACCCCTCGAACCCCGACGTGCTGTACGCCTGTTTATGGCGCGCGCGCCAGGGGCCCTGGGAGGACAGAAACGAATATGGCGGCGCGGGGGGAGGGATTTTCAAGTCCACAGACGGGGGCAACACGTGGAATAAACTCGCCGGGGGTTTGCCTGATGACCTGATGCAGGCCTACGTCGCCATCGCACCCAGCAACCCGCAGCGGCTTTACTCGAGTCTGGCTGACGCTCACACGACGCACATCTATCGTTCCGATGACGCCGGCGAGCATTGGACTCAAATCACCACTGACACGCGTCCCGCAACGCGCATTGGCGGCGGCGATCTGGCGATTCCCGCGGTCGACCCGAAAAACCCTGACGTGGTCTACACCGCCAGCATTGTTTGCTGGCGCTCGACCGACGGAGGGAAGACGTGGACAGGCATTCGCGGAGCGCCAGGCGGCGATGACTACCAGAACCTGTGGATTAATCCCACGAACCCCGACACGATTCTGCTGGTGAGCGATCAAGGCGCGATCGTGACGGTGAATGGCGGGGAGACCTGGAGTTCCTGGTACAACCAACCGACGGCGCAACTCTATCACGTTATCGCCGACGATGCGTTTCCTTACCGCGTTTACGGCGGCCAACAGGAGAGCGGCTCGGTGGGAATCGCCAGCCGCGGCAACGACGGCGAAATCACTTTCCGCGAGTGGCACCCGGTGGGCGTTATCGAATACGGCTACGTCGCGCCCGACCCGCTGCATCCGAACATTGTTTATGGCGCCGGCCGCAGCTCAGTGTCGAAGTTCGACTGGACGACGGGACAGGTGCAGGACCTAACCCCGATTGTGTTGCGGGGCGACAACTACCGCACTGATCGCACCGAGCCTGTCATGTTCTCTCCCCTCGATCCGCACGTCCTCTACTACGCGGCCAACGTGCTCTTTGAGACTCGCAACGGCGGCGTTTCGTGGCAGACCATCAGCCCCGACCTCACCCGGCCTCATCCGGGCATCCCGGCGAGCCTGGGGAGCCTGGCAGAAAAAGACGAATATGCAGCCGACGTACGGGGCGCCATTTATGCCCTCGCCCCGTCGTTCAAGAACATCAACACGCTTTGGGCTGGGACCAATGACGGTCTCGTCTGGATCACCCGCGATGGGGGCAAGAACTGGAGCAACATTACGCCTCCCGAGTTGATACCTTGGAGCAAGGTAACGCAAATTTCGGCTTCACACTTCGACAACGACACCGCGTTCGCCTCGGTCAGCCGTTTCCGGATCGACGATCTGCATCCTTACATCTACCGCACGCAGGACGGTGGGAAGACTTGGCAGAAGATAGTCACAGGCTTGCCGGACGCTGGTCCGGTGGACACTGTGCGCGAGGACCCGGTGGCGAGGGGATTGCTGTTTGCCGGCACGGAGAATTCAGTGTGGGTGTCGTTCGACGATGGCGATCATTGGCAGTCTCTCGAGCTGAACCTCCCCCACACTTCGATGCGCGATCTGTGGATTCACAAGGACGATCTCCTGGTGGGCACGCACGGCCGCTCGATGTGGGCGCTCGACGACATTACTCCGCTGCGTCAGATGGCAGCCGCGGCGAACGCTCCCGTATTCCTCTTCGAACCCGCCCCCGCTTATCGTGTGCGGCGCGACACAAACACCGACACGCCTCTTCCTCCTGATGAGCCTGCCGGCCAGAATCCCCCGGACGGGGCAATCATCGACTACGTTCTTAGCGAGGCCGCGACCGGCCCCGTCACGCTTGAGATTCTGAACGCCGCGGGCAAACCGCTACGCCGCTTCTCAAGCGAAGATAAGGCGCCGTTCACGCTCGAATCGCTGCGGCAAACCCTTGGGATCCCGGCTTACTGGGTCCGCATGCCCAGGATCCTCTCGAGTGCGCCGGGCATGCACCGGTTTGTATGGGATCTGCGCGAGACTCCACCGCAGTCATCGGAATACGGCTATCCGATCTCGGCCGTCCCCCACGACACCCCGCGCGAGCCCTCGGGGCCCCTTGTATTGCCAGGAAAATACACGGTCCGGCTCACTGCCCAAGGCAAAACTCTTACTGCGCCGCTAAGTGTGGTTATGGATCCGCGTGTCTCGACGTCCCCCGCAGGCTTGCGACAGCAATATGAGGTTGAATCCCGTTTGGTGGCGATGATTAACGAGAGTTTTGAAGCGCGCGCCGAGTTGACCAACCTTGACCGCCAACTCGATACCCTCTCAAAGCAGGCGCAGGGTTCTGTGGCGGATTCGGTGAGCGCGCTGCGCACGAAGCTGTCTGCCCTTTCCGGAAGCCGCCGCGGACGCTTCGCACCAGGTCCTTCAACCTTGTCACTTTCTCGGGTGGTAGGCGAAATCGGAGGTCTGTACGGCCAGGTGGGCGGCGCAGACGTCACTCCCACGGCCACCCAAATGGCTGCATTATCCGCGGTCGAGAGAGACTATGGCGATGTTATGGGGCGCTGGAGAGCGATTAAGTCAACTGACCTCCCGGCACTCAACCGACAATTGAGCGCCGGCGGACTTACCGTGATCAAACTGCAAGCTGAGCCCGAGCCTGCTTCCGAGTCCGAAAACGAGGAGTGAGCTACGAGGAGTGAGCGGTCTCCTGCATCACGAAAATCAGGATGACAGCCTAAAACGCTTTTCAGCATCCTGCTGGAGGTTAGTTGTTTTTCGGTGGCTTATCTGTTTCCGTCTGAGGTCGCTTCAACCCATCAGCCAGGTGTATCACGGCAGCCGCTGCAACGTATTGAACGGTATCCTTCTCATCATCCATCGAGGGCTCGATCGTCTTTAGAAGTCTTGGATCATCTCGCATGACAATAGCCTTCAGGGCCGCGATTCTGACCAGATCGCTGCGATCGGTGAGTGCGTCCATAAGCGCTGTACGCGACTCGGGATCGGGATCCTTGGCAAGTACCTCTGCTGCCGCCGCCCGACTTGCGTCCGAACCATTCTTGGTGATCAGCTTATATGCGGATACCCCGATTCCCCCGAAGGGCACAAAGCCCAATCCGGTTTCGACCCCAGATACGGCCAGCTTCTTCGGATCGTCCAACCTTGCGCGTTGCTCGGCAATCAAGCCGCGCCCGGCCTTGCGCTGGCCGGTCAGTACGGCGTAGTAAACGTCATAGGCCCTATGGTCGTGCATGAGCAGGAGCGAATGGGCGGCTGACAGGACGACGATAGGGTCCTTGTCTGACAGCGCTTCGGTCAACTTAGGGATGGAGCGCGAGGAGCGCATGTCCCCAAGCGCAATGGCAGCGGCGGCCCGCACTCGAGGGTTGTCGTCGCCCAGAGCTTTTTCAGCCATCGTCCGCGCCCTTGCATCGCGCGGCAGCAGTCCAAGGGCTTCAACGGCGTCGGCGCGCTTTATGGCATTCTTCTCTGCGACGCCGGAGTCCAGGATATTCCATGCCTTTTCCTTGGGCGTCGCCGCAGCGCGAAGGCCACACGTCACCAGCAAGACCAGTCCAATCGTGAAGAGTGAGCGAATTCCTTTGCTCCTCCGCGGCGCCGGGCCGGTCGTTGACCGATCATCGAAGCCGTCTTGGCCAAGTTCGTTTTGCAGGCTGTTCATGCGCCCCCACCTCTACTTGACATGCACCGTAAGGTCCAGCTTCCCATCCTGCCCGCTAAGTTCACTCTGATCTAATGGATGGCGGCTCGCCCAGGTCGTCGCTCTGGAACGCCCCACTAATTCAATATTACATCCACCCGGAAAAAATTGGATTGCGGATTGAAACCCGCTAAAATGTTGCGCGTGCCACATACCTTCCTCTATCACTGTTCATGGGGGCGGCGAAGCACTCGAGTTCAGGTCAGCCGTACCCTTTTCTTTTTATTCGTTCTGGCACTAAGCTCCTCAGTGGCACAAGCGCAGGATCCGCGAGGGACCATTGTCGGCCTCGTCCAGGAATCGACTGGCGGGCGGGTCCCAGCGGCCGCCATTGTGGTTCGTGCGGAGGGCTCTCGGCTCGAGCGACAAGCTACGGCCGGCCAGCTCGGAGATTTTCGTCTCGACGGCCTTCCCCCCGGCAACTATCAGGTAATCGTCAATGCTCCGGGCTTTGCGGAAGCCCGGGCCGAATTGACTGTCGTCGTCAGTTCTGTGCGAGACATCACGGTCACAATGAGTCTGGCGAGTTTGGCGCAAAGCCTGGAGGTGAAGAGCCAAGCTTCGTCCATCACGACCCAGCCGCTTGATGTCACCGGGACAGCACATCAGGGCGCCGTCTCGGCTCAGGATCTCCGCGACATTCCCCTGGCGCATCGCAGCTTCGCCAATATCGCCTACCTCGTGCCCGGCACCGAACCCGTTGAGCCCTCGGACCCCACCAAGGCACGCATCACCGCCGTCTCTTTCGGAGGCAGCTCCGGCCTCAACGTTCAACTCTCGGTTGATGGGGTTGACAACTCCGATGATTACATCGGCGGCTTTCTCCAGAATTTCTCGCCTGACACCATCCAGGAATTCGCGCTCCGCACCTCACAGGAAGATGCGGATACCGGCCGCACCACGGCAGGCTCCGTGGTGATCGCCACCAAGCGCGGCACCGACCAGTGGCACGGGGACGGGGCTTTCTATGAACGAGCGGCAAGCATGAATGCGCGTTTTCCGATTGATAATCCCGCTCCTGATCCCAAACAGCCCTTCTCGCGCCAGAATTATATCGGCGCCATCGGTGGGCCAATCAGCAAGCAGAAAGTCTGGTTCTTTTCCTCGCTCGAAGCTGTTCACGAGAATGCCAGCATCGCTTACAGTCCCGCCAGTACCGCGCAATTCAATGCTCTGGCTTCCTTGGCGGCAGAGGGTTTGATTCCCGGCGTAAACTCCATCGCGGTGCCGCCCTACGTGCACGTTCCCTTTCGCGATTACATGGGCACGACCCGCTTCGACTGGACGGAATCGCCGCGCTCGCAGTGGTTTCTGCGGGCGGCAAGCGACAATTACAACACTCGAAACGATCTTGTCCAGCAGGCCACCCTGCCGTCTACCGGCGCCACTTCGGTCTCGCGCTATTGGAGCTTCGCCCTGGGCAATCAGTTCTCGTTCAACTCAACTTGGCTGGGATCGCTTACCCTCGGCGCCGGCCTCCTGCACCACACCGAAACGCGCAACACAAACCTGGGCTTCGCCCTGGCATTTCCGTTCAGCTCGACCTCGAGCTCTATTTCGGGATTTGAAACTTTCGGCGACAACCAATTCGTTACCCCCATCACCGCCTTCCCGGTGCTGCGCGACCAGGAGAAATACCAGTTCCGCTATGACGTGAGTCACGTTTCCGGGCGCCATGCTCCGCGCTTCGGAGTGGACCTCATTCACGAACCTGTGATGAGCGGCGCACTGGCGGGGACGGCGGAGAATCTCACCGTCTTTCCACTCAATCCGACCGTCTATCTTGGCGAGCCTCAACAGTTCTCGGTGGATCTTTCCTGTGGACCCACGGCCACGCCGGGCGCGACTTGCGCGGACACACCCGCCATGAATGGCAGCTTCTCGCAGAACCTGCAACGGGTGGGGTTTTATGCAGAAGACTCGTGGCACCTGAATTCGCATCTTATCGCCAATTATGGCTTACGGTACGACACGACGTTTGGCCTTCTCGAGGCCTCGGGCCGCTCTCAATTGCAGGACCCCGCGTTTTTGACTCTCCGGGCTTTGCAGATTCCCCTCAGCAACGCCGCACCCCACGACTACCGCGGCGCCGTCGCGCCCCGTCTCGGGATTGCCTACTCGCCAGGGCAAAACGGAGCCACGGTGATTCGCGCCGGGATCGGCAAATACTTCAACGACCTCGCGCAGAACGGTTGGGTGACAGCTTTCCAGGGGGTCAATGCAACGCCCGGCAGGTGCATCAACCTCGGCGATCCCGGATGCATTCCCGGCGCGGCTGCGGGAGGGGCGGGGGCTCTCATCGATCCGCGCTACAAGACGCCGTATGCGCTTCACGCCAGCGCCGGCATCCAGCACGCTTTCAACTCGAAATGGAACTTGGGCGCCGATTGGGTCCATGAACAGGGAGTCCATTCGTACGCTCGCTATCAGTACCAAGCAGGATTTACATTGTTCGCCCCTCTGTTTCCTGTGTCGGACCTGACCGGCCAGATGAAGAGTGTCCCCAACATAACCTTATTCCGTTCCGACAATCGCTCGCGCTATGACGGCCTGATGATCCATCTGCAAGGGAATGTTTCAGGGCGGTTCAACCTGGTCGCGAACTACACGCTTTCGAAGGCCAAGACGTGGGGCTGCGTGCTCGGCGAGCTTTTTGACTACGTTGACGGCGTGTGCGACCCGCTGCGCGCTTTCGGTCCCGGCGATTTCGGCCCCTCGGGTGAAGACGTGACGCATCGCCTGGTGGTGGCCGGCATCTTCCACCTTCCGGGCGGCTTCGAGACCTCGCTGCTCTCGCAGGCGGAAAGCGCCCGGCCTATCACCCTCACCACTCCGGTGGACGTGAATGGCTTCGGAGATTCGCTCGACGATCGCGGCGAAGTAAATGGAGTGCAAACAACTCTCGATGAGTTTCGCGGAACACCTTATATCCAGGTGGACATGCGGGTCAGCCGGCCCTTCAACCTACGAGAGGGCTGGGTGGTCATGCCCTTCATCGAATTCTTCAATCTCTTCAACCGGAACAATCCCGGCGCCAACTACGTCACCAACATCGCGGCCCTCCCGACTCCCGTTAACAGTCTTTTCAATGCCACGGCGTTCTGCCAAAACTCGGCCTGCACCGAGACGACTCCCATCACCAATCGCAAACAACTTCTCGTTCCCTCCGGTGCGCTGGGAGATTTCTTCGGGCCCGGCACAACGGTGGGAATTCCCTTCGCCGCACAGCTCGGCGTGCGGGTCACATTTTAGCTGCGCTTGCGACAGCTCAGACCGTCGAGTCGAACAGTCGAGAGTTGAGAGTCGAGGAGTGACAAATTGTCGCTTCCAGGCCCAATCCGTCTTGATTTGGCTTCGACTCCGGAACTACTT
>JBELAJ010000350.1:0-9540 GCA_049508935.1 Terriglobia bacterium | reverse complement strand
GATTTCATGCTGGGATTGCCAAGCGACCTTGAGCAAGGCACTGAAGACTTTTACAGGGGAAGGCAGAACTACTTTGGGCCCTATGTCGAGGACGACATTCGGGTGAGCAAGAGTTTGAACGTGAACATTGGCTTGCGCTGGGAGCCTTACTTGCCCACCAACGAGAAGTACAAGCATATGGACCACTGGGACTACAACGCGTTCCTTGCAGGAAAGACGTCAAGCATATACACCAATGCGCCCGCCGGCTTATTTTTCCCCGGCGATCCGGGCACTCCCACCAAGGGCTTCACTTATAGCCGGCTGGCGGATTTTGCCCCGCGCGTGGGCTTGGGCTGGCAACCCGGCGGAAACGGGCAGCAGGTGATTCGCGCCGGCTTCGGCGTCTTCTATAACGTCATGCCGACCGCCTATTCGGAAGACCAAAACCAAGGTGCTCCTTGGGCCAGTGGGGTGGATTTGCCCAGTCCTCCAGGAGGGCTGACGAATCCCTGGTTAGGATTCCCCGGCGGCAATCCCTTTCCCCGTCCGGCGGGGGCACTGACCTTTGTCCCGGAAGGCTTCTATTTTAACTATCCGCTGGATGTCAACGCAACGAGCGTCGATGTGTGGAACCTCACCTATCAGCGTCAGTTCGCCAGCAACTGGGTCGTCTCGGCAAGTTATATAGGCAACAAGAGCACTCACATTTGGACGGGAGAGGATGTCGATCCGGGCATCTACATCCCCGGGATGTGCAGTGGCTCGCCCTGCTCGACGACTTCAAACACCAACCAAAGGCGGCTGCTCTACCTGCAAAATCCCGTCGCCGGAGCGTTTTACTCGGACATCTACCAGGCCGACGATGGCGCCAACGCGGAATACAACGCGTTTTTGGCGAAAGTGGAGCACCGGTTCACTGAGAATTACACCATTCTTGCCAATTACACCTACTCGCATTGCATCAGTGAGGCGGACTTCGGGGGCGACCTCGGTGGCGCCAACACTGAGCAACCTTTCAATCGAAATGCCGACCGGGGCAATTGCGCCTTTGATTTGCATCACATCTTCAATTTATCCCTTGTCGCCCTTTCGCCCCACTTTGCCGGCGTGTGGACCAACCGGCTGCTGGGCAACTGGCAATTCGCTCCGATCCTTTCAACTCACAGCGGTACGTGGTTTGAGCCCGTGACCGGCCTGGACAACTCCCTGACCGGCATCGGCAATGACCGGCCGAATGTGATAGGAAATCCTTACGTCAGGAGCACCACGGGCAGCCTCCAGTGGCTGAACCCCGGCGCCTTCACCCCGAATGCTCTAGGCACCTTTGGAAACGCCGGGATGGATTCGCTACGCGGCCCCAAGTACTTTGATGTCGATGTGGACGTAAGCCGCTACTTTACCATTCACGAACACCAAAAGCTGGAGCTTCGCTTCGAATTCTTCAATATAGGGAATAATGTGAATTTCAGCACGCCGGACAACAATCTGCAGGACAACACTTTCGGTCAGATTCTTGGCGACGTGAGTCCGCGCATCCTGGAGTTTGCGCTGAGGTATACGTTCTGAACTCCTTGCTTGTCATCCTGAGGAGTCCCGCTCTTTGGGACGACGAAGGATCTCCGTAGTTCGTGATCGATAATAGGAACTGCAGGGATTCTTCGGCCCCAAGGAACGGGGCCTCAGAATGATAGCATGAAAGGATGATTGTGCACCGCCGTGATTTCCTCCAATCCGCTGTTCTGGCGCTGGGCGCCGCATGTGGGGTTCGCGACGAACCCGGTTGGGGTTTGCCCGCACCACCTCTCGGCAGCTTTAAGCTGGCTGCGATCAGCGACGGCTTCGAGCAGGATTTCGAGCAAACGCTGAAGATCATGAAGGGCTATGGACTTTCCTGGGTCGAGATCCGCAGCCTCTGGGGGAAATACAATACCGAAGCGACTCCGGAAGAGATCAAGCGCGTAAAGAGCCTGCTCGACCAGTACAACTTCAAATGTTCGGTGGTGGATTCCGGCTTCTACAAGTGCGTTCTGCCGGGAACCAAACCCGTCAGCATGGAGGGCGGCTACCATATCCCTTACTCAGGCCAGATGGATCTGCTTAAGCGCGCCATGGACCGGTGTCATGCCTGGGGCACGGACAAGGTTCGCATCTTTACCTTCTGGCGCGTGGCCAATCCGGAAGAAACCTACCGCCGCATTTCGGAGGACCTTGCCAAGGCCGCCGGTGTTGCGCAGAGCGGAGGCGTGCGCCTGGTGATCGAAAACGAAGAAGCGTGCAACGCCGGGACAGGGCATGAACTCGCTGCGATTGTTAAAATGACTCCTGCGCCCAATCTGGGCTATAACTGGGATGTGGGCAACGGCTACGTCCACGGCGAAGCGGCCTACCCCGAAGGTTATAGCGCTCTCGATAAGACCCGCATTTGGAATATGCACATTAAAGGGATGCAGTGCGCCCAGGGCTTCAAGCAGTGTCACGAAACTTTCGCGGACGCGGGCGTGGTTGACTTGGCGGGCCAATTGCGCGCGCTCCTGCGCGACCACTACACTGAGACGATGTCACTCGAATGCGAATCGAGCGCGCCGGGCATGACTCACCGCGAGACCACCGAGCGCTCCCTGCAGGGCTTGCTGCGCGTGATCAAAACAGTCGCGTAGCGCGGACCCCCGGGGTCGGGGTCCGCGGCGTTGCCGCGATCGCACCCACAGGTCCGAGAAAGACCCGCGTACCCCAACCCCAGGGGTCCGCGCTACTCCGTAACTTCCGTCTATGAGCGACCCTTCTCGCCGTCAATTCATCTTCAGTGCTGTCGGCGCGGCCCTTGTGGGTGCTCTCCCCCAACCCCGATCAGGTACCGCCACGTCTGAGAATACCCAGGTTGCTCCCCAGGGGCCCCACGTGGACTTTCCTACAAGTCCGCGCGCGCGGCTGGCGTTAACCTCCTGGCCGTTTCGCGAGTTCATCGACAGCCCTCACAATCCCTATCGGAAAAGGCAAGAGCCAGGGATGGACGTCAAGGAATTTGCGGAAATGGCGGTGAAGGAATTCGGAATTCACAACATTTGCCCATTGGCAGCCCATTTCCATTCTACAGACCCTGAGTATCTCGATGCTTTTCGCGAGGCAGTGCAGCAGGCGGGCTCGCACATCGTTGACTTGGGGCTGGGAGGCGGCAGCTTCTGGGATCCCGACACGAGCAAGCGCCAGGCAGCCGTAGAGTCCGGGCAGCATTGGATCGATCTTGCCGTCCGGTTGGGCTCGCCGAGTGTGCGGCAGCATCTCGGCGCACCGAGAAGCGTAAAACCTGACGTTGACTTGGCCGCCCAAACCTTGGGAAAGCTCGCCGAATATGGCGCGTCAAAGAACACGCTGGTTAACCTCGAGAATGACGACCTGGTCAACGAAGACCCTTTCTTCATCGTCAAAGTGATCGAAAAGGCGGGCAACCCTTATCTGCGCGCTCTGCCCGACTTCGGAAATACACTCAGCCGCGGCGACGTGGAATATAATGAACGTGGCGTGGCCGCCATGCTCAAGCACGCTTACGGCGTGTGCCACGTCAAGGATGTAGTGGTGACTGACAACGGCAAGACTTACGACGTCAACTTGCCCAGGATGTTCGAGCTTGCCAAAGCCAGCGGGTTCAAAGGCTACTACATGATGGAATGGGACGGCGGACCCGGCGACCCATATGGCGGAACGCGAAGGTTGGTGGAAGAAACGTTGAAGTATATCAGCGCGTAGGGGCAACCCTTGTGGTTGCCCGGGGTTGGAAGAGCAATTCAAATGGCAAAGGTCAAATGGCAAACGGTGGTTTGAAATGGTTCAAAGCAAACTTCGGCTTTGCGCGACGTTGATCGTCGGGCTTCTGATGGCTTCAACCGCGTGCCTCGCCGCGGATTCGGTCGAGCTGGTCAGGAAAGGGGACACGGTTGAGGTGCTCATCGGGGGGCGGCCCTTCACTACTTACTTTTTCCCCGCAGACATAGCTAAGCCTTACTTTCAACCCCTGCGCACTGCGCAAGGTACCATCGTGACGCGCGACTTCATTAGCGGCAACACCATCCCACCAGAGCACTTGAAGGATCGCAGCCTGGAGCCACATCAGCGTCCGATGTATTTCGGCCACGGAGACATCGACGGCATTGACTTCTGGGGCGAGGCGGTATTCCCGCAGTATAGCGACGACACGGTTTTTGGGCGTGCGGTATTCAAAAAGCTGGAAGAGATGCGGAGCGGCGAGTCGGGCGCGCTGAAGGCCGATTTCGAACTCGCTGACCCACGCGGCCGGGTGATCGCGGACGAGATACAATCCTTTGTCTTCGCTGGCGGCCCGGACACGAGGTGGATTGATTGCGAGATTACCCTTGTGGCTAACCACGGTTCGGATGTGGTGATGGGCGATACCAAAGAGGGAACTTTCGCGATCCGCCTGGCGAAGGAACTCAATTCGCCACCCGGCCACATGGTGAACTCCTCCGGCGCGGAGGGAGAGAAAGAGATTTGGGGAAAGCCGGCGGATTGGGTCGACTACGATGGAACGGTCGCGGGCGAGGAGTTGGGCATTGCGGTCTTCGACAGCCCTAAAAGCTTCCGGCATCCGACAACCTGGCACGCTCGCGGCTACGGTCTGCTGGCCGCAAACCCCTTCGGCTGGAGAGAATTTTACAAGGACCCGGAGAAGGACGGGAGCTGGACAATTCAACAAGGCAAAACCTTGAAGTTTTGTTATCGGGTTTACATTCATCACGGCGATTACAAGCAAGCCAAAGTTGCTGAGGCTTATCGGGAATACGCCGCGCACGAACGCTAGCGAGAGCCTGCGCGTGCTGTGGTGCGGGCGTCTCGCCCGCTGTTGCGTGGGCATCTTGCTCGCGCCGGTGCGGGAGCGAGACGCTCCCGGGACAGCGGGCGGGACGCCCGCGCCACATGACCGCTGGTCTTCGCTGCGATTAGAATGCCAGGGTTAGATGAAGCTTCTGGAGAGGGAGAATAATTCATGTCCAATGATACGCAATTAAGCCGGAGGAGTTTTTTGAAAAGCAGTGTAACCAGCGCTGCGAGTTTGGCCGCCGCGAGCGGTGTCACTTTCTTGACTCGGCCGGAACGAGTTTTCGGCGCGAACGATCGGGTGCGCGTGGCGATCTGCGGCGTGCACGGGCGCGGTATGGATCACGTCCACAATTACGCGCAACTTTCGAACGTCGAGATCGCCGCCATCTGCGACATCGACGAGGGCGTCATGGGGAAACGCATTGCCACGATGGTGCAACACGGAATCCCCAAGCCCGCCACCTTTGTGGATATCCGCAAGCTTCTCGAGGATAAATCCATCGACGCCATTTCCATCGCCACGCCGAATCATTGGCATACCTTGATGGGTATCTGGGCTTGCCAGGCGGGCAAGGACGTGTATGTCGAGAAGCCCTGCTGCCACAATCTCTGGGAAGGCAAGCAGTTTGTGGCGGCGGCGAAGCGTTACAACCGCATTGTCCAGCACGGCACACAAATCCGCTCCGCCACGGCGATTCGAGATGGCATCAAGAAGCTTCACGAGGGCCTGATCGGCGACATTTACATGGCCCGCGGGCTCTGTTACAAATGGCGGAACACCATCGGCCGCACCCCTGTCACCGAGGTTCCGCCGGGAGTGAATTACGATCTCTGGACCGGTCCGGCGCCCCTGCATGAATTCACCAAGAATCGTTTTCACTACAACTGGCACTGGTTCTGGTATTACGGAAACGGCGACATGGGCAACCAGGGCACCCATCAGATGGATGTGGCGCGCTGGGGGTTGGGCGTCGGGTTCCCCAATAAGGTGAGCGCCATCGGCGGCCACTTCATGTTCGAAGACGACCAGGAGACGCCCAACGACTTGAGTTGCGCCTTCGAGTTTGACCAGCCGGACGGCAAGCGAAAGATGATAACCTTTGAGGTCCGCCATTGGATCACCAACCACGAAGCGGAGATTGGCACTCCGGAGATGGGAACACCGGAACCGAAGCACAAGGCCGGCCTCCCGGCGCTCGGGCCCATGTCTGGCGGCCACAACGCCATCGGCGACATCTTCTACGGCTCGAAGGGATATTTCGCCACAGGCGACGAGGACGCGGATACCTACGGCGTGTGGCTTGGCCCCGACCAGGAACCTCAGCCCAAGGTTCACGAGGGCACGGAACTCGCCCACTATAAGAACTTCATCGACTGCGTGGTGAGCCGGAAGAAGGAGGACCTGAACGCGCCCATCGAGGAGGCGTACACCTCCATGGCGCTGATGCACCTCGCGAACGCTTCCTACCGCCTGGGCAGGACCTTGAATTTCAATCCCGAGACTCAGCAGGTTATTAACGATCCCGAGGCTGACACGCTGCTGCGCGACGGCGATCGCGGCTACCGCGCTCCGTTCACCGTGCCGGAGGAAGTGTAGAACCGATTGCCGATTGACGATGGACGATTGACGATTTAGATAGTGCGGACGCCGATTTTTGCGACCGCGGTTCTCCAGAGCAAAGACAATTCAAGGGAGGAACCAATGCGCCACACGCCTTGTTGTGCAGCCAAAGTAGTCTACGCGTTCATAGCACTCCTGCTTGGTGTTACCGCGGCGGCTCCGCAAACCAAAACTGATGCGTTCAGGAGCGGCTTCGAGAATCCGCCCGAGGGCGCGCGTCCGCGGGTGTGGTGGCACTGGATGAACGGCAACATCAGCAAGGAAGGCATCAAGCTTGATCTCGAGTGGATGCACCGGGTCGGCTTGGGCGGGTACCAGAATTTCGATGCCGCGCTTTCGACGCCGCAGGTGGTTCCCAAACGATTGGTCTACATGACCCCGGAATGGAAGGACGCCTTCAAGTCCGCGGTGGTCCTCGGGGATCAATTAGGCTTGGAAGAGGCGATTGCGGGCTCGCCGGGCTGGAGCGAATCGGGCGGCCCATGGGTTCCCGCGTCGCAGGGGATGAAGAAATACGTGTGGAGCGAGACGCCGGTTGAGGGCGGGCAGCCCTTCGCGAGTACGGTGGCTCATCCTCCCTCCAACACTGGGGCGTTTCAGAACCTCTCCATTCAGGACCTTCTCGAGCGGCCCGCGGGCTCGAAGCCGGTTCCGGAGTTCTATGCCGACGTCGCGGTCGTTGCCTATCGCGCGCCGGCAAGCGATGTGCCGCTCGAATCGCTGCACCCCAAGATGACGGCAAGCGGAGGCAACGTTGACTTCGCCATGCTGAGCGACGGGGACCTGGAGAAGACCACCAAGCTTCCTATACCGACCGCCGCCGGCCAGAGTTCCTGGATTCAATACGAATTCGCCGAGCCGCAGACGATTCATGCCGTTAGCATCGTGACCAAGAACCCTGGCCGAATTGCCGCGATGCTCGCTGGAATCGGCAGTCCCGAGAAATCTCTCGAGGCAAGTGACGACGGGCAAAACTTCCGGGACGTTGTGAAGTTTCCTGACGGCGGAGCGCCGGAGCGCACCGTTTCTTTTCCGGCGGTGAAGGCGAAGTTCTTCCGGGTCGTTTTTAAGCGTACCCCTCCTCCTCCTTTGCCCCCGTGGGCGAGCGGCCTTGACCCCGCGTCCATGGGACTCAGATTTGGCAAGCCTCCCACGGATTACGAAATCGCGGAACTGGTGCTGCATCCTGGAGCGCGTGTCAGCCGCTTCGAAGACAAGGCAGCATTCAGTTCTCCCGAGGACCTTTACGAATTCGCGACACCTGCGGTCGATTCCGCGGACGCCATATCCAAGTCCGATGTGATCGACCTGACATCGAAGATGAGCGCGGACGGCAAGCTCGACTGGACGCCGCCCGAGGGCCATTGGGTCGTCCTGCGCTTCGGCTACTCGCTGTTAGGGATTACCAACCATCCCGCGACCGCCGAGGCCACGGGCCTCGAGGTCGACAAGCTGAACCACACTTACGTGAAGAACTACATGGAGACTTACCTCGACAGCTACAAGCAAACCGTGGGCGCGGATTATATGGGCAAACGCGGCATCCGCTATGTGGTCAACGATAGTTGGGAGGCGGGCTCGCAGAACTGGACCGATAACATGCTCGCGCAGTTCAAAACGCTGCGCGGCTACGATCCTCTGCCCTGGCTGCCGGTTCTTGCCGGAAGGGTTGTCGAGAGCGCCGAAGCCAGCGACCGCTTTCTCTGGGACCTCCGCAAAACCATCAGCGATCTGATTGCCAACGAGCATTACGGCCAACTCGAAGCTACGTTGCACGAGTGGCACATGGGCCATTACGGCGAGTCGCACGAGAGCGGGCGCGCTTTCGTGGCGGATGGCATGGAAGTGAAAAAGTTCAACGAAGTGCCCATGAGCGCCATGTGGACGCAGACGCCGGGAGTCAACAAGGAGCAATACGGCTACAACGCCGATGATCGTGAATCGGCATCAGTCGCTCATATTTACGGTCAAAACCTGGCAGCGGCGGAGTCAATGACCGCTGCCGCCGCGCCCTGGGCGTGGTCGCCGGCCACGCTGAAGCCAACGGCCGACCAGGAATTCCTCAACGGCATCAACCGCTTCGTGATTCACGAGTCAGCGCACCAACCCTTGGTGGACAAATCCAAAGCGCCGGGAATGACGCTGGGACCTTTCGGGCAGTGGTTCAACCGCAACGAAACTTGGGCGGAAGAAGCCGGCCCATGGATCATATACCTTGCGCGTTGCAGTTATCTGCTTCAGCAAGGGCACTTCGGCGCCGACGTGCTTTATTTCTACGGGGAAGATTCCAACCTGACGGCGATCTTCAGGGACAAGGCGCCGGATGTGCCGGCAGGCTATGGCTTCGATTACCTCAACGCCGACGCCCTGATTACCTCAACGCCGACGCCCTGATACACATGCTGAGCGCGAAGGATGGGCGAATTACGACCAAGAGCGGGATGGAATACCGTTTGCTGGCGCTCGATCCCTACAGCCGGCACATGTCATTGCCAGTGATGCGCGCGATTCACAAATTAGTGGAAGATGGCGCGGTCGCGGCCGGCCAGAAGCCGATTGACGATCCCAGCCTTGCCGACGACCAGGCGGAGTTCCAGCGCTTAAGCGACGAGCTGTTTGGCGATGGCACGGGTGTGCATACGGTAGGTCAGGGCAAGGTCTACGCCGGGCAGAACGCCGAGGCTGCTCTAACCGCCATGAACCTTGCGCCGGATTTCGACCACACCAAGCCGGAGAGCGACACGCGCCTTCTCTTCGTACATCGAAAGCTGGCGGATGGCGATCTCTACTTTGTGGATAATCGCAACGACCGCGACGAAACGGTGGATGCAACGTTTCGCGTTGCCGGCAAGGCGGCGGAACTCTGGCACCCTGACACCGGACTGACGGGGCCTGCGTCGTTCACGATCGCCGACGGCCGGACCACCGTGCCGTTGCACCTGGAACCCTGGGGCACGGTCTTTGTGGTGTTCCGCAAGCCGACAAAGGAAATCTCGCGCACTCTACCCAAGGTCGTGGAGACGGACCTCGAAACGATCGAGGGCCCGTGGAATGTGGCATTCCAATCAGGGCGCGGCGCGCCGGCCTCCGTCACGCTGGACAAA
>JBELAJ010000035.1:0-25990 GCA_049508935.1 Terriglobia bacterium | reverse complement strand
CGCGGGTATTTTCCCGCCCTGCCCCCGCCCACAAAGCCTATGCGAATCTGCCCGACCGCCTCCGGTGCGCCCAGACTAACTATTTCGCGCACCTCCAACCTCGGATGCGGAATCGCTGGATTGGAGAGGCTGGACTTTACACAATCGATTGTGTAGAATAATGTGTGGAGAAAACCATGCCGACCAACCTTGCTATTGATGATCGCTTGATTGCCGAGGCCCAGAAGCTGGGACATCACCGCACCAAGAAGGAAACCGTGAATGCGGCACTGGACGAATACGTGCAGCGCCGCAAGCAACAGCAGATTCTCTCACTTTTTGGAACTATCGAGTACGACCGGACCTATGACTACAAGCGCGAGCGGCGGAAACGAGCATGAATGTTTTGGTGGACACCTCGGTGTGGTCCCTGGCACTACGTCGAAAGCCCGCGGACCTAACCGCACAGGAGCGGTTGATCGTGGACGAATTGGTAGACCTTACGCGTGAGGGCCGCGCTCGCGTCATCGGGCTGGTACGGCAGGAGCTGTTGTCAGGAATTAGGATGGCGGCGCAGTATGAGAAGCTCCGCTTGGCCCTGCGGGCTTTTCCCGACGAGCTGGTCGGAACCGCAGACTACGAGGCGGCTGCAAGGGGCAGCAACGATTGCCGGGCATTGGGAATCGTGGCTTCCGTTGTAGACGCGTTGATTTGCCAGGTTGCCCTGGGCCGGAAGTGGAGCATATTCACGACGGATCCTGTTTTCAAGGCTTACGCTAGGGTACTGCCCATTAAGTTGCACTCGGTCCGCGCTGACAAGTGATCGACGATTGCTGATGCTTAGGCCTCACTCCTAGCCCCGTTTAGGGAGGGAAATTGGAAGTGGAGGCGAGTCTCGAATTTCGATTTTTGGACCTTTGCCGGTAAGGAGGCATCATGAATGCTCTTCTTCAAGATTTGCGTTACGGTCTGCGCATGCTGGCGAAGAACCCTGGCTTCACCGCCGTGGCGGTGCTGACGCTGGCGTTGGGCATCGGGGCTAACTCAGCGATTTTCACTATGCTGGACGCCCTCCTCCTGCGCCCTCTTCCCGTAGCCAACCCTGAGCGGCTCGTGCAGCTCCAAATCAAGAGTCCTCAGGGCTTCGAGACCGGTTTTTCCTATCCCGATTACCAGGACCTTCGCCAGCAGGTGAAATCTTTCTCCGGTGTGACGATTTATTCCCGTCAGTCCCGCTTCGTCAATTCTCTGGATGAGTCCAACATGGTTCTTGTGGATGAAGTTTCGCCGGACTATTTCAAAGTCACGGGAGTAAAGCCTCTGCTGGGGCGTGTTTTCGCGCCTGAACTGGACAACAGACCTCAATCTCAGCTCGGTGTGGTGGTCAGCTATCGCCTTTGGCGAGGCCGCCTGGGAGGTGTTCCCGGGATCATCGGCAAAGAAATCAAGCTCACCGGTCACACCGCAACGGTAATCGGAGTAACGCCACAGCATTTCCAGGGACTCGCACGGGACGTCCCCACAGACATCTGGATCCTGACATCTGACGCCGTCGCATTCGACTCTGCGCATCCTCCTAAGCGGGGAGATCGGTGGTGTGAAGCCGAGGCTCGCTTGCGAGACGGGGTAACGCCCGCGCAAGCCTCAGCTGAGCTGGATGCCTTCAGTCGCGGCTTGGCCGCGATTTACCCGGAAACCAACCGCGGCAGAACCTACCAGCTCAGTCCCGAAACGATGGACGAACGCAAAATGCTCCTCGCCAGCCTTCTGGTGATGGCCATCCCGGGCCTCGTGCTGCTGATCGCTTGTTCGAACATTGCGGGCTTGCTCCTGGCGCGCTCCGAAATCCGGTGGCGGGAATCGGCCGTCCGGGTTGCCTTGGGCGCCGGCCGATGGCAACTGCTTCGGCAATTCCTGGCTGAAGGCCTTCTACTTTCTGCCGCGGGTGGCACCCTCGGCCTCACGCTCACCGCTTGGCTGATGAGCGTGCAGAGAGCTCTTATGCCGGCAGCTTATTCCTTTCTTGGGCCGGACATGCGTGTTGACTTGCGGGAACTTGGTTTCACCGCAGGCATCGCGCTTCTCGCCACCGTATTGTTTACGCTCACTCCCGCCTTGCGCGCCTGGAAAGTGGGCCTGGCGGGGGTCCTCAAAGGTGAAGAAGCGGTGCTCGTGCGGGGAAGCCGCCGCTTTACGGCGCGGAATCTGCTCGTGGTAGGTCAAATGGCGCTTTCCGTCGTCGTGATGACAATCTCGCTGTTGTTCTTCCGCAGTCTCTCGACGGTCCGGGACCTGCCCGCCGGCTTCGATACGCGCAGAAACCTTGTCGTCGTAAACGTCGGCGGACAGCAAGGAGTGAAATTCCTGCCCGACCTCGCGCAGCGCGCGGCGAGCCTGCCGGGAGTTAAGCGCGCAACCTACGCCATGCGCATGCTGCTGAGCGGTTCGGGTGGAGGAGCGAATGAGGCAGTTTCCATTCCTGGCTTTCAGCTTCCCGAAAGCCAGTCGAGCATTCCCATTCATTTGAACGCTGTCGGCCCGAATTACTTTCAAACTATCGGGACCCATATCCTTGAGGGGCGCGACTTCACCTTTGCGGACGGTCCCCAGTCACAAAAAGTCGTCATCGTCAGCCGCTTCATGGCGCGCCGGTTCTGGCCGCACGACGATGCGCTGGGTAAGTCCATTAAGATTGGTAAGGAGGATACGTTGATCGTCGGCGTCGCCGAGGACGCCAAGACGATCTGGTTGCGCGAGAATCCTACCCCCTACATGTATCTGCCCTACGCGCAGTCGCAATACAACGGGGGCGCGCTGATTGTGGAGGCTTCACAGAAGCCTGACGCGGTGATCTCCCTGCTGCGGCGGGAAATTCACGACTACCGCTCAACCCTGATCATCGTCGGCGTCGATACGGTCCATAGCCTGCTCGACTTGTCCACCTTCGACCTGGTCTTCGAATCTCGGTTGATGGCCGTCCTAAGCCTGCTGGGAGTCTTTCTTGCCGCGATTGGTCTTTATGGGGTGGTCGGATTCATTGTGAGAAGCCACACGCGCGAAATCGGCATCCGCTTGGCCCTGGGCGCAGGTCTTCAGCAGGTCAAGACACTCTTCTTGCTCCGCGGACTCCGGCTGGCCTTGGCGGGAGTTCTGGTGGGCATGGTTGCCGCCGTGGGCGTCGGCCGCCTGGCGGCTGGCTTACTCTACGGTGTCAAGCCGTACGACCCAATTTGCCTGGGCATGGGCGCCGTAGCCGCGGCGGTCATTGCTCTGCTGGCGTGCTACCTCCCCGCCCGCCGAGCGACGCGGGTCGCTCCCATCGAAGTACTGCGCTACGAGTAGCGCCGTGGGTAGCGCGGGCACACCGCTTCAGGGTCCACGGCCTTTTCATATGATCGAGGTAGGGGCGGCCCTTGTAGCCGCCACGGTTGGAGCGTTGTGGCCGCTTGTACGGCTGACAGCAGCTTGCAGTTTCGAACTTCGAGTTTCGTTTTTTTGAACTACAGGGGATTGACGACCCGGAGGAATTTGAATTGGTGGAAGCCAAGATCAGCGGTGCGAATCTCCCGTACACCGTGCTCTCGCATGAGCGCGGCAATGTGAAGGTCGTGCAGCCTGTTTCCAGATATGCGTGGATACTCGAGGGTGAGTTCACGAACCACTTCGGCGTGTCGCTCCGTTTCCACCAGGGTTCCAAACGATGCAGATGTGCGCAGACTCTCGATGAAATCCCAAGCCTCCGCAAACGTCAGGGGGTGCGGGAACGGCGCATGGTGAGTTACCACCCTCATGAATTCGTAAGCAATAGACCAGGTGATGCGCCAGGGCTCGGTGGCCCTCCCCCAGTTCGCGAGGAGTCTGTCCGCCTGATCGTGTTCCTTGAATTCCCGGAGAGCCGCGTAGATCAAGAGATTAGTGTCAACAACAAACAAGTTCAGCCCTTTCTCCTGCCGCGCCCGTACAGTTGCCCGTCGCGCTCGCGGTCTAGCAAGTCAAGCAAGGCTTCGCGATTGGCGACGTCGACCCTGGGCTGGCCCACACTAAAGGTCGGAAAGCGAAAGGGGCGTTTAGGTTTTTCGGTTTCGTGCAAGCCTCGGACGAGAAACTCCGTGACAAGGGCAGACATTGTTTCGTTCCGGTCTGCCGCGCACCGCTTTAAGTCCCGGAAAACGGGATCGGGAATGATCAAAGTAGTCTTCATATGGAAAACCATATCAACTTTATGGAAATCCGTCAAGCCAGCAGGCGATAGGGTGGATGAAGAGCAAATCGGCCGTCGCATTGCGCGTGATAGCTTGATGGATCAGTGTGCCAGATTCTGGTTCACAGTTCTACCCACCCCATCACCCGAGGTTTGTTGTTCACCCGATCAGCCGAATTCCCGATGAGAGGACAACGATGAACACACTTCTCCACGATTTGCGTTACGGCTTGCGAATGCTGGTGAAGAATCCCGGCTTCACTGCGGTGGCGGTGCTGACGCTGGCGCTGGGCATCGGCGCCACGACCGCCATCTTTAGCGTGGTTTACGGCGTGCTCCTGCGCAGCCTGCCTTACCCCAACCCCGAGCAGCTCGTGAGCATCAAGGAGGTAGCTGCCGATGGCCACCTGATGCAATTCACAGACCCCAACTTCGACGACTTGCGAGCCGCGAATCGCAGTTTCGCGGGCATGGCCAAGTTGTCTAGCTGGGAGGTGACGGTCTCCAGCGGCTCAGCAGCGGCGCGGGTGGGTGTCGCCAGCGTTTCGCGCGACTTCTTCCACATCATGGGCGTGGCGCCGATGCTGGGCCGCACCTTCTCCGAGGAGGAGCTGCACGAGGGAGGCAGGCCGGCAGCGATCGCGAGTTACGGCTATTGGCAGCAGCACCTGGGCAGCACGACTGATCTCTCCCAGCTTAAGCTTAGAATGGAGAACCGGAGCGTCTCCGTAGTGGGCGTGATGCCGCCCGGGTTCGGTTTTCCCGCTCGCAGCGACCTCTGGACTCCGGCAGAGCTCTGGGGCGAGACGCCCAGCCGCACCGCACACAATTGGGCCATGGCGGTGGCGCGGCTGCGAGACGGCGTGAGCCTGGCGCAGGCGCGCAGTGAGCTTTCCACCCTCGCGCACGGCCTCTACCAGCAGTACAAGCCCGAGATCGACATGAGAGACGCCAGCGTGATGCCCCTGCGCGCCGCGCTCACCACCAATATCCGCACCGCGCTGCTGATCCTGCTGGCGTCCGTCGGTTTTCTGTTGCTGGTGGGGTGCGCCAACGTGGCGAACCTGCTGCTGGCGCGGGCGGCGGAACGTCAACGGGAATTGGCGGTCCGCGCCGCGCTGGGGGCAGGCCGAGGACGCCTGGTGCGCCAATTCCTGACAGAATCACTCTTGCTGTCGCTCACCGGTAGCGCACTGGGCTTACTGCTGGCGCTTTGGGGCGTAGACACCCTGCTGGCGCTCGCCCCACCCGGCTTGCCTCGGCTCGACGAAGTTTCGATCAATCTGCCGGTATTGGCGTTCACGCTGGGACTTTGCGTTCTGGTGGCGGTCGGATTGGGAGTGCTGACGGCGCTCCGCGCGACGGCAACCGATCCGCAGGCAGCGCTGGCTGAGGGAGGCCGCGGGGCTGCCGGTTCGATCGCTTCGCATCGTCTGGCGCGCGGTCTGGTGGGAGGCCAGGTGGCCGTGACGCTGGTGCTGCTGGCCGGCGCCGGATTGCTGGGTCGCAGCTTGCTTCGCGTGCTCTCCGTCGATCCCGGGTTCCGCACCGCGAACATAGTAACTATGGAACTCGAGGTGCCAGGCTCGCAGCCCGCCACTACGGCTGACATCACGGAAATGGTCAAAGATAGAAAGCCGGCAACCTTCATGAGCCGCCTGCTCGAGCGCTTACGTTCGATGCCCGGCGTCGAGGAGGTCGGTGGAGTCTCGAACCTGCCTCTCGGGGAAGCAGGCGATTGCGCAGATGGCAAGTTTCTGCTGGTCGACCGCGAACCTCAGTTCGACCTGACTAAGCCGGAAGACCAGGCGCGCTTCGACCGCTTCTGGACGACCACTCCGGGCGGCAGCGCGGATTACTGCGTCGCGAGCGAAGGTTATTTCAAAGCGCTCGCTATTCCGCTGCTTAGCGGACGCTTGTTCGACGAGCGCGACGGCCCTGATGCTCCTCATGCTTCGGTGGTCAGCCAATCGATGGCGCGCGCCACTTGGCCCAACCGGGACCCCCTGGGGAGGACCATCGAGTTTGGCAACATGGATGGCGACATGCGCCTGCTCACCGTGGTGGGTGTTGTCGCCGACGCGCACTACCGGAGCCTCGAGAAGCCTCCAGAGCCCACCGTGTACGTCAACTACCGTCAACGTCTGCGTGCCGGGCGTGACTTCAACGTCGTGATGCGCGCGGCTACGCCGCCCAGTTCGTTGGTCGCGACAGTTCGTCGCGCGGTGCAAGACCTGGCGCCCGACGTCGCGCCCCGCTTCCAGACTTTCCAGGAGGTCTTCTCCGCTTCGCTCAACACGCGGCGCTTCAACCTTACGCTGGTGGGAGTCTTCGCGGCGACAGCTCTGCTGCTCGCGGTCGCTGGCATCTATGGCGTGATGGCCTACTCGGTGGTGAGGCGCACGCACGAGATCGGTGTTCGAATGGCGCTGGGGGCGAGCGCCCCTCATGTGCTGCGCCTTGTACTCAGTCAGGGAATGCTGACCACGGTGATTGGCCTTGCGACCGGAATTGCCGGCGCTCTGGTGCTGACCCGCGCTATGCAATCACTGCTCTTCGGGGTGAGCGCAACCGATCCGCTGACGCTTGCGGGAGTCGCGCTGCTGCTCGGCTTTGCGGCGCTCCTGGCCACTTACATTCCCGCTCGCAGGGCTACCCAAGTCGATCCCATGGTGGCGTTGCGGCACGACTAAATTAATCGGGAGATCGAGTGATCGGGAGATCGGGTGAACTATTTGTGATTGGCGATTTGCGATTGGTGATTGGTGGCTGAAAAGGCCAATCGCAAATCAGAAATCACAAATCGCAAATAGTACACCCGATCTTTCGATGAGAGGAGATCGATGAGCACGTTGCTTCAAGACTTTCGTTACGGCTTCCGCATGCTAGCGAAGAATCCCGGCTTCACCGTCGTAGCAGTAGTCTCGCTGGCGCTGGGCATCGGCGCCAACACGATCATCTTCAGCGTCATCAATGAGATGTTCCTGCATCCGTCGGGAATCAACGATCCCGATCACCTGTTTGCGGTTCGTGTAAAGTACGACAAACTGAATCTGAAGAGCATCGTGATTTCGGCGCCAGACTTCAAAGACATTCAGGACAGCAAGCAGGTGTTCTCTTCTGCCGCTGCCGAAGTACAAGAGAGCTTCAATTACCTCGCTCCGGAAGGACCGCGGCGGCTCACCGTGGCCAAGGTCACCTGGCAATGGTTTGACACGTTCGGCGCGCGGCCCTTTCTGGGGCGCATCTTCCGGCCAGAGGAGGACCAACCTCATGCCAACCAAGTGGCCCTGCTCGCTTACGACACCTGGCAACGCCTCTTCGGCGGCGATCCTGCGATTGTCGGCAAGAGCATTCAATTGAACCGCGAGGACTACCGCGTGGTCGGAATCATGGCGCCGGATTTTGACTGGCCTCGCCGGTCGGCGCTTTGGGTCCCCCTGGGGCTCCCGGCAAGCGAGTTTTCGCCGGACAATTATTTCAACGAAAACTTCTTCGTTGTGGCACGGTCTCGGCCGGAGGTCTCGCAGGCGCAGGCCGAATCCTTCGTCAGCATGCTGACGCAGCGCTTGATCCGAGCTTATCCGCAGAACACCTACGCGAAAGACTCGGGCTGGGGAATCTTCGCACTTCCGTTTACCGAGTACGGCGCCGGCAACTTCCGCACGCCGATGCTGATCCTGTTAGGCGCGGTCGGGTTCGTCCTGATGATTGCCTGCTCGAATATCGGCGGGCTGCTGCTGGCCAGAGCATCTGTTCGACGCAAGGAATTTGCTGTGCGTGTTGCCTTGGGCGCGCAAATGCGTGACCTGCTTCGGCAGGCATTGGTGGAAAGCTTCCTGCTCACCTTTTGCGGCGCCATTGCCGGTGTCGCAGGAGCTTACGACGGCGCGGGCCTCTTGCTCCGTATTGCCCCGGGAAGTTTATCTTCCGGGTTCAAGGTGCACGTGGATGCGCATGTGCTCCTATTTGCGGCCCTGCTGATGATCCTGAGCGGAACCTTGCTAGGGATCTTGCCCATTGGCGAAGTTTTCAGCCGCGGAGCGTCTGGAACGCTCAAGGAGGAAACAAGAGCGGCGACGGCGAGCTCGGGCCGCCTCCGCCTGCGGGAGTGGCTTGTAGTGGGGCAAGTTGCTATGGCACTGGTGTTGTTGGTAGGCGCCGGCTTGCTTCTGAAGAGCCTTACGCGCATGGGGGAGGTCGACGCCGGGTTCGATCCAAGGGGCGTGATGACAGCCAGCGTGCAGCTTCCGGATAGCCAGTACAAGTCCGCGGAGAAGCAGGCAGCTTTCTATCACGCCGTTAATGAAAGGCTGGAAGCCCTTCCTGGAGTTTCTTCCGCGGCCGTGGTGGAGGCGTTGCCGTTTTCCGGATTTGATCCCTCCGCTTCCTTTTCCATCGAAGGCCGCCCGCAGGGCCCCGGCGACCCCGGGCCGCACAGCATGTTGAATTGGATCACGCCGGGATATTTCGAGGCCATGCACATTCCCCTGCGAAAAGGGCGGGAGTTCACCGAAGGGGACCGCCTAGGCACGCAGCCGGTTGTTATTATTGACGAGAATCTCGCGCGGCAGTACTGGCCCAACAAGGATCCTGTTGGACAACGTCTCCGGCGGGGCGGGCCTTGGGCTACAATCGTGGGTGTGGTGGCACACGTGATGCAATCAGCCCTGGTTGGCGACTCAGGAAAAGGAGTATGCTACTACCCCATGCTCCAGCAGCCGCTTCAGCAAGCATTTCTTATTGTCAGGACCAGGACGGATCCGACGAAACTTGCTGCGGCTATTCAGGGAGCTGTCGCCTCCGTCGATCCGGGTCAGCCCGTGGCTGACTTCAAGACCCTGGAGCAATATGTTGCCGGCTCGCTCGGTCCACAACGGCTCGCCACCTCTTTGCTCGAGATTTTCTCCGCCTTGGCGCTCTTCCTGGCGGCCATCGGGCTCTACGGCGTCATCAGCTACAGCACCACTCGGCGCACACAAGAGTTCGGCATCCGCTTGGCGTTGGGCGCGCAGCGCGGACAGGTTTGGGGCATGGTGATAAGGCAGGGATTGCGCCTTGCTTTGGCCGGGGTTCTGGCCGGAGCTGTGGGCGCCACTATCCTGGCCCAGCTTTTGCGAAGCCAATTGTACCAGGTCAGCGCTTTCGATCCGACAACCTTCGCCTTGACGTGCCTGATTCTGCTAGTGGTGGCGCTGGCCGCCTGCTACATCCCCGCCCGGCGAGCGACGAAGGTTGATCCGATTGTGGCGCTGCGGTACGAATGAAGCTGTCAGCCGTCAGCTCTCAGCTGTCAGCATTCTCTTAGTGCTTAGCTCTTGAAGAACTGCTTGCTGATAGCTGAGAGCTGAAGGCTGACAGCTACTGAGAACTGACAACTGACGACTGACTACTTACGTGAGGACAACGCAATGATAACTTTAAGGAATCTCGAAAAGTATTATCCCGTGGGCCCGGGCAGATATTACGTGCTGCGGCGCATCAACATGGATATCGCGGAGGGAGAATTCGTGACCATCATGGGGCCGTCCGGAGCTGGCAAGTCCACGCTCCTGAGTATCATTGGAATGCTGGACGGCGAGTGGGAAGGCGAGTTCTACCTGACGGAGCGCCCGGTGCACAAAATGAATTTGAAACAGCGGGCGGAAATCGGGAAACAAACTGTTGGCTTCGTATTCCAGCAGTATCACCTTTTGGACGGCCTTACGGTCGCTGAGAACCTTGATATTCCTCTTTCTTACCGGAATGTCAAGTCTGCGGAGCGTCAGGCGCTGGTTGCCGACGCTTTGGACCGGTTTCACATTGTGGGCAAGAAGGATCTCTTCCCCAACCAGCTATCCGGTGGCCAGCAGCAATTAGTGGCCGTGGCCCGAGCCGTAATTGCCAACCCGAAACTGATCCTGGCCGACGAGCCGACGGGCAACCTGCACTCCGACCAAGGCCGGGAAATCATGGAACTCTTTACCAAGCTCAACAAGGACGGAACGACCATCATTCAGGTAACGCACTCGGAAACGAACGCCGCTTACAGCCACCGCATCATTAGACTGGCGGACGGGTGGATCGTGAAAGAGTAAAGAATCGGGCGATCGGGTGATCGGGAGATCGGGTGAGCCATTTGTGATTAGCGATTGGTGATTGGTGATTGCAAACCCAATCACAAATCACAAATCGTCCACCCGATCTCCCGATGAACTGCCCTCTCAACTAATCGAATATGACCACGTTACAGACCTCCAAAGTGCTCATCGCTGACGATCTTCCTGATGTGCTGGAAGCGCTTCGCATGCTGCTCAAAGGCGAAGGGTACATTACCGAGTCGGCGACTTCACCGGCCGGCATCCTGTCGGCGCTCGATGCCCAGGATTTCGACCTGGTGCTGATGGACCTGAACTTTGCGCGCGACACCACTTCCGGCCAGGAAGGCCTGGACCTGCTGAGAAAGCTCCAGGCGCTCGACAGCACTTTGCCGGTGGTGGTGATGACCGCCTGGGGCAGTGTGGGCGTGGCAGTAGAAGCCATGCGGCGCGGCGCTCGGGACTTTATCCAAAAACCCTGGGACAACGCCCGCTTGCTCGCCATCCTACGCACCCAGATCGATCTCAGCCGGGCGCTGAGGCAGGGGCTTCGCCTGGAGGCGGAGAACCGGTTGCTGCGCGCCGAGGGGCGTCCTACCCTCATCGCCGAATCCGCCGCCATGCGCCCGGTGCTGGAACTGATTTCCCGCGTTGGCCCTTCGGACGCCAATGTTTTGATCACCGGCGAGCACGGCACGGGAAAAGAGGTAGTTGCCCAGACACTCCACTCGCTCTCTGCCCGCGGGGCAAAGCCGATGGTGACCGTGAACGCCGGGGGCCTTTCCGAAGGCGTGTTTGAAAGCGAGTTGTTTGGCCACGTGAAAGGCGCTTTCACAGATGCCAAGACAGACCGCGTAGGCCGATTCGAACTTGCCGACGGAGGGACGTTGTTCTTGGATGAAATTGCCAATGTCCCCATCAATTTACAAGCCAAGCTCTTGCGCGTGCTCGAGACGGGGCAGATGGAGCGAGTGGGTTCCTCCAAGACCCGGCGCGTCGACGTGCGAGTGCTCTCGGCAACCAACGCGGACGTTACTCAGGAAGTCGAGGCCGGCCGCTTCCGCGAAGACCTTCTCTTCCGCCTTAACACGATTGAGATTCATCTTCCCGCCTTGCGTGAACGGCGCGAGGATATCCCGCTTCTGGCCAATTACTTCCTGCGGCGCTATGCCGAGCGTTACCGGAAGCCCCTCACCGCGTTCGACCCGGCTGCGATCCAATTCCTTCTGGATTACGCTTGGCCCGGCAATGTGCGCGAACTCGAGCACGCGGTCGAACGGGCCGTCCTGATGGCGCAAGACGACGTGGTGCGGCCCAGTGATTTTGGCTTGCGGACAGAGCGCGAAGGCGCCTCGCGCCTGGAAGAACTGAGCCTCGAGGAAGTGGAGTGCATGCTCATCAAGAAAGCTGTGGCGCGATACGGGGGGAACGTCAGCCAGGCAGCGTCCGCGCTGGGCTTGAGCCGCAGCGGCCTGTACCGACGACTGAGGAAGTATGGGCTTTAGGCGATTGAAGATTGTCGATTGCCGATTGTCGATTGAATGCCGCCGATTCTCGATTGAATGCCGCCGATTCTCGATTGATCAAAGAGCCAGCCCCTATCTCGAGCAGGAGCGCCGCGAAATATCGAACTCGCCCCGCGATGTGGAACGGTCGAGCCTTCACTGACGATCGACAATCGGCAATCATCAATCGACAATCGTCCATTCCCAACGAGCATGGCCATAGATCCCGAAGAAACCGAACTAGGCACGGGGGCGCGGCCGCTGCGCTCGCGGCGCCGTCTGACGCTTGAAAATCGCCTGACGCTCATGGCCCTGGTGGCAGGCTTCCCCGCCATCCTCGTGGCCGTCATCCTGCTGTGGACGGCGTCTTACTCGTCCCAAACACGCTGGACCTTAGCCCTCATTTTAGTCGTGGTCTGGTTAGGGTTCTCTCTCGGCCTGCGCGGGAAGGTCACACACCCCCTACAAACTCTTTCCAACCTTCTCTCCGCACTGCGGGAGGAGGATTACTCGATTCGTGCCCGAGGGAGTAGGTCGCGCTCTGCTTTGGGCGAGGTCTATGCAGAAGTGAACGCGCTCAGCGAAATGCTGCGCGACCAGCGGCTCTCTTCCCTGGAAGCCATCGCGCTTCTTCGCAAGGTAATGGAAGAAATTGACGTGGCCATATTTAGCTTCGACGGCGAGCAACGGCTCCGCCTTTTGAACCGCGCAGGTGAACGTTTGCTGGCGCAGCCTGCGGAACGAATCCTGGGGCGGACGGCTTTGGAGTTAAGCCTCGGCGCATGTCTCGAGGGCGAAGCGGTGCGGACCATGACGATGTCTTTCCCGGGGGAGGCCGGCCGCTGGGGAATCCGTCGCAGCACCTTTCGCGAGCATGGCCGGCCGCACCAGTTGCTGGTGCTGACGAATCTCAGCCAGGCTCTGCGCGAAGAAGAGCGGCAGGCCTGGCAGCGCCTCATCCGCGTTTTGGGGCACGAGCTGAATAACTCGCTGGCCCCCATCAAGTCAATGGCCGGAACGCTTGGAAGCCTCTTGACCCGCCAACCGCGGCCGGCGGACTGGGATGAGGATGCGCGCCGGGGGTTGAGCGTTATCGAAGGACGCGCTGAATCGCTCAGCCGGTTCATGGAGGGCTATTCGCGCTTAGCGCGCTTACCCTCGCCGAAATTGCAACCGGCGGACCTGGGGGCCCTGGCGCGACGAGTCGTGGGCCTCGAAAGACGATTGCCGGTGAACTTGGTTGCGGGGCCGCAGTTGACTCTCCAGGTTGACCCGGACCAACTCGAGCAGATGCTGATCAACCTGGTTCGGAATGCGGTGGATGCAGCGCTCGAAACCGGCGGCGGCGTGAGTCTTGGCTGGAGGCGAAATGGAGAATACGTCGAATTATTGATCGAAGATGAAGGGCCGGGACTGTCCAACACCGCAAACCTTTTTGTGCCCTTCTTCACCACGAAAGCCGTAGGCACAGGCATTGGGCTCGTCCTCAGCCGCCAAATCGCCGAGGCCCACGGCGGCTCCCTGATGCTTCAAAACCGGTCCACAGGCCGAGGATGCGAAGCGAGAGTGAGATTGCCGGTGTAACAAACAGGATTCAGGATTCGGGATTCAGGATTCAGGCGAAAAAGAGAATTGAATGAGTAGCCCTCTCCCGTGGGGAGAGTGTGTCAGTTGTGACGTGAGCGCGGCCCTCTCCCCTGGGGAGAGGGTGTCACACTCCGGCGCCGACGCCCGATTCCATCGTATAATTGTTGGATGAGAATCTTCGGGAAGAGCTTATCCGAATACGTTCGATTCGAAAGCGGATTTCTGATCCTGGTTCTGGTCGTCGGGGTGGCGAGGTTAACGGCATCTCTTCTCGGTGTGCCCAACTCCCAGGTGAAGTTTCTCAGCCTGACCGTCTGTTTCCTGCTGGGGATGCTCTACTACGCCGTCCGTGTTCACACCAGTGGCTTTGGGAGCTACAAACAACTGCTGCCCATCTACGCTCTGCCGGTGATCATCGGCAACGCGATCATCATCACCGGAATCCTGATCGCGATGCACACCGGAAAGGACAATATCTTCAGCGCCCCCGAGTTCTCGCCCGGCAAAACTAGCGGCAGAACCTGGGGTCACATCGGGGCTCACGCTGTAGCGACAGTCGTTCTGCCGCTTATGCTCTGGGCGCTCGGTGCCTTGATCATGCTGGTCACCAAGAAGCTAACCCCCCGCCGGCAGTGAGATAGGTAGGGCAGACCTTCTTCTTAGGGCTGCGGCTCTTATTCGGCAAAATCCATGGGAATAGGAAACCCGCACTTGGCCCCGATTTGAGATTCGAGATTTCAGATTTGAAAGGCGCAACCGCACCGCGTAATTCAGTATGTCAGGATTAATCAGCCCGACGCAGCGCCGGTCCATGGTTCCGCCTGATCTCAAATCACCCCGATTTTCAGATTTCGGTCTTCGATATCCGAGTTTCGATTTTCGAATTCCGATCTTCGATTTTCGAATTTCGGTCTTCCGATTACGGGGTGCGACGGTAGAAGGGCAGCGCTGTCGCTTCGGCGGACGCGCCCGAGGGGAATTCCAATTTTGTTCCAGGGTCCGCGACTTCGTGGCGGAGGTAAGCCAAGGCGATCGTCTTGCCGAGCGTGGGTGAAATGCAGGAACTGGTGACCTCACCGATCTCTCTGCCCTCGCGCGCCAGCTTGTCACCGGGGGCGGGTGGAGTTTCCGATTCCACGACGAGTCCCATCAGCACCCAATTCACATGCCCGCGGCTTCGGGCGCGCTCCACGATTTCCTGGCCGACGTAACACCCTTTGGTGAAGCTCAGAGCGTTCCACAATCCCGCTTCGTTGGGGATGGTATCCTCGCCCAGTTCCTGGCCGTAGCGGGGAATACCCGCTTCGATTCGCAGCGTCTCGAGGGCTTGTGTCCCGCAAGGTAACATGCCGTAAGTCGGCGCCTGGCCGCAGGCAGCGCCCCAGATCGCCGGCAGTCCCTTCGCCCCTGTCCAGACTTCGTACCCTTCCTCGCCCGTAGCGCTCGCGCACACCACATGCACGAGGAAGCCGGCATAGTTGGTGGCGAAATGGTCGTATTCCTGCATTGCAGGAAGCGCGATGTGCAAGGTTTTCTCAAGCAAAGGGCGCGCGCGTGGCCCTTGAAAGGCGAGAGCGTAAACGTCCAGAGGCTCGAATTCCACCTGGTCGGCGATCACGTAACGCTTCAGGCCTTCGAGCGCCTTGTCGCGCAGGTCGGCGTCGGTATCGACGAAGAACCGGTCCTCGGCGCAGTAAAGGCGCATATCCGCTCGAATGTGGCCCTGGGGGGTCAGCAGGGTCGCGTACGTCCCCTGGCCGGGCGTCAGCCGCTTGATGTCATTCGAAACCATGCGGTGCAGGAACTTTGCATGGTCGCGGCCCTTCATGGCAAACTTGCCGCGAAAGGAGAAATCAAACAGGCCGGAAGCTTCGCGCACCGCCTTGTGCTCCGCCACGGAGGCCGTGAAAAGGGACGGAACGAGGGCGCCATGATATTCGCCCAGTGTGGCTCCTTGCGAGCTGTGGTAATCGGCGAGAGGGGAGGAGAGGGGAGGTGTGTTCATGGGCTGTGGAGTCTGGAAATTCAGAATTTGAAATTTGAGATTTGAAATTGCCAAAATAGAAAATGGAAACTGGAAAATAGAAACTGGAAATTGGAAACTGGAAAATAGAAACTGGAAACTGGAAAATGAACGTTGGAAGATCAAGTAGCGATCCGCGAATCTGAAATTTCCAATTTCACATTTTCCGTTTTCAATTCCCAGTTTCCATTTTCCAATTTCCGTTTTCTAATTCCCAGTTTCCTATTTCCAGTTTCCAATTTCCAGTTTCCCGTTTCTATTTTCTAGTTTCCAACGCCGTCCCCAGTTGCACCAGCGTGCTGACGTGCGAAGCCATCTCGGACTCGCTGTTTTCGACGAGGTCGGCCAGTGTCACTTTGCTCAGAACCTGATCGACCAGCACTTGCAAGGTGCGCCAAAGGGTTCGGATCGTGCACTCTCTCAGTTTCTTGCACGAAACTTCCAGGCCCGAGTGTTCGATGCAGAATCGCGGGTCGAACAATCTCCCGCCGAGTGCGGCGAGGACCTCGCCCACGATTATTTTCCCAGCCGGGCGGGCCAGCGCGTACCCTCCCACTTGTCCTCGAACGCTTCGCACGAAGCCGTTCTGGCGCAGGATCCGCATCAGCTTGGCAACGTAGGAATCCGAGAGCCCTTCGTCTTCGCTGATTTGATTGATGGTTAAATAGCCGGAGTCGCTCAGCGTGGCCACACGCAGCAGGCAGCGCAAGCCGTATTCTTCCTGGAAAGACAGTTTCATGGTCGCGCGTTGGAGTGCGGCAGCGGAGCTGCCGCCGTTAACCGGCCAACCCTTAGCGCTGACCTACAGGTCAGCACGATGCGCAATCCGGAAAATGCTGACCTGAAGGTCAGCGCTACGCCCCAAAAGGCGGCAGCTCCGCAAGCTCCGCTGCCGCACTCCAAGAGGTCAGAAGAACCCCAATTGCAGCCTGGCGGCTTCCGACATCATATCTTTATTCCAGGGCGGCTCCCACACCACGTCAACTTTAACGCTCTGAACGCCGGGAAGGACGGTGATCTTGTCTTCCACCTCACCCGGCAGCGAGCCCGCCGCAGGGCAGCCCGGAGCGGTCAGCGTCATCTTCACAATCGCGTGGCCGGAGGTATCGACCTTGGCCTCGTAAATCAGGCCCAGGTCGTAGATATTCACGGGAATCTCCGGATCGTAGCAGGTGCGCAATGCCTCAATCATCTTGTCCTGAAGGGCAATGGCCTGCGAGATGGTGAGAGGAGCTTGCTCATCCATGATTCAAGTCACTCCGTGCTGGCCGTTTTCTTTTCGCCGTTCAGGGCACTGCGGAGCGTGTGCCAAACCAAAGTGGCGCACTTGACGCGGACGGGGAACTCGCAAACTCCGGAGAAAGCTGCCAGCTTCCCCAGCGCCGGAGTCTCACCCTCTGCGTGGGTTTTTCCGGTGACCAGGTCGTGAAAGGTTTCGAACAGCGCCTCCGCCTGGGCGCGAGTTTTCCCCTTCAGTATCTCCGTCAAGATGGAAGCCGAAGCCGTCGAGATGGCGCAACCGGTGCCTTCGAAGCTGATGTCGGCAATCCGGTCGTCCTGGAGTTTCAGATAGATCGTGAACCTGTCGCCGCAAAGGGGATTGTAGCCGTCCGCGTGGCGGTCGGCGTCCTTCATGGAATGACAATTACGCGGCCGCCTGCTGTGGTCAAGAATGACTTCCTGATAAAGGCCTTCGAGATCTGCCATAAACAAGTCCAGAGTCTAGAGTCCAGAGTCAAGAGTAAGGGCTTACGAGGAGCGCTGGCTTTACGCCACCGCCCTTCGAACGTCGTCCCACTCGCGTCATTCCCGCGAAGGCGGGAATCCATTTAACGGCTCACCCCAGCACTGCCTTCACTCTTTGGATGCCTGCGGCCAGGGAATTGATCTCCTGCTTGGTGTTATAAAATGCCAGCGAGGCGCGCACGGTGGAGGGCACGCCGAAGCGGTCCATGACCGGTTGAGCGCAGTGGTGGCCGGTGCGAACCGCAATTCCCTCGTGGTCCAGTATAGTCCCAACATCGTGGGCGTGTATACCCTCGAGATTGAATGAAAGCACTGCGGCTTTCTCGCGCGCCGTGCCAAGGATCCGCACGTCCGGAATCTGTTGGATCGCTTCCGTAGCGTAGGAGAGCAGGGCGTGCTCGTAGGAGGCGATATTCCCGAGACCGATCTTTTTGACGTAGTCGAGCGCGGCCTCCAGGCCGTACACCTCGGCAATATCGGGCGTTCCCGCTTCGAACTTATACGGAACGGCGTTGTACAAGGTCTTCTCAAAACTCACGTAGCTGATCATGTCGCCGCCGCCCTGATAAGGAGGCATGGCCTCGAGAAGATCGAATTTGCCGTAGAGCACGCCGATTCCCGTCGGCCCAAAAACTTTGTGGCCCGAAAAGGCGTAAAAATCGCAGTCCAGCTCCTGCACATCAATCTTCAGGTGCGGCGCGGCTTGCGCGCCATCCACGAGGACTGGAACGCCCCTCGCGTGCGCCATCTGGACGATCTGGCGCACCGGATTGATGGTGCCGAGGGCGTTCGAAACGTGGGCGACAGCCACCAGGCGCGTGCGGTCGTTCAGGAGCTTTTCAAATTCTTCCAAAATCAACTCGCCCCGGTCGTTGATCGGCGCCGCCCGCAGCCTGGCGCCTTTCTCCTCGCAGAGCATCTGCCAGGGCACAATGTTCGAGTGATGCTCCATGCCGGTGATCAGAATTTCGTCGCCGGCCCGCACGTTGCGCTTTCCAAACGTCTGCGCCACCAGGTTGATGGCTTCGGTGGTCCCGCGCACGTAAACGATCTCCCGCTGGTCGGAAGCATTGAGGAATTTCTGCACCTTCCTCCGGGTGTTTTCATAAACGTACGTGGCGCGTTCGCTCATCAGGTGAACGCCCCGATGAACGTTGGCGCAGTCCTCGGTGTAATAGCGGACAATCGCGTCGATGACTTTTTGCGGCTTCTGGCTGGTGGCGGCATTGTCGAGATAGATCAGCGGCTTATCGTGGATTTTCTGCTTTAAGCCCGGGAAATCCTCCCGGATCCGCTTCACATCGAAGGCCGGCGCGGGCAATGTGCGTGCCGGCGCTTGGATTGTCTGGTGCGTGGTGGCCATCATGCCTCCTCGGTAGTGCCGTAATTTACCTGGTAGCGCCGACCTTTAGGTCGGCAGATGCTGGCCTAAAGGCCAGCGCTACGCTGAAACTAGGACTCTACTGCCTCCTCGGCTCGCTGGCCGCTCGCCAAGCGAGCTGATAAACCCTCGCTGAGCCGCTCGCGCAGCGGTTGGTACTTGATGCGCCCCAGGATGTCGTTGACGAAAGCGTAAGTCAGAAGGTCACGCGCTTCCTGCAGTCCGATCCCGCGGGAACGCAGATAAAAAACCGCATCCGCATCGATCTGCCCAATGGTGGCGCCGTGAGTGCATTTCACGTCGTCGGCGTAGATCTCGAGCGCCGGCTTGGTGTCGATCACAGCTTTTTCGGAAAGCAGCAGGTTTTTGTTGCTCTGTTTCGAGTCGGTTTTCTGTGCGTCCTTGCGCACGATGATCTTGCCGTTGAAGACCGCCGAGGACTCGCCATCCAGAACGCCCTTGTAAACTTCCCGGCTGCTGCAGTGCGGCTGGGCATGGTCGAGAGTGGTCTGGTTGTCGATGTGTTGGCGGCCGGTTATGACATAGAGGCCCGCCAGCATTGCTTCCGCCCCTTCGCCGTCCAGAACCGCGTTCACTTCTTCGCGGACCAGCCGCCCGCCAGTCGCAATGGAGTGCGTGGCGACGTTGCTCGAGCGTTCCTGGTGGAATACCAGCCGCCCGAAATGGAACGCCCGGTCGCTTTCTTGCTGGAGGCGGTGATACTCGAGCACCGCGCCTTCACCCACCGCGACTTCGCTCACAGCGTTGGTGAAGTAGACTGCCTCGGTGGGACCGGCACTCTTGCCTGTCGCCTTCTCACTGTCGTCCACATTCGCACCGGCAAGAGTGCCGGTGCTACCGCAAACGTACGCTTCCACGATGCTGGCCTGGCTCTCTCGCCCCGCAATAATCAGATTGCGAGGATAGGAGACAGTGGGCAGTCCGTTCGGGTCGGATACGTACAGCAGGTAAATGGGCTTCTCGAGTACAACGCCTCTGGGAATCTCGATAAATGCCCCATCTTCTAGGAAAGCTGTGTTCAAAGCGACGAAAGCGTGCTCCCGGTAATCCGCCGCGTAACGAGCCAGGTGGCGCTCCAGCGTTTTTCCTTCGCTCTCGAGCGCCTCCCCAAGGCTTCCCGCCTTAACTTCCGCGGGAAGTCCGCCCAGCGTCGAAAGCTGCTTCGCAAAACGCCCGTTAATAAAGACAAGCTTCGGGCATCCCAGGTCAGCGAGCGGATGCTGGAGAATCCGCAACTCCCCTCCTCCCTGAGGAGGGGGTAAGGGGGTGGTGGCAAGCTGAAAGGGCACCGCCGCGATCGGAGCCACGTTGGTGTTCCGCCACTCTTCCTGCCGCGTCGTTGGGAATCCCTTCTCGGCAAAACCTGCTATCGCCGCCCTGCGGATTTCGTGCAGCCAGGAAGGCGAGTTCGCCGCAAGACGATCCTCGAGTTCCCTGAAGCTTGCAAGGTAAAGACCCTCTTTTTCACTTGTGGCAATCATCAGCTCTCCGCCCCCTAAAGTAGTTCGCTGTCCATTCGCGTTGTCATCCTGAGCGAATGCCCATCCTTGTCATCCTGAGCGAAGCGAAGGATCTCTGCAGTTGCCTTTTCTCCCTCTTGAGAGACGAACTGCGGAGATCCTTCGCTTCGCTCAGGATGACATGCACCGCGGCTGCCGCCCTAAATCATCACAGCCCTCTCCCTTGGGGAGAGGGTGCCCCGCTGTCGGCGTTTTCATCAGCCGGAGCGGGACGGGTGAGGGGTTACTTCCAACGCCACAATCTACCGGCCGCCCTTACGCGGCTGACTGCTCGAGCCACCCGTACCCCTTCTCTTCGAGCTCGAGTGCCAGTTCCTTCGTCCCCGATTTCACAATGCGTCCGTCGTACAAAACGTGTACGAAGTCTGGAACAATGTAATTGAGCAGGCGTTGGTAGTGCGTCACCACGATAATGCTGCGGTCCTTGCTGCGCAGAGCGTTCACTCCGTTGGCCACGATCTTGAGGGCGTCAATGTCGAGCCCGGAATCGGTCTCGTCGAGAATGCCCAGCTTGGGCTCGAGCACCGCCATTTGAAAAATCTCGTTGCGTTTCTTTTCGCCGCCCGAAAAGCCTTCATTGACGGAGCGCGTCATTAAGGTTTCGTCCATCTCCAGCAGCTTCACCTTCCCGCGCACCAACGCCAGGAAATCCATGGCGTCGTATTCGGTCTCGCCGCGATGCTTGCGGATCGCATTCAACGCCGAGCGCAGAAAATAAGTGTTGCTGACCCCGGGAATCTCCACCGGGTACTGGAACGCCAGGAAAAGGCCTTCTCGCGCGCGCTCTTCCGGCGGCATCGCCAGCAGATCCTTGCCTTCGTACGTAACTTCGCCGCCCGTCACTTCGTAAGCACTATGCCCCGCCAGCACCTGCGCGAGCGTGCTCTTGCCGCTGCCGTTGGGCCCCATGATGGCGTGTAATTCGCCCGTGCCCACCTCCAGATTAATGCCGCGCAGGATCTCTTTCCCCTCCGCTCTTGCTTGCAGGTTCTTGATTTGAAGCATCCTCACTCCTCGTTGGAAAATGGAAACCGGAAAATGGAAAGTCGAAATTCGGTCTTGTCTCTCGCAGCCCTCTCCCCCTCTTGTGAGCTTAGCCCTCTCCCTTGGGGAGAGGGTGTCGCGCGACGGCGCTTTCATCAGCCGTCGCGGGACGGGTGAGGGGTTGGTCCCCGGCCCGTCTTGCACCTTACCTTACCCCACACTGCCTTCCAAACTCACCCCGAGCAGTTTCTGCGCCTCGACCGCAAACTCCATCGGCAATTCTTTGAAAACTTGTTTGCAGAACCCGTTCACGATCATCGATACCGCGTCTTCCGTAGATATACCGCGCTGGCGGCAGTAGAAGATCTGGTCTTCCCCGATTTTCGATGTCGAGGCTTCGTGTTCCACCTGCGCGGTGGAGTTCTTGACTTCGAGATAGGGGAAGGTGTGCGCGCCACACTTGTCGCCAATCAGCAGCGAATCGCACTGCGAGTAGTTGCGCGCTCCCGTGGCCCCGCTCAGGATCTTCACCAACCCGCGATAGCTGTTCTGCCCGTGCCCGGCGGAGATGCCCTTCGAGACGATGGTGCTCTTGGTATTCTTCCCGATGTGAATCATCTTCGTGCCGGTATCGGCCTGCTGGTAGTTGTTGGTGACCGCCACCGAGTAAAACTCGCCAATCGAGTTATTCCCCTGAAGAATGCAGCCCGGATACTTCCAGGTGATGGCCGAGCCGGTTTCGACCTGCGTCCAGGAAATCTTCGAGCTCACACCCTGGCATTTGCCGCGCTTGGTGACGAAGTTATAGATGCCGCCCTTGCCTTCCTTGTCTCCAGGATACCAATTCTGAACTGTGGAATACTTGATTTGGGCATTATCCAAGGCTACAAGCTCGACTACGGCGGCGTGAAGCTGGTTCTCGTCGCGCATGGGCGCCGTGCAGCCCTCGAGATAGCTGACATAGGCGCCTTCGTCCGCCACGATCAGAGTGCGCTCGAACTGCCCCGTGTCCCGTGCATTGATGCGGAAGTAAGTGGAAAGCTCCATCGGGCAGCGCACGCCCTTCGGCACATAAGCGAAAGAGCCGTCGCTGAACACCGCGGAATTGAGCGTGGCGAAGAAGTTGTCCGTGTAAGGCACCACCGAGCCGAGGTATTTGCGAACGAGTTCAGGGTGCTCGCGCACCGCATCCGAGAAGGAACAGAAGATGATGCCCAACTCGCCCAGCTTCTCCTTGAATGTGGTCGCCACCGAGACGCTGTCAAACACCGCGTCCACCGCTACGCCGGCAAGTAGTTCTCGCTCCTTCAGCGGGATGCCGAGCTTTTCGTAGGTTTTCAAAAGCTCCGGGTCGATTTCCCCTTTTACTTCTTGCCTCTTCGGCGCGGCAAAGTAGCGGATGCCCTGATAATCGATCGGACCGTACTTCACGTTCGCCCACGTAGGCTCTTTCATCGTCTGCCAGTGGCGGTAGGCCTTCAGTCGCCACTCCAGCAGCCACTCGGGTTCCTGTTTCTTGGCCGATATAAGGCGAACGATGTCTTCGTTCAATCCCGGCGGCACCGTTTCCTGTTCAATGTCGGTCACGAAACCATATTTGTATTCCTGCGTTGCCAGGATTTCGACTTCCGATTGCGGCGTAGCCATCAAACCTCCTCTGTGAATCAGTCCTGGATGGCGGCACCTGATTCGCGCCGTCGCGCCGGTATCCATCGCGCCGCCTGAACCAACAAACCCATCCTAGTAAATCTATACTTCAAAGTCAAGATTGCACCTCTACTTTCATTGGCGCTTCCCCTCAGCCTGTATCTGAATCAAACTTGGAGGCTCTACTATGAGGCTAGCCACAGTAACTTGGCGGAGCGCCGCGGCAATCGCTTCGTTCACCTTGCGCAGAGGCTCGCGCACTGTGCACTTCGTCATCTGATGACACTCGCTGCGGTCGGTTACGCACGACGTAATGAAAAGCGGCCCCTCGAGCGCTCGTATGACTTCAAACGCGTTGATCTGTGCCGGATCTTTGGCCAATGCGTAACCGCCGTTCGTGCCGTGCTGAGAAGCGAGCAGTCCGATTTTCGCCAGCCTCTGCAGAACCTTGGCGACCAGTTCGGCCGGCATCCCGTACGTCCGGGCGATCTCTTTGGCGCTCGAAGACGCGCGGGGTCGTTGGGTGGCCAAATGCCGAAGAGCTATTAAACCGTAATCGGCCTTCTTCCCGAGCCTCAGCATAGCGATATCCGACTCTTTCTATCGTATATAGAATAGCTCGGTGCAGTTTTCATGTCAAGCTATTTGTTTTCAAGCCTAAAGTGACAAATTGACGTTTTTTTCGCTCCCGCGACACGCCAATTTGGCCGTGCGCTGGGGGCAACCCTCCTCTGCGCACTTGCCTCTGGCCTCCTCCCCTGTGTTGATTGGTTGTAGGCTCCAACACCCGGAAGCGTCGAAGGAAATCCAGTGGCTGGCTGACCGGGCGATGACACATTTCGTCATGCTGTTTCGACAAAATAGGGCACTCGCAAGCCCCTTTTTTGCCCGGGATGACCGTACCGCGCCAGGGGGTTTTTCAACTCCATGATAAAACAGTGGTTATTTATAAGGGATAAACCATCTGAAGTCCCAGATGGCAGGCAAACTGCACTAGAGCAGGTGCGAGGTACGAGAGCACTCAAAATATCAAGGAGGAAGGAAGAATGAAGAAAGGTCCACGAGGTTTTTCACTGATTGAATTGTTGATCGTAGTTGCGATTATTCTGATCATCGCGGCAATCGCCATCCCGAACTTGCTGCGCTCCCGAATCGCAGCCAACCAGGCTTCGGCGGTAGGATCGCTGCGCACGCTTAACACCGCAGAGGTCACGTATTCCACAACTTATAACACCGGCTACTCTTCGACGTTGGGCGATTTGGGCCCGAATGCTGGGGGATCGCAGCCTACCGCTTCTTATGCAGGGCTGATTGATGAGGTTCTGTCAGGGATCGGCACGGCAGGAAGCGGCAACACAGCCACGACAAGCTCGAAGAGTGGCTACAGTTTTACTTACTCAGCAGCCGCCACCGACACCAACGGTAAGATTGATTCTTACAGTTTCACTGCGACTCCCATCCAAGCCGGGACGACTGGGACCAACTTTTACTACACCGATCAGTCGGGTGTGATCCGCCAAAACAGCACGGCGGTTGCCGGTTCGACCGACTCGCCGCTGGCTGGCTAGGGCCTCGGCTACCATCGATCGCGGACGTGGTGCTGGAGGAGTTTGCGTGAAAAGCGTTTGGTCTGATGTTGGAGCACTACTCGGTCTGCTTTGTTGCCCGCTCTCGGCTTGCCGTGGATGACGGATGGAAGGATTGGAATCGCGTAATCATCCGTGATTCGCGGCAGACCGGAGCGGGTTAGGTGTTTGAGGGTCCGGCCCCGCTCGATCGCTTCGAACGCCACGCCCATCGCCCACCCCATATGGCGATTTCAAATTTCAGTTTTCAAATGGCAATCAGAGGACCCATTTGAAACTTGGTCTTCGTCATTCGCCGTTTGAAATTGCCCTCCCGCCGATCACCCCTGCGCCTCGAACTCCCGTCGAAACAGGATCTTGATTTCCTCTCTCCATCCGTCGTTGATGCCCACTTGCACAATGCGGATGGTCGGGTCGAGGTATCGGAGCATTCGTCCTGTGGTGGAGTGGAAGCGGAAAGCAGGGCAAACCAGATAAAGCAAGGGCGGAGAATCGGCGAGTTCGATTCCCTGGAAGTATCCGAATTGCTGAAACTGGCCGCGCTGATGCAGCCACTTGACGCGCAGCCAGTAGTCAAGGCCTTGGAGGGGAAGGTTGATATCCTCGTGCACCTTCAGCTCCAGCACGGCCAAACGGCCGCTGCGAGTGGCCAGCAGGATATCAATTACTCCCCGATCCATTCCGGAAAACGCGGGAACCTGGGGGTAGACGCAATCGGGCAACAGTGCGGGGTCGAGCTTGGTAACGTCGCGCACCACCATGCTCTCGAGCCAGCGTTCGGACTGAAGCCGGTAGAGGTCGCCGGCGGGGTCTGGGCTTGCGGCACAACGGACAAGCAACGCGGATTCGAGGAACTGGCGGAAATCTGCGAGGTTGCCTTCTTCCAGCCTGCGGGCGCTACCGGGCAGACCGAAAGTGATGCGCGGGTCCAGCAGACCCTCGAGGCGCGCCACCTCGAGTCCCAACACGCGAATGGAAAGCGCTGCGGCCGCGGCGTCCGCTACCACGTCGACCTTGGCGAAACTTTCGCCCAACAGCCGCGCCAGCAGCCCCCTGTGCCGTTCGAGGAGGTCCGCGCCCGCGCGGCGCGCCGACAGGCGGGTTTCGACGTTGCCGTAATCCCTCCAGTCGATAATTTTCGGCCGGTCGTCCTTGGCTGACCACTCGAGAATCTCCACCTGCACGGCGCGATGGTTCAGGTAGGCCGCGCGGTGTGCGCACGTTTCCGCCGCCCGGGGTGGAAAGATCAATTTCAACCCGGGGTAAGTGAGACGCTCGGAGCGGCTGCGCAGCCAATCCAGCCAGATCAGCCCGAAAGCCAAGGCGGCATCGGACGCGGCAGGCGATTCACTCTCCCCCACACCGAGGAAAGCCCAGGCCGTCCGCCCCTGCCTCGCCACGCCTCTCGTGTACCACGCCGAAAACGAGTGCTCCCGATCAGACCTGTGACTGACGCGCTCGAAGCTCCAGCCCGGGTATTGCCGCGCCAGCATGGCGAGCAGGTGTTTCTGAAAAGCTGCGCGTCCCTGCGCCCCAGCCGCCTGGCGGGCGGCGCGCTCCGCCGGGCGGAATTCCAGGGTGACGGTCTCGCGGCCGCCCGCCTTGCGCGCAAAGACGCCCAGCCGCTCTCGATCGCGGTAGGCGATCTCCTCGATTCGCCGGCTCACCGAGCGCGCGGCGTTCCAGGCGGTGAAAATCAGCTTTCCAAATTCCACCGTCAGCCGCCACTGGCT
>JBELAJ010000349.1:0-10646 GCA_049508935.1 Terriglobia bacterium | reverse complement strand
GAGCTGACGGCAGCGCGCCGCATCGCCCCGTTGGCCGGCCGAGGTCAGCATCACGATGGTGGTGTCGGACAGTCGGGGATGCTTGCGGATTTCCTCCACCAGACCGAATCCGTCCGTTCCAGGCATGTTGACATCCGTGACCACCAGCGAAAAAGGTGTTCCATCATCGATCGCCTGCTGCAATCGGATCATTGCCGCCTGCGCGCCCTCGGCTACGGAAGGTCGCATCCGCCAACCCCACATCATCTCTTCCAGGATCCGCCGGTTCGTGGCGTTGTCATCGACGGCCAGCACGCGCAGGTCGGCCAGCCTGGAGGGCAGAACGGATCCAACCTCATCGACCGACTTCGCCACGCCCAACCGCGTGGTGAAGTGAAACGTACTGCCTTGTCCAAGTGTGCTCTCCACCCAGATGCGGCCGCCCATCATTTCCACGAGCCGCTTCGATATTGTCAAGCCCAGACCCGTGCCCTGGTAATGGCGCCCTGCGGAGCCGTCGACCTGGATGAAGGACTCGAAAATCACGGCCTGTTTATCGCTGGGGATCCCGATCCCTGTGTCCTGTACGCTGAAGTGCAAGTACGTGCCATCCCGCTCCGCCCGTTCCTGCGCGACTCGGATGTTGACCTCGCCCTTCTCGGTAAACTTCAAGGCATTGGCCAACAAGTTGATGAGGACCTGTCGCAGCCGCCCGGGATCGCCCATCACGTTCTCGGGCACATCGCGATCCACGCGGTAGTTCAATTCCAAACCCTGCTGGTGAGCGCGCACGGCCAGGGTCTTGATGGTCGGCTCAAGGCTGCCGCGCAATTTGAATTCGATGCACTCCAGCTCCAGCTTGCCCGCCTCGATCTTGGAAAAATCCAGAATGTCATTGACGACGGTCAACAGGTTGTAAGCGGAGGTCTGCACCATTTCCAGATATCCCCGCTGCTCGGCGCTCAGATCGGTGTCCAGCGCTAATTCCGTCATGCCCAGCACGCCGTTCATGGGCGTGCGAATCTCGTGGCTCATGTTGGCCAGGAACTCGCTCTTGGCGTGGTTGGCTGCGTCAGCCGCCGCCTTCGCGCGCTGCAGTTCGGCGTTTGCCTGTATTTCAGCCGTGATGTCCCGGTAACTCCAGACCCGTCCGGCCGGGCCGCCGCCTACGAGCCACGCCTCGGAGTGGCGCCTAAACACTTTGCCATCGCAGAACTCTAGAAGGTGATCGCTTTTAGCAAGAGGATCCGCATTGAGACTCTTCAGTCGAACCCACGCTTCGTCGGGCGACTGTAATTGAGCGATCATGAACTCCAGCAAGGGTTGATGTTCGCGCGTAGCGATGATCTCGTCGGGGACCCGCCAAAGCTCCTGAAACTTCTTGTTCCAGGTAACGATTCTCCCGTTCGATGCCACCACCAGAATCCCGTCGGCCGTGGACTCCAAACTCGAGCGAATCACGCCGGTTTGCCGCTCCACTTGACGGCGAAGCAACCCAATCCAACCAGCCGTGGCAAAAATGAGCAGTGCCATCAGGGAGAGCAGCGCTGCCAGCCGGCCCACCGTCCACCAGGGCGGGGTTTTTAGCAGGATAATGTCCTCAGGCCCGCGCAGGAGGATGCGAAACCCTATGGCATCGCGGTTTTCGTTACTCGCCACCAGGCAGACGCCCTTCACCTTCAGCTCGCTGCCCGCTTCGTACGGTGTGAGTTGATTGCCCCCGACGGGCAACTCGGCATTGAAAGTCGTGTGTGAGCAGCGGAGCACCGGCCTGGATCGAACTCCCCAGCAACCGGCCTTGGGTGGAGATCAGCTCGGCGTCGTGCAGTCCGCTACCAGCATCGTCGGCGCTTACTTCGGTGGGCCGGAGCGTGACGGTCGCGCTTAGAGGACGAAAAACGGCGTCGTCCAGCACGGGCGAGTAATCGCCGAACCGCGGAAAACCAGCCACCTCAGCCATTGTTCCAGGTTTCACGCTGGTGTTTTGGCGAGTTCGTACGAAGAGGTTCTCCTTACCGTCTGTGATGAACAACGAGCTCCCGACGCGTTGGAAGGTGACGAAGCCCTTGACCCTGATGAGCGAGCCTGCCGCCTGCACCGCCGCCTGAGATAAACCTGCAATCGGCTCGAGCGGGCTCGAAAACGGGTCCGTCGGCGGGGGTTGCTCGACGATGATGTCCTGCGGGCTGGGAAGCACCACTTCGCTGCCTAGCAGTTGGCCCCGGTCGTTCTGAAGCGAGGATACGACGCCTCTGAGTTGCACCAGGGCGCCGTAAAGAGCCGGCACGGCTTGATAGTTGCCCTCGCTGATCCGGCCGCGTATGCGCATCCCGTCCGCCTCGATGAAGATCAGCAATTCCCCATTCACGACGTCCACCAAGTGGACCAACCCTTCGACCGCCACCCGCTGGCTGTCCTCACGACCTTGCCATACCGAGGAGATGGACACGCGCCGCGCCGGCGGGAGGACGCCCTCGCCATCGTAGGTTATGCGGCCGTTCTTGATCATGGGAGCTACGCCAGGATCGGATATACCTTCGACGGTCACGAGCTGGCCGGGCTTTAACGGGCCGTAGCTCGAGACGACGTCGGCGTAGATTCCGCCCGTGGCGTCTTGAACAAACAGACCCGGCGGCACATTCTTTTTCTCGTAGCCGGTGACGACACCCCGCACTCGCACGGGATAGCCTTGGGCGGCCTGCTCGGGCGTCAGTTGTCTGACCTCCCGAACCGTTTGGAGTAAGGGGAGGGCGTTTTGCGCAGACCGCGGCTTGGGGGCGGCCAGGGCTGTGCTGATCCCCATCATTGCACAGAGACCTAGGCTCGCGATGGCTGAAAGCGCCCGTTTCGACCGGCCAAACATTCCGCGTTCCTTCCTCGGACCCTCGAATGCGCAAGATTTTGCGCTAACTCGCTATTTTGCACAATGGTACGTAAGTTCCATGTTGGTCTGAAGGGGTGTCGCCACGGTGGGGTTAGCACAAGCAGCAGGTTGCGCAGGAACGCAGAATATGTTGAGTTGTGCACTGCCTTCTGAAATCAAGATCAACCCTTGAAGTTGATATATAATCGTGCCCCGCATGGCGGTGATTCGCTCTGGGGGCGTCCTGTCCCTGTGACCTTACACAGCGGGGTGCGAGCCGCGCGGTCCGGGAGGTCGGTATGAAACGAAATCAGAGAAATACAAAGGCAGTCATCTTTTTCGCCACGCTCGTAGCGCTGATGATGAGCGCGAGTTTAGCGTTGGCGCAAGACCAAGCGCCGGTGGTGACCGGCGACGCGCGCGTAGACAAGTTGCTGAGCCAGATGACGCTCGAAGAGAAACTGACGCTGATCCACGGGACGTGGGAGGACTCTGCGGTCTATCAGGGCCAGGCCGGCTACCTGGCCGGAATTCCGAGACTAGGCATCCCCGGGCTGCGCTTCGCGGACGGGCCGCCCGGCGTGCTGACGCGCCACCCTTCGCAGGCGGAAACGGCAACCATGGGCATAGCCGCCACTTTCAGCGTGAAGGATGCGGAACTGAACGGGGTGGTGATCGGCCGCGAAGCGCGCGCCCTGGGCATTGACGTGGCGCTTCAGCCGTTTGTGAACATCGATCGCGACCTGGAGTTCGGGCGCGGTTACAACACCTTCGGCGAGGATCCCTTCCTGACCGGCGAGATGGGGGCGGCGGAAATCCGCGGCATCCAATCGCAGCATGTAATGGCCCAGGTGAAGCACTATGTTGGCTACGACACCGATGCCGCCAATGTCTGGGTTGACGACCAGGCCCTGCACGAGGTCTACGTCGCGCCGTTCGAAGCGGCCGTGCGGGCCGGCGTCGCGTCGCTGATGTGTTCTTATAACCAGCTGAACGGAACGTTCGCCTGCGGCAATGAGTCATCGCTGAACCGGATCCTGCGCGACGAACTGGGGTTCAAGGGCTTCGTCACCTCCGACTGGGGCGCTACGCACGGCGTGAGCTTCATCAACGCGGGGCTGGACATGGAGATGCCCGGTCCGCCGGCGCCGGGAGGGTTCCCGATCCCGTCGTTCTTTGACTCCCAGCCGCCACCGCCGCCACCACCGGACCAGCCTCAGTTCAGCGATACGATTGATGCTATGTTCGGCGGGCACCTTCCCGAAGAACCGGCGCCCCCCGCTTTCGACTTTTCGGATTTCGGGAAGAAGCTCGATACAAAAAAGATGCCCCAGGCGCTCGAGGACGGCACCGTGACCGAGGCGGCGATTACTCGCGCCGCAGGGCACGTCCTCTACGAGATCGCCCGGTTCGGCTATCTCGACGGTGTGTCGAAGCACGAGGTGACCACTCAGTCGATTGACGCGAATGCAAAGATCATCCAAAAGACCGGTGAAGATGCCGCCGTACTCCTCAAGAACGAAGGCGGGATCCTGCCGCTCGCGGCCGACGGTCTGGATCGCGTCGCCCTGATTGGCCCCGGCGCGCGCCAGGTGATGGCCATCGGCATCAGCGGAGAGCGCTCTGTCGGCATGCCCGAACGGCAAGTGGGCCCGCTCGAGGCGATGCGGAAAATCTCCGGCAATTCCAGGATTAGTTTCGCCGTTGACGACGATTTCACCGGTTCGACCGTCCCTGCCGCCGCGCTCAGCCACGACGGCAAGCCGGGACTCGCGCGAATGAACGCAACCGGCGCGCAAGTTCAGACCGATGCTCAGCTCAGTTTCACGATTAAAGACGGCAATGCACTGCCTCCCAATTCGACCCTGACCTGGAAAGGCACGCTCGCCGTGCCTCGCGCAGGCAATTACTGGATCTGCCTGCAAGCCCTCGGCACAAACGCCAACATCTCCATCGATGGAAAACTGCGGGCGATGACAGGCGCCTTCCAGGGCGGCGTGCATGGCGATATTCTGCAAGCCAACCAGGACGACGCCGTGCCCACCATCGACGGCTTGGATAACGTCCGCCGGGCAATCGACCTGAGTGAAGGCCCGCACGCCATCGAGGTTAAGATCACTCCAGACACCTCGAACGCTCCGGTCGAAGTGCGCCTCGACTGGTATACGCCGGAACAGCGCAAGGCAGACCACGAAGCGGCCATTGCCGCGGCACGACGTGCCAGGGTTGCGGTAGTATTCGTGTGGACCAGGCTGAATCCGGTATTTGGACTGCCAGGGAAGCAGAATGAACTGGTGGAAGAAATAGCCGCCGTCAATCCCAACACCGTGGTAGTGATGAACACCAGCCAGCCTGTGGCGCTGCCGTGGCTCGACAAGGTCAAAGGTGTGCTCGAGATGTGGTGGCCGGGCGACGAGGGCGGTTGGGCCACGGCCAATCTGCTGCTTGGTAAAGCGAGCCCGGCAGGCCGGCTGCCCGTCACCTGGGCGCGGCATTTGGAGGACTATGCCGCCACCACCCCTAATCAACCCGAGCGATCGAAGAAGGGCGTGGACCACAAGACCACCTTCAGCGAGGGAGTCGACGTGGGCTATCGCTGGTTTGACCGCCAACAGACCGAGCCGCTCTTCCCCTTCGGCTTCGGCCTAAGCTACACCAGCTTCGCCTACTCCGGCCTCGAGGTTACTCATGCCTCCGATGACGGCCTGCTCGTGCAGGTCACTCTGCGCAATACGGGGCAAGTCGATAGCGATGAAGTCCCGCAGGTTTACCTGGGCGCGCCCAGCGACGCCCCGGCCGACGCGCAATTTCCAGTTCATATCCTGGCCGCCTTCGATCGCGTCTTCGTTCCGGCGGGCCAGACGAGAACCATCACACTGCGCGTGGCGCCACGGCAGTTGCAATACTGGTCAACCGCGGAAGGCAAGTGGGTCACAGCAGTCAGCCAACGCACGGTGAGCGTTGGCGCCTCCTCGCGCGACCTGAGGGTTGGAACAACCCTCGACTAGCGCGTCGCCATGGAGTGCGGCAGCGAAGCTGCCGCCTTGGAATTCCGGCAAAAAACGGCGGCAGCTTCGCTGCCGCACTCCATGGCGCTTCGCGCGTTCTCAGATCCTGCTCGCGACAAAGCCATTCGCACGCGTTAAACTTTCATCCATGCCCGGAAAGCGCCGCTTTGAGGAGCAACTCGCCGCGTTGGAACAACTGCGCCAGCAACCGCGCGAAGCAGCACTCAAGCCGTTGCGAAAGGCGCTCGCCCAGCGCAGCAATTACTTGGTGGCCAAGGCTGCCGATCTGAGCCGCGATTTTCACTTAACTGAACTAATCCCTGACCTGGTCGCCGCTTTCGACCGTTTCTTCGCCGATCCTCTCAAGACCGATCCGCAGTGCTGGGCGAAGAACGCGATCAGCAAAGCGCTGGCAGGGCTCGAGTACGAGGAGGCTGATGTATACCTTCGCGGCATACGCCACGTTCAACTCGAGCCTGTTTGGAATGGGCGCTCCGATACAGCCACAACTCTGCGAGCCACGTGTGCGTTGGCCCTGGTCCCTTGCCGCAGTCTCTCGGAAACCCAGCTATTGAGTTGCCTCCTCGAGCTATTTGCCGACAAGGAAAAACCCGTGCGTGCCGAGGCGGCCCGCGCTGTCGCATCGGTCGGTTCGCCCTCCGCTGGGCTGCTGCTTCGCCTGAGGGCGGTGCTGGGCGGGGACGAACCGGAAGTCTTCGGCGCGTGCTGCAACGGCATCATCAGCATCGAGGGCACAGCGGCGGTGCCCTGGGTCGGCCGCTTTCTCGCCGCCGCTGATGATGCTGCGGCAGAAGCAGCGTTGGCGATTGCCGCCGACCGCTCTCCTGAGGCCTTCGCGGCCTTGCGCAATCGCTTCCTCGAAGAGCATGACCCTTGGTTTCTGGGCGTCCTGCTTTCCGCGATCGCTCTGACTCGACAGGAAGCGGCAATCGACTTTTTACTGGAGCTTATCAGGAAGCAGTCGCCCCATGCTGAGGCGGCCATCGACGGCATTCTCCGCTCGATGCCGTCCCCGGACATCGTCAAACGGCTCGAGTCGTTGGCCGCCGGTAATCCGCGAACCGTACGCGCCATGGCCGCGCATCGTGCGTCGTCCTCCAGCGCTGAACGGTAGAAAGGAGCCTCACTTGGCGACCGACTACTCCAAACTCAGTGAGAATCTCTCCCGGTTTTATGACTTCACGGGCAAAATGGTGCTTTTCGTCGGCGCGGGAGGTAGGCAGCTCCTTGACCCCGCCACGCCCGCCAAAAAGCTGATCGCCATCGACAAGGACGTCGAAGCTCTGCGGCAATTGAAGGACAACATCGTTGCGGAGGGCCTGCAAGATTCCGTGGAGGTGGCAGGCGTCAGTTTCGAAGAAGTCACGTTGCGGGCCGACGCGGTCTATTTCGAGTTTTGTCTTCACGAGATGGCGGATCCGGAGAAGGCGCTGATCCATGCTAAATCGTTCGCGTCCGACGTTGTGGTGTATGACCACTCACCCGGCTCGGAGTGGATCTACTATGGCGCGGAGGAGGATAAGGTCGCGCGGAGCTGCGCCGTCATGGAGCGCTTCGGCATACGGCGTCGAGCGGCCTGTCGCGCCGAACAGCGGTTCACGAGCTACGCCGAACTGCTCGCCAAGGTGCAGCCGCAAGGGCCAGTGGCCATCGGGCGCGCGCAACGATTCGCCGGCGTCACCGACATCGTAATTCCCATGAATTACGAGTTGAATTTACTGTAGGACCGCCCCTACGAGAGGAAAATAATGGAGGCTGGGCTGCCCACAGGAGTGTATTGGCCCGTGAAGGTGAGTGCGCCGGTCGTGCCGTTGATACGAAAGGTCGTAATGGCGTCAGCGAACTGGTTGCACACGTAAAAGAAATTCCCTGTTGGATCGAAGTTGAATGCGCGAGGATGATCGCCGCGAGTCCATTCTTCGCCGCGGTAGCTCAGCGTTCCGGACGCGCTGATGGAAAACCAGGCAACGCTGTCGTGCAGACGGTTAGAAGCGTAGAGGAATCTGCCGTCGGACGAGACCATGAGTTCAGCGGGGAAATTCGAGCCTGCGAAACCCTTGGGAAGGCTGGAGGCCGTCTGTTTCGCCGTCAGCCTGCCGTGATCCGGATCGTAATCGAAAACGACCACCGTGGAGCCTTCCTCCTGCAGCGAATAGAACCAGCGGCCGCTGGGATGAAACGCAAAGTGACGCGGTCCGTCACCCGGTGGCAACGCAACTGAGGGAGGATCGCTGGGAATGAGCTTTCCTTTCTCCGCGTCGAACTTCCAAACGAAGATGCAGTCCAAGCCGAGATCAGCCGCAAAAACGAAACGGCCCGCCGCATCCGGCAGGACCATGTGGGCGTGCGGGTGGTCGTGCCCGCTGATGGCAAAGCTTCCGGGGGGCGCGCTGGCGGCGCGTTCAGGGCCGACCGTGCCTTGATCGTGGACGACGTCCGTGGCCGGACCCAGTTCACCATTTTCGTGAATGGGGAGCACGGCCACCGTTCCGCCGAAGTAGCTGGCCACCAGCACGAACTTGCCGGAAGGATGAATGCTCAGATGCGTGGGGTTAGCCCCTTCGGAGCTGACGGTATTGAGCAACGTCAAGTGCCCGCTGGCCCGATCAACTGAATAGGCGCTCACCGAACCGGAGTTTGTGCCCTGGTAGTCTGGAATCCAATCCACCGAATACAGGTGCTTCCGCGCGGAGTCCAAAGCCGTGAAGGACGGGTTGGTGTCCCTCCGAATTATCTCGCGCTGAGTCAGAGCGCCGTCCGCAGGATTCATTTCGAAGATGTAGATTCCCTGCCCGCGCCCGATAGAATTGTCGGGACCTTGCGGCCGACTGTAACTCCCGACGTAAGCAAAAATCCTGCCTCGGCCCGAACCCGCCGGTCTTTGCTGCGCCCTGGCAAGCGCGGGCACAGCAGCGCCGAAAGCCGCGACCCCTTTAAGGAATCTGCGTCGCGAAGTTTTCTCCAAAACGGTCCGTTTCACATCACGCTGTGACATGTATATCCTCGTTTGATTGTGCAAAAAAGCTCACGCCAAGGCGCCAAGTCGCAAAGACACGCAAAGTTGCAGCCGTCGCTTTTCTTTGCGACCTTTGCGGGTTTTGCGCCTTTGCGTGAAACCGATCTTTCCGTTGATATTAATTCACAGCCAACTTCCAAAGCGGCTGCTATTGTTCCTCTACGATCGCCACGTCCCACGGCTTGATTGAAATCGATTGGGAATGGCCGACCGCGTTGCCGGTCAGGAGATCCTTCCCGGCCGAATAGGAGTAAGCGAACGATTTGGCGTCGCTGGAATAATTGAAATAGTAATGGAGCCGCTTGCCGAAGCGGTTCACCCCGTGCCTGACCCAGACCGACGCGGGCAATTGCTGATCGGGCCCGGCGAGGGCAATCTCTTTCAACACATCGAGCAGCAGATGTTTTTGGAGCGTATCGGAAACATAGGTTCCCTCGTAGAGCAGCGTTCCCGACCCATAGTGATTCTCGGTGATGGCCGGCCAGCGTCCGAAGAAAGGATGGTCGTACCAGGCACGCGGCTGAGCGTGTTCTGGCGTCAGAAACTCCGCCCAATAGCTGACCTTGTTGGCGTCGCCCGCATGGAACGGGTCTCCTTTGAGAGCCAAAGGCTGTTCGAGGTTTGAAAACTCCTGGTAGCTGAAGCCAGCCGCTTCGCGCAATGGTCCGGGCGCCCGCACCCAGCGCACCGCCGAATTCTCATTGCAAAAGCCGCTTTTGAAGGTCATGACCACGTGACCGCCATTCTTCACATAATCCGCAATGCGATTCAGCAGGGCATCATCGGCAATGTAGAGAGCGGGCACCACAAGTAATTTGTAACGTGAGAAATCCGCTGTCTCCGGGAAGACAAAATCCACGCCCACATTCAGATCATAGAGCGCCTTATGGAGTTGGTGGACGAGGGAAACATAGTTCGCTTCAGAAGGGGACGACCCCCAATGTCGTCCGCTCTCCGCGAAGGGCATGAACTCAATCGCATTCAAAGAGTCGCGGCTCCACAAGATGGCGACAGGGTTTGTAATCTTCAAGTCAACAAGGTGCGGCCCGATCTTTTCGAGTTCATGCGCGGTGCGCGAAACTTCGGCGTAGGCGCGGTTGGGTTCCAGATCGTGCGACAGGACTCCCTTCCAGTAGGTCTCCTGATTAGCGGGAATTGATGCCCAGTGCCAGTACTCCACCATATTCGCGCCATTGGCAAGGTGGGTGTAAACATCTTCCCGCAACTGGCCGTCATAGGGTGGGTATTGAAATGCCGAGGTCCAATCCGTGGTTTGCGCGTTGGTCTCTGTAATCAGGAAATTCGATCCCTTCAGAGACCGGGCGAAGTCTTCGTTCAGCGACTGCGTTGACCCGTCGAAGTGGTCCTGTGTACCGTGATAAACGTTGATGGCGGGGATATCCAGTACGTTTGCAATTGCCTGCTCGTTCACGTCGGCGTGTAAGGCGCCCGCAAAATCGGTGGTGACGAATTGATCAGGGCGGCGGTATTGGCGCACCAGCGCGGCTTGCCGGGCGAGGAAATCGGTTACCCGCATCTGCGACCAGCGCGACCACTCGAGTTTGTAGCCGGTGCTTTGCGCGCTGTCGCGCGTGGGCAGGTCTTCCCAGACGTTCACATCCTCGCCCCAATAATTAAGGAACCACGCCTTGTTCAAGCTGGCGGTATCGCCGAACTTGTCGCGCAGGTGGCTCATGAAACCCAGGAAAACATCGCGATTCGATGCGCCATAAGACGACGTCTCGTTGTCGAGTTGCCA
>JBELAJ010000348.1:0-8940 GCA_049508935.1 Terriglobia bacterium | reverse complement strand
GTGATGATCGGCTTCTGCCCCGTGATCAATCCCAGCTCCGCCGAGCCTGAATCAAGTAATTTGGCATTCTGAATGGCTTCACCCAAACCCATGTTCAGCACGATCTTCTTAAGACGCGGGGCCGCCATTGTGTTCGGGTATCTGAATTCTTTCACCAAGGCCGGCACTACTTCATTCTTGTATCTTTCTTTCAACCGCGGCGCCATTTTCCCTTTCCACCCTCCCCAGCCCTCAATGCGTGCGAAAGAACTGAAAACCTGTCATCCTGGGAGCTTGTGACTTTTTTGGGTTTTCGGCCGTTTAAGGGCACTTAACTCCCTTTTTATCAGTGCCACTTTTCAGTGAAATTCAAAAAAGTCACGCGCTCTGAGCGAAGCGAAGGATCTGCATTTGCTTGTTTTCAGCGAGATACTGCAGATGCTTCGCTCCGCTCAGCATGACACATAACCTTTTTTCGCAGCCTGTAAGTGCGGCCACAAGGGCCGCCCCTACTTGTCTAACGACTTCTCGCATTTCGCGCAGATGCGCACCTTTTTGCTGCCCGCCATTTCCCGGTGCTGGATGCGCGTGGGTCCGCATTCGCTGCACACCAGGGCCACATTGGAAACGCTGATCGGGGCTTCCTTCTCGAGGATCCCGCCACGGATCTGCTTGTTCGGGTTGGGCCGCGTGTGGCGCTTGATCATGTTCACGTGCTCGACGTAGAGCCGCTGCTTGCGCGGTTCGACTTCCAGAACCCGGCCCACCTTGCCCTTATCCCGTCCGGCAATCACCTTCACCTGGTCGTTCTTGCGGATATCCAATGCGATTCCCATCACAGAACCTCTGGCGCGAGTGAGACTATTTTCAGAAACTTCTTCTCGCGAAGCTCTCTGGCCACCGGCCCGAAGACGCGCGTCCCCACCGGTTCGTTCGCCTCGTTGATGAGCACGGCGGCGTTCTCATCGAATCGAATGTAGCTGCCGTCCCGCCGCCTCTGCTCCTTGCGCATTCTGACGATCACACACTTGACCACCTTGCCTTTGGGAATGGCGCTGTCCGGCGCCGCTTCCTTCACCGAAGCAGTAACCACATCGCCGAGTCCTGCCTGCAAGCCCACGTCCCCTCCCACAGGGAGAATGCAGGCCAGCCGGCGCGCTCCGGAATTGTCCGCCACATGGAGAATCGTCCTCATCCCGATCATACGGTTGCCTCCGGAAGCGGAGCCACTTGCACTGCCTTGTGCACAATTTCCACCACCCGCCAGCGTTTCTGGCGGCTAAGGGGCCGCGTCTCCTGAATTCGCACCCTGTCGCCCTGCCGGCACTCGTTCTTCTCGTCGTGGGCCAGGAATGTCCGGGAGTGCCGCACCACCCGTTTGTAAAAGGGGTGAATAATCTGTCGCTCCACCGTCACCACTACGGTCTTCTGCATTTTGTTGCTGGTAACAATCCCGACTTTTTGCTGTCGCTTCTTTTGCATAATTCCCAGCGCTCCGAAAAACCAACTTGTCATTCTGAGCGAAGCTAAGAATCCCTGCAGTTCCGAACCGACCAACTGCAAAGATCCTTCGCTTCGCTCAGGATGACACGCCCCTCAATTTACGCTGCCCCCTTCGCCTTCAGTTGGCGCTCCCGCGCAACCGTCTTTACCCTGGCGACGCCCTTTCGCAAGGCTCGCAGGGTCTCCAGACTCTCCGCCTGCCCGCTCGCCATTCGAAACCTCAACCGGCCCAGTTGACCGCTAAACTCCGTATCGCGCGCCTTCAGTTCGTCATCAGTCCATTCGCGCATCTTCTCGGCCGGCCACTTCCATTTCTTGTCTTTTTCGAGCTTCATAACAACCTCTTTCCACTAGCACAGCCACTCTCGGCTGTGCTCGTCGTACGGCGACCCGACCGTGGGCACAGCCACAAGCGGCCGTGCTACCGCAAGCTACCCGGAAATTTTGCGGGTAACAAATTGGGTCGACAAAGCCAGCTTATGCCCTGCCAGGCGCATCGCTTCGCGGGCTTCCGTCTCCGGCACGCCTTCCATCTCGAACAGGATTCGTCCCGGCTTCACCACCGCCACCCAGAACTCCGGCGCGCCCTTACCTTTTCCCATGCGAGTTTCCGCCGGCTTCTTCGTCACCGGCTTATCCGGGAAAATGCGAATCCAGAGCTTTCCGCCGCGCTTGATGAAGCGCATGATGGCCACGCGGCTGGCCTCAATCTGCCGGTCCGTAATCCAGCCCGGCTCGAGCACCTTCAATCCGAAATCCCCGAACGATAGGCGCGAGCCACGCCACGCCTTGCCGCGCATGCGTCCGCGCTGCTGCTTTCGATACTTGACCTTGCTCGGCATTAACATAGTTTCGATCCACTCACTCTCAACGAGTCGAGGAGTCAAGAAGTCGAGAAGTCAAGAAGTTCAAACTCCTGACTGTTTAGCTCGTCGCCCTCGATCTTTTGAAATCCTGACTTCTCAACTTCTCGACTCCTCAACTTCTCACGCTGCTGGCGCCTGGGCCGGCGGCGCTTCAGGAGCCACAGGCGCAGGCGCTGCTACAGGCTCCTCGACCTTGGGCTTCTCCCGCCGCTTCCTTTGTTCCAGAATCTCCCCGTTATAGACCCAGCATTTCACGCCAATCACGCCATACGTGGTCCTCGCTTCCGCGAGTCCGTAGTCGATGTCGGCGCGCAGGGTATGCAGCGGCAAACGTCCCTGGAGGTACCACTCCGACCGCGCAATCTCTGCCCCGTTTAACCGACCGCCGCAGCGAATCTTGATACCTTTGCAGCCGAAGCGCAACGCGGAATCAACCGCCTTTCTCATGGCGCGGCGGAAGGCCACGCGTTTCTCAAGCTGCAGGCAAATTGCTTCCGCCACCAATTGGGCGTTCAGTTCGGGGCGATGGACCTCCTGGATATTGATCGGCAGCACTTCGCGCCCCGTGCGCTTCTGAATCTCCTGACGAAGCCGGTCAATTTCCGCGCCCTTGCGGCCGATAATGATTCCCGGCCGCGCCGTGTGGATGGTAATCTTCAACTTGTTGCCCGGCCGCTCGACTTCGATGGACGCCACTCCCGCCGCCTGCAGTTGGTCCTTCAGGCGCTTCTTAAGCTTCAGGTCCTCGTGGAGAAAATCGGAATAATCCTTCTTCGCAAACCAACGCGACTTCCAGGTCTTGTTATATCCAAGACGGAATCCGTAAGGATGTACTTTCTGGCCCATCAATCCTCCTTAGGGGACAGGGAATAGGGAACAGGGAACAGAAAGCGATGACTGTGATCGTTTCCCAGTTCCCGCTCCCACTTCCCAACTCCATTCTCGCATCCCGCATCGCCTCTTCACTGTTCCCTGTTCCCTCTTCCCTATTCCCTCTTCTCGGGCGACTCAACCACGATGGTGACATGGCTGGTACGCCGCTGGTAGCGGTACGCGCGGCCCATGGGCGCGGGACGAACCCGTTTCTGCCGGGGTCCGTCATTGACGTATGCCTTCGACACAATCAACGTGTCCACATCCAGGTGCTCGGCTTTCTGCTCCGCATTGGAGATGGCGGCGCGTAAAATCTTTTCCACCGCTTCCGTCACGCGCTTCTTCGTGTAGGTCAGCGTGCTCAGCGCGTCACCCACGTTCTTGCCGCGAATCAGGTCAACGACCAGTCGCGCCTTCTGCGGAGAACATCGGATGTACTTTTGTGTGGCTCGTGCTTCCATAGGTTCTCTCAATCCAACCTGTGTGTTGCTACTGTACGGGCACGCCATGGCGTGCCCCTACAAATCAGCTCGCGGCCCCACCCGCCGACGTTGCCGGCGCCGCAGCAGGCCTCGCGCCTCCCACGGGTGGTGGAGCGGCAGCGGCGGTCTTCTCCATCGCCACCTTGACGCTGTGACCCTTGAAGGTGCGAGTCGGTGAGAACTCGCCCAGCTTATGGCCAACCATGTTCTCCGTGATGTACACGGGTATGAACTTCTTGCCGTTGTGGACGGCAATCGTATGCCCCACCATCTCGGGAACAATAGTGGAACGTCGCGACCAGGTTTTCACCACTTTCTTCTCGAACCGCCGGTTGAGCAGCTCGACCTTCTTCATCAAGTGGTCATCCACGAAGGGACCCTTCTTCAACGACCTTCCCAAGGCTTCCTCCCTCTACTTCTTCTCACGGTGCTTCACAATGAACCGTTCCGTTAACTTGTTGTTGCGCGTCTTGTAACCGCGGGTGGGCTGGCCCCAGGGCGTCACGGGGTTGCGCCCGCCGGAGGTCTTGCCTTCTCCGCCACCCAACGGATGATCCACCGGGTTCATCGCCACGCCCCGCACAGTCGGCCGAATGCCCATCCAGCGCTTGCGTCCCGCCTTGCCAATGGAGATATTCTCATGCTCGAGATTACCCACTTGGCCGATAGTGGCCACGCAGTCCATCAGAACTTTGCGAACTTCTCCGGAGGGAAGGCGAATCTGCGCGTACTCGCCCTCCTTGGCTAGCAATTGGGCAGAGCTGCCGGCGCTGCGCACCATCTGGCCGCCCTTGCCCGGGCGCAATTCGATATTGTGGATCAAGGTGCCCGCCGGAATACTCTTGAGCGGCAGCGCGTTGCCGGTGACGATGTCCGCCTCCGGGCCGGAAACAACCTTGTCCCCCACTTTCAATCCTGAGGGAGCCAGAATGTACCGCTTCTCTCCGTCAGCGTAATGCAGGAGGGCAATGAAAGCCGAGCGGTTCGGGTCGTATTCGATGGTGGCCACACGAGCCGGGATTCCCATCTTGTCGCGTTTGAAATCGACAACCCGATAATGCCGCTTATGCCCGCCGCCACGGTGCCAAATCGTCAATTCACCGTGGTTGTTGCGCCCCGAGATGCGCGATTTCGGCTCCAAAAGCGGCCTGTGAGGAGGCACTTTGGAGAGTTCCTCAAAGGTCAAGCCCGTCTGGAACCTTCTCGTCTCGGTGTACGGTCTGTAAGTTTTGATTCCCATAGCATTTTCTTTGCTGTAGCACTGACACTCTTGTCTGTGCGACGTTCCACGCAGGCAAGAGTGCCTGTGCCACTTCACTACTCACTCTCTACATATTCCGGAACTTTCTCCCCGGCCTTCAGCTTCACATAGGCTTTCTTCCAGTCGGGCCGGTAGCCGAATGTCCTCCCCCGGCGCCGCATTTTGCCGGCGTAGGCGGAGGTATGAACGGAGGCTACCTTGACTTTAAACAATGTCTGCACCGCTTCCTTGATTTGGATCTTGGTGGCCTCCGGGACCACCTGGAAGCACAGCGTTCGATGGCGCTCTTTGACGTCCACGCTCTTCTCAGTAACGATCGGCTTGCGCAAAATTTCGTAGGGGGCCTTCATAGCAACGACTCCTGGAGCCGGGTGAGAGCTCCTTCCGAAATCAGCATCTGATCATGGCTCAATACCTGGTAGGGATGCAGCTTGTGGTGGCGCACCAGTTCGCATCCCTCGACGTTGCGCGAGGAGAGCTCGAGGTTGTGGTTCGCCGCATCGTTCACCACCAGCACGGTCTTTTCCACTCCCAACTTCTTGAGGGCCCCGGCAAACATCTTGGTCTTCGCTTCACCCAAGCCAAACTGGTCCACTACCGTCAGTTTGTGTTCGAGGAATTTCGCCGCCAGCGCAGAACGCAGCGCGCCGCGCAGCATCTTCTCCGGGATCGCATAGGAGTAATCGCGCGGCACGGGCCCGTGAGCGATCGACCCGTGGCGCCACAACGAACTACGAATGCTTCCCACACGTGCCCGGCCCGTGCCCTTCTGCCTCCACGGCTTCTTGCCGCCGCCGCGCACCTCGGCCCGGCTCTTGGTGGAATGTGTCCCACGCCGCGAGCTTGCCCGGTACTGTTTCACGGCTTCCCAAAGCAGGCTCTGATTCGGTTTCACCGTGAAGACCTCGTCCGCAAGCTCGAGCTGCTTCACGGTCGCCCCATCCATATTCTTGACTTCGACTGTCGCCATGTTAGTTTTCAGTTCTCAGTTAACAGCTATCAGTTTCGAGCCGCCGGCCATCTGCCCACCTGCCTACTTATGCGGTGCCTTCGCCTGGTGAACCACCACGTAACCACCTTCGGGGCCCGGCACGGCGCCCGCCACCAGCAAAGTGTTCTCCTCCGCATTAACCTGAACCACCCGGAGGTTGCGCACTGTTTTCCGAACGTTGCCCATGTGGCCCGCCGCCTTCATCCCCTTAAGCACGCGCGAAGGCCACGCCGATGCTCCAATCGAGCCCGGGGCGCGATGAAACATCGAACCGTGCGATCCGCCTCCGCCGCCGAAGTGATGACGCTTGTGGAACCCGGCGAAGCCTCGGCCCTTGGACACCCCCGTCACATCCACAAAGTCGTTGGGAGTGAAGACATCCGCCAGAACTTTGTCCCCGACGTTCACTTCCCCAGCCTCCGCGCCCAGGCGCACTTCGCGTAGAAAACGCATTGGGTTTGCCCCGGCCTTCTTGAAATGCCCTTCGCGAGGCCGGTTCACGTGCTTCGGTGGCGGCAACTCAACCAGGCCAAGTTGGGCAGCGTCATAACCCTCGCGCCCTGCCGTCTTCCTTTGGACCACTATGCACGGCCCCGCCTTCAAAACCGTCACCGGCGTCACGTCGCCGTTTTGCGCGAAGACCTGCGTCATGCCGAGTTTTTTGCCTAATATCGCCTTTACCATTTTCGTTACCAGCGCACCTGTTCCGAGGCCGAGGCCGCAACGCAAGTACCCTAGTCCCTAGCCCCTAGCACCCAGTCCCTACTTCGTGTGCTCCTTGCCGAACGCCTTAATTTCGATGTCCACGCCCGAAGGCAGATCCAGTTTCGTTAACGCCTCGATCGTGTTCGAAGTGGGCTCCAGGATATCCACCAGCCGCTTGTGCGTGCGGATTTCGAACTCCTCCCGCGATTTCTTATCCGTATGCGGCGAGCGCAGCACGCAGTACTTGTTCTTGATGGTGGGCAGCGGAATTGGCCCCGCCACCTGTGCCCCCGTGCGCTTCGCGGTCGATACGATCTCAGCCGCCGATTGATCGAGTATCCTGTGATCGTAAGCCTTCAAGCGAATTCTTATTTTCTGATGCAGCATCGTTCCTCGTTTTAGGTGTACGGGCACGCTATGGCGTGCCCCTACTCAGCTACTGCAAGATTTCCGTCACGCTTCCGGCGCCCACCGTGTGGCCGCCTTCCCGGATGGCGAACCGCAGCCCTTTCTCCATGGCGATGGGCGTGATCAACTCGATCTCCAGGTTCACGTTGTCTCCCGGCATCACCATCTCCGTCCCGGATGGCAGCGTCGCCACCCCCGTCACGTCCGTCGTCCGAAAGTAAAACTGCGGCCGGTAGCCGTTGAAGAACGGCGTGTGCCGCCCTCCTTCTTCCTTCGTCAGGATGTACACTGCGGACTTGAACTTCGTGTGCGGCGTGATCGACCCCGGCTTCGCCAGCACCATCCCCCGCTCCACATCTTCCTTCTCCGTCCCGCGCAGCAACACCCCAATGTTGTCCCCAGCCTGCCCTTCGTCCAGCAACTTCTTGAACATTTCCACGCCCGTCACGATCCGCTTGAACGACTCCGGACGCAGACCCACAATCTCCACTTCCTCCTGGATCTTCACCCTTCCCCGCTCCACCCGGCCCGTCACCACCGTGCCGCGTCCCGAGATCGAGAAGATGTCTTCCACCGGCATCAGAAACGGCTTGTCCAACTCCCGCGGCGGCATCGGAATGTAACTGTCGACCGCATCCATCAACTCGAAAATCGACTTCTCCCAGTTCGCATCCCCTTCCAAGGCCTTCAGCGCACTTCCCCGCACCACCGGAATCTTGTCCCCAGGAAACTGATACTTGGTCAGTAACTCCCGAACCTCCATCTCCACCAGGTCCAGCAACTCCGGATCGTCCACCGCGTCGCACTTGTTCATGTACACCACAATGTACGGCACGTTCACCTGCCGCGCCAAAAGCACGTGCTCCCGCGTCTGCGGCATCGGCCCGTCCGTCGCCGCCACCACCAAAACCGCCCCGTCCATCTGCGCCGCCCCCGTGATCATGTTCTTGATGTAGTCCGCGTGCCCCGGACAATCCACGTGCGCATAATGCCGGTTCTTGGTCTCGTACTCCACGTGCGCGATCGCGATCGTGATCCCTCGAGCCTTCTCTTCCGGCGCGTTGTCAATCGAGTCAAAAGGACGAAACTTCACCTTCGGGTTATTCCGCGCCAATACCTTGGTGATCGCCGCCGTCAGCGTCGTCTTGCCGTGATCGATGTGCCCGATCGTCCCCACGTTCACGTGAGGCTTCGAACGATCAAACTTTTCCTTCGCCATAAAAGTCCCAAGTCCCTTTCGTAGCTCGTACTGCCTGTTTCAACCTGGGGCGCCGGCTATCCGGCTCCAGCCCCAAAACTCAGCTTCTAGCTTTTAGCTCTTCCGTGCTAACGCTTTGGCTTCAGCCTTCCCGAGAGTTAGCTAATAGCTAGAAGCTATGAGCTAATCACTCGCCTTACCTGCCCTGCGACCGGCCGATGATCTCATCGGCGATCATCCGCGGAGCCTCTTCATAACGTGCAAACTGCATTGAATACGAAGCCCGGCCCTGCGTGGACGAGCGAATGTCGTTCACGTAGCCGAACATTTCCTTCAGCGGCACAATCGCCTTGATCACCTGCGAGCCGGCATGATGCTCCATGCCCTCGATGCGCCCGCGGCGCGAGTTGATGTCGCCGATGACGACTCCCATGTGCTCTTCGGGAACAGTGACTTCGACGGCCATCACCGGCTCCAGCAGCACCGGCGAGGCCTTGCGCGCGGCTTCCTTGAAGGCAATCGAGCCGGCAATCTTGAAGGCCATTTCGTTCGAATCGACTTCGTGGTAGCTGCCGTCGTAGAGCGTCACCTTCACGTCCACGATCGGGTAGCCGGCCAGGATGCCCAGCTCCAGCGCGCCCTGCACGCCCTGATCGATGGGCTTGATGAACTCC
>JBELAJ010000347.1:0-8940 GCA_049508935.1 Terriglobia bacterium | reverse complement strand
TTTCATGGCAGTCGCTCATGCCCGTCGGCGAACGGGCACCCGGAAACCATGAAAATCGCCCGACGGTGGACGGATGTGGCGCGGGCGTCCCGCCCGCTGTGGCACGGGCATCCTGCCCGTGCACGGGAGCGAGACGCTCCCGCGACCGCGGGCGAGACGCCCGCGCCACGATTTTCAGAGCAGTGCGAAACTACGCGCTTCTGTTGATTGGCAATCGACAATTCGAAGGGTCGCAGACCTGAAGGCCCAGCCTGCATCACCCTTCGAGTTTCACCTTGCCGGCGAAGTTGCGGTAGACGTAGACGAAATACGTTGTGGCCAGGGCCATGCCGATGAACCACCACACCAAGCCGACGCGTAGTCCGTAATCGGCAGCTTTGGCGTTGTAGATCGTCAATGAATATGCGGGGCCGGTGCTGGCAGGCAAGACGAGGGGGTACAATCCAAAAACTACGCTGGTCAACATCCCCACCAGGTAGAGGCAGGAGGAAAGGAAGCCCTTAAGGTCGTCTTGGTGCCGGATAAACCATCCCATTGCTGCGAGTCCGGCCAAAGCGAGCAAGGGAAAGACGAACCCCGCGGGATGCTCCGACAGGTTGTTCAGGACTTGGGGTTGGACGCGGAAAGTCACGACGGTGACAACAAAAGTCGTCACAAGCACGATCCACCATGCCGCACGCGCCGCGCTTTGCGAACGGTCGTGCACCGGGCCCTCGGTCTTTAGCGCCAGCCAGAGTGTGCCGTGGAGGGAGAGCGTGGCCAGGGCCGCCACTCCGACGAGAATCGTATACCAATCGAGAATGCCGGTATCTCGCCCCAAACGGAAGTTGGTCCACAAGGCCTCGAAAAAGTAACCGTTGGCATTCAGGGGAACGCCTCGGACGACGTTGCCCAGAGCGGCGCCGTAAAAGACTGCCAACAGCAGGCTGGCGGCGGCAAACACCACGTCCCAAAAAGTGACCCAGACGGGGCTGTTTACTTTCTCGCGAAACTCGATGGCGATGCCGCGCAGGATCAGCAGCCAGAGCACAATCATGAGAGGCAAATAAAAGCCGCTGAACCCGGAGGCATAGAGAGCCGGAAAGGCGAAGTAAAGGGTGCCGCCGGCGGCCAACAGCCACACCTCATTGCCGTCCCAGACCGGTCCGATCGAGCGCACAACCAGCTGGCGCTCTGCGTCCGTCTTGGCGACAAGAAAATGAACTGCGCCCGCGCCGAGGTCAAATCCGTCGAGCACCACGTAGGCGGCAATCATGATTGCCACCAGACAGAACCAAGCCGTTTCCATGCCGACAACTCCTTAGGCGACCCAGCGAGCGCCGATGCCTTGCGCTTGTCATTCCGAGCGCAGCGAGGAATCTCGCTCTGGTATGCTTAGGACAAGGATCAGAGCAAGATTCCTCGCTGCGCTCGGAATGACAGGACACAACGGTTTTTCACCATCCTGCTAAACCTTCGGCGTAACGAAAAGTGGCAGAGGCTCGGGTCCCTCTTCAATCACCCGATAGACCAGGAACAAAAACAATAAACCCAAGACCGTGTACATTCCCATGAATCCAAGCAGGGTGAACCAAGCGTTTCCCGACGATACTTGCGGCGACACCCCCGTCTCGGTGCGCATCAAGCCATAGATCACCCATGGTTGGCGTCCCACCTCGGCAGTCATCCATCCCGCAGTATTGGCGATGTAAGGGAAGGGAAGCGAGAGCATGAGGACCCACAGCATCCCTCGTGAGGAATACAGCGTCCCTTTCCACAACTTCCAAGCGCAGATCACCATGATGGCAATAAAGAGTGTGCCCAGTCCTACCATGACGTGATAGGAGTAATAGACAAGCGGAATGTTATCCGGCCAGTCAGACTGCGGGAATGCGTCCAGCCCTTTCACTTCCGACATCCAGCGCCGGTAGGTCAGGAAGCTCAGAGTGCGTGGGATCAGAAGGGGATTATCGAGACGCCCGTTCACCACGTCGGGCTGTCCGACCAGCGCGACGGCCGCGCCTTTTTGGGTGTGGAACAAGCCCTCCATGGCAGCCAACGTGACCGGTTGGTTGTGGGCCACCAGGCGGCCTTGGCTGTCGCCGGTTGGGAACAGTTGGAAGACGGTGGCGATGAGGCCGGCGATTACTCCAACGCGGACAAAAGTCTGTCCATAGCTTTGCTGTCTTCCGACAAGCAAGTAGAATGCGCCAAGCGAGGCCATCACAAAGGCCGCGGTAATCACCGCGCCGCTCATGTTGTGCGCGTACTGCCACAGAGCCCAGCGGTTCAGCAGCAGACCCCAAAAGCTGGTCAGCTTGATTTCGCCGTTGGTCCCCAGCGTGTAAGCGACTGGGCGTTGCATCCAGGCGTCGGTGGCGACAATCAGGTACCCCGAGAGCCACGACCCCACGAACACCATAAGGGCGGCAAACCAGTGACCCTTGGGACCCAGGCGCTTTTCGCCGAATAGAAACAGCCCCAGAAAACTCGACTCGAGGAAAAATGAAAAGACGCCCTCCATCGCCAGCGTCTGCCCAATCACGCCGCCGGCCGCTCTGGAAAACTGCGCCCAATTGGTGCCAAACTGGAATTCCATGGGGATGCCGGTCACCACTCCCACGGCAAAGTTGATGCCGAAGATCCTCATCCAGAAGCGCGCAGCACGATTGTAGTGTTCTTCGCCGGTCCGCAGCGCCAGGGTTTTCAAGATCACGATCAGCAGCGCCAGCCCCATGGTGAGTTGCGGGAAGAGGTAGTGGAAGGTGACTGTAAAAGCGAAGTGCAGACGGTGAACGATGAGGGCGTCAGGCATGACACCTCCAGAATGTCTCCGGGTTTTGAGTATACACCGGTCGTGCGCTCGAACAAAGACTGGAGTCGTTCGTGCTCCTCAGCGGACGGGCACACAGAAACCATGAAAATCGCCCGATGGTGGACGGATGTAGCGCGGGCGTCCCGCCCCCTGTGGCGGGAGCGTCCCGCTCCCGCGCGCGGGCAGGATGCCCGCGCCCCCGCGGGCGAGACGCCCGCGCTACATTTTTCAGAGCAGCTGCTACTCGCGCAGTGCTGTAATTCAGCTTTCCTGATTCAAGCGGTGCTATAATAACGTCTAAGCTTGAAGAATGGTGTAGTTCGTTCGTCGAGAGGGTAAGCGCTCGCCCTCGAAGCGGGAGGTTTCTAATGATCCCACTTGAGGTAAGGTTCGAGGACGTTTCAGGGAAGGCGTCGATTATTGTCACGGCGAATCTGGCTGACGGCTGGCGGCCGCTCGGGAACCACTTTGGATTCTATGGATTCGTCCACGAAAAATACCTGGAGGACGGACTGATCACAGTCAGGGTCTGGGTGATCGAGAGTCCTGCGCAATCCATCCGAGCTCAGGATGGCTTCCCGCTTGACCTGCAGAGTATGGGTTCGAGTCCCTCGAGGGCGCTGGCCTTCAGGCTTTTCAATGGCCGATTGTCTGTCGGCGCCGCCCTGGGTACCGTGATCAACAGCCCCCGCAGCGACGGCAGTCCTGGCTATTACAAAGAGGCTGTCCTGCTCGCCCAACACGCCGGCGTCTCCTACTGGCTCAGGTTTTATGCGGCCCTTAACGACGGGCATCCGGGGATGCCGGAATGGACGGAGGAGGACATCCCGTTGGCGGAGGAGGGAACTCTGCCTCGAGTCTCTGACATTCGCGAGTTGCGCGCCTCTAACATTGAGGACAGGCTGTCGCGCGTGTCGATGGCCTTGGACTCTCTGGAGGAGCGTGCGCGGACGCTGGTTCAGGACTTCCAGGCGCGGCCCGACGGGGGCCCGGCGGCTCCGCAGGGAAATGACGTGAGTCTGGCGGAGGATTCGGAAAAGACCGCGCCCGACTTGAGAGAGCGATGGTCCAAGGAATTTGAGAAGCAGGCCGAGACAGCGCTGGAGAAGCTGCGGGAAGAAGCGACCAATTCCGGGCGCGCTTTCGAGGAGAGCAAGCAGCACCTGGCCAGCCTGGCCGAAGCAAAACTGGCGGCACTCAACCAGGTTACAGCTAACGCCACGGCGGGACTTGAGGCAGCGGCGGCGAACCTACGGGAAGAAGTCAGGGATTCGCGGCGGGCATTAGCGGAGAGCAAGCAGCAACTGGCCAGCGTGGCCGAGGCACAAATAGCGTCACTCGACCAGGTCACAGCCAACGCCACAGCGGGCCTCGAGTCAGCGGCGGCGAAACTGCGGGAAGAAGTCAGCAATTCGGCGCGGGCATTGGCGGAGAACCGGCAACCACTGGCCAGCCTGACCGAAGCCGGACCGGCGTCGCTCAACCAGCCTGCGGCTAGCGCTGTCGCGGGCCTTGAGGCGGCGATGGCGAAACTGCGGGAAGAAGCCAGCGATTCGGGGCAAGCTTTAGCGGAGAGCAAGCGCGAACTGGCCAGCCTGACCGAAGCCAGACTGGCGTCGGTCAACCGGGCCGCCGCTAATGCCATGGCGAACCTCGAGGCAGCGGCGGCAAAACTGCGAGAAGAATTCAGCACTTCGGGGCCAACATTCGACGAGAATAAGCGAGAAATCGACAGTCTGGCCGAAGCAAAACTGGCTTTGCTCAACCAGACTGCGGCAAACACCCTCGCGAGCCTCGAGGCAGCGGTGACGAAACTGCGAGAAGAAGTCAGCACTTCGGGCCGGACCCTCGAGCAGAGTAAGCGAGAGATCGCCAGCCTGGCCGAAGCAAAACTGGCTTCGCTCAACCAGGTTGCGGCTAACGCTGCAGCGACTCTTGAAGCGGCACGGTGGAAATTGCAGGAAGAAGTGGGCAATTCGGAACGAGCATTAGCGGAGAGCAAGCGCCAACTGGCCGGCCTGGTCGAAACAAGAAAACCGTTGCTGACCCACACTGCATCGAGCGCCGTCGCGGATTTCGAGGCGGGGCAAAGACGCTTTCGGCGCCAATACGAGACCTTACCAAACGAGCCTGGAGACTTCTTCGCGCGAGACTCGGCAGAGCAGCCCTCCACTTTCGGCGATCACGGAACTCCTTCAAACCGACGAGGGGTGGTGGCCATGCTGACGATGGCGGCAGGGCTATTTCTGATAGTAACCGTTGCCCCGTGGGGCGAAATTTTCTCGACTTCCCCACCCGTCCAAATGCACCTGCAGGCCCAGGCCCCGTCGGATTTCGCCGATCAAAGTCCATATTGGAGCGCCAAGCGTCGAGCCAAAGAGGAGGAGACGGCGCAGGCCTATTGGCAGGCAGCGGCTTCCAGTTTGCAGATGCGATACCCATTCGGTAGCCAACTGCCCGCCGACCCTGCACCCGAATTTAAGGTTGACAGTCAATACGCCCCTTCTGGGCGCACGGGGACCGTTGCTGAAACAACGGCTCACTACTGGGACAAACTCCGCGCATGCTGGAGTCAGAGCCGGTTTTGGGTCGAGAGCCAGCCTGAGAAGGAGACGTTGGCGGCACGCTTGGGGCGGGTTTGGGAGCAGATCGAGGCCAAATTTGAGTGAGGAAATTTTGCCGAGGCTTCTTCCGAAGACGACGGAAGCCTCGAGGGTTGCCGCTCCGCATGCCGCAAATCGAAGAGAGCCGGACGCCTTCCCTCGTGGAAACTGCTGCACTTAAAGCATTCCTCCTTGCGGACTTTGCCTGTTCGTCGATAGACCCCCCAAGAGAGCCATTCGCGAGTTTATACCAGCGAAGGGTTGAAATGCGACGGTCGGAATGGCATGGTCGGGGCGCGCGGATTCGAACCGCGGACCTCTTGCGCCCAAGTTCACAGAACAACGAATGTACCATATTGCAGCAACCAGCAGGGATGGCGGTTTGAGCCTTTGTTCATGCGGGTCCGAAGGCACCTAGAGCATTCTAGCGCCACATCTGCCGACACCAGCACCCAGGGGCATAATAGGGCGATTCCGAGGGGGGTTACGTCACAAACCACGTCACAGAGAATGGGCAGTGGACCCCGACGAGGGCACACCCCTTTTCCCCTTGCCTCACGCTTCCCGCCGCATCCTGGGGCAAATGCGGGCCACTGGCGGGCATTCTACAGAGCTGCTAGTCGCAGAGCCCGCCAAATGAGACGGCAGATCCCGGACGATCAAAGGCTGCACAGCGAACGCTCGCCAAGCCTGTGCGCACGTTAGAACTACTGCGCAATATGAGCGCGGTTCCAGCTTTGTACAGATCGCCCGATCAGACCTCTTGCGAAGCACGCCCTCGAAACATCTCGACTTTGCAGTTGCACTCTCCACATTCTAGAAGGCGCAGCATGGAGCCCTGGATTTCAAGAGCGTGGTTCTTGCCTACGACAGCTATCGCCCAATTATGGGCTACACCCTGCGCGATTCTTTGTGCAATTCGACGGGCGAACTTGGCATCGCGTTCGTCTCCAGCCTCTGGCAGCGGACCCACATCGTTTGCGGCTCCCTGACTTATGCGCGAGAGGATATCTAAATCGGTGGCTCCTTGAGGCCAATCAGGCAAATACCACCGGTACAGAGCGAGCCGATGTTCGGCGAACCGAGCTATATCTCCTTCTCGATATTGGCGTCCTTCGTCTAACCAAAGCGTTTCAACCGTGTCGGCTGGAAAAACCTCCAGGTGGCTATCACCTTCGTAGCCGAGGGACAGTGTCAGCGTATTCAAGAGACCCTCAGAGGCATCGACCCACTGCTCTTTGAGTAGGCGGCGAAACCTTGCCCTTTGCACATTCACTCTCCAATAAATCTCCCGATCCCATTCGACAGCAATGAAATCTGGCTTTGCAAAACCAGCAGAGCACTCCGTAAGCCATTTAACCAGTTCTTGGCGCATCGTGGGGTCGGTGTGATTTATGCCAGCGATGAGAACAGTCATTGAACGTCCTGGGAATTCAAGCCCTTATGCAGCGGGCGAGATACTTCATGGCTCGTTCCTTCTGAGCGCTGCCATAAGCGGAGGAAAGCTCACGAGTAACGCCTCAGGAGCAGGTTCTAAGAAGTACTTCAGTGCGTCCCAGACCGCATTGCGAATAACACCTGCGACAATACCTTTCCACTATCCTCCTAAAAACTAAGCGCATTGATAAGTCAGCATACTCTGCACATGGTCCCTAATAGCATCGGGCTCCACAAGTCCCCAGTATGCAGGCGGGTATTTGTTCAGCTGTTTGAAGGATTCGCGCACGTCATCCCAATCCATGTTAGGGTTTGCATCGACACTTCGGCTGTATTTTACAACCTCCCACGCCGCAAAATCTGCGCATTGAAGAGGACGTAAGCAGTCCGCTTCCTGCTCTGGGTATTCAGGGATTTTTGGTTTGAATTGGGGCGTTGGATGCTTGAAATGGTCCAGTATATCCTCTAGGAAGTGTCGGTCTTTATCTCCTTTCTCAAAATAGGACTGAACCCTAGGATTACTAAATCGTTCTCGCAATGCGTGATCTTCTGCCTTCCGCACACAGAGCCAACCGCAATAGGCGAATGGACTGCGGATAGGGCACTGCGGATGAATATCAGGGAACTCCTGAAGCACTGCATTAAACTCATCAAGCCGTACCCCAGTAGCAAAGCTGGCGAACGTATGACGTTGAACGATCCTAATCAGACCTTCTAGGAATTCCCTGCGCTTGCGGTGTTGTCCCTTCCAGCCATTAGAGAAAACGCCTCTGCTGACTGTGAATTCTTTCATGTGGAAGTACGGCACGCTATACTCTGGGAGAGCAAGAAAATGCTTCCATTCAGAATCGAATGACTTCCATGCCTCCACTTCCGATATATATCCTGCGACCACAAGCGTGGCATGATCCTCGGTATATTCACTGCGGTCAAAATACGCAGATAACATTACCATCTTCAGTTGAGCCCAATCGTCTCCGAAGTAAATAGAACGAGCCAAATGCTCGACCAACGAATACTCATGACCTTGACTTTCACACACCACCACCTTACCCTCGATTCTGTCGAGGGTGTGAGGTTGAATCCCGCGAAGGATTCTTGGCGGAAGGCTTCGAGGGATTCAGTCAATTGGTATTGGGCGGTTTCAAGAATAGCCGCTTGCCACCCACGGATTTCATTAGGTGCACGGTCCTCTCAACGTTGGGGACCGTGCTAAAGCCACGCCTCCAATAGAACTCGCACAAACTCGGGCAGACATTTCTTGCCCCATTGATGATACACCCCGTACCCTTGACGTTTCAAGATTGCACAATAGCCTTCACCACTGTTTGTAGTTATGCAAACATTGCCTGATCGAAGGACTCATTTTCCCGTGCCGTGATTCACATGAAAGTATTGACGAATGCCCAGTACAAAAATAAGTTCATGACAATCTACTTGAAATACGCTATACATACAGCCGATGATCGGCAGCAAACTGACAACGGCTGAGGCGGCCAGACGGGGCGGAATCCACCACGTCACCTTGCAAAAGTGGATTGCGGCAGGCAAGGTGAAGCCACCAAAGCCGGTTTTGATTGGTGCAGTGGGATATCGACTATGGTCGGCGAAGGACGTTGCTGCATTGCTGACGGTCAAACAGGCCATCTATCGCAAGGGTAGAGGTCGAAAAAAGAAAAGCGGCAACCGCTGAAGTTCGCACCTTCAACGGTTGCCTAACCACACCCAAGCCACAGGAGGGCTTGAACATGGCTAATCAAATCCTACCGCAAAACGTATCGTCTTCCAAAGTCAGAAAAGGAATCTCGCGGCCGCCATTTACGCCAGGGTCTCAACCTCAAATAACGGCCAGTCCCCGGAAATGCAATTGCGGGAACTTAGCGAATTCTGCGAGCGCCGGGGCTGGTCGGTCGCCGAGGAATACGTGGATGTCGGGATTTCCGGTAGTAAAGAAGACCGCGCCGAACTGAATCGCCTGATGGCTGATGCACACCGCAGGCGTTTCGACGCCGTCGTTGTTTGGAAGTTCGATCGCTTCGCCCGGTCGGTGTCTCACCTGCTCCGCGCCCTGGAAACCTTCAAGTCCCTCGGGATCGACTTCGTTTC
>JBELAJ010000346.1:0-8957 GCA_049508935.1 Terriglobia bacterium | reverse complement strand
CTCGCCACGGCGCGCTCCTGATCGAAGGAGCGGGCAATCTGCTCCTCCATTGTCCTGACGCTGACGATGGTGAGATTCGGATCCAGTTCCGCGAGTGTCCTGCGCAGCACCGGCTCGAGCGCACCAGCCGGCGTCTCGGTCACCAGCATGATGCCGCCTATAAAATGCGAGCGCAGCTCGATGGTCTTCAAGATATCTTGTTTGTAGTTGACATACTGAGCAAGCGGCACGTAGAACATGGGCCGCGCCGGACTGTTCAGCCCCCAACTGGCAAACTTCGCGTCACCAACCACCCCGACGATGCGGAAGATGCCGGCGTTTTCGGGCATATCCAGGCCGAAATGCTGGTCGACCGGGTTTTCGCCGGCCTTGAAGAAGCGCTTCACGAAGGCTTGATTCACGACCGCCACGAGCTCTGAAGTCTCGTTGTCAGCGGCGCTGAACCCGCGACCTCGCAAAACCGCTATGCCCCAATTCTGAAGATAGTTGGCGCTCACGCGGTCCCATGAGGATCCGGACTCCCCATCCATTTTGGGAGCCGGATGACCCTCCACGTAAATCAACTCCCCCCAGTTATCAGTGAGCGGGTTGTACATCGCCAAGCCGCTTCCCTGCACTCCGGGCAAACGGTTGAGACGCGTCTCGAGTTCGCGGTAAAGCGCGGCCAACTGAGGCTGGGTGTAAGTGGCCGGCGGATAGCGCAACTCCACCTCTACGCGCCCGTGAACCTGGTACCCGAAATTCTGGTTTTCGAGCTTGTTCAGGCTTCGCGCCAGCAGCATCGAGCCGGCCACCAGCACCACCGACAGCGTGGCTTGTACGATCAGCAGCCCTTGCCGGGTGAAAGACGAACGATCGCTGGTTCTGCGGCTCGCTCCGTGCAGCGCTTCGGCGGGATCGGTGCGTGTGGCAAACCAGGCGGGAACCGCGCCGAACACAACTCCGGTTACCAGCGCCAACACGAAAGCGAACCCCAGGACCATGAGCGACGGCATGGGGCTGATGGGCAGGAAGTGCGCGCCGTGGAAAGCAAGCGTGAGCAGCAGGCGTGCGCCGCCCATGGCCACAAGCAGTCCCACCAGGCCGCCGCCAATCGCCAGCAGCACGCTTTCCGTGAGTGCCTGCACAACAATCTGCCGGGCGCTGGCGCCCAGGGCCAGTCGCACCGCCGTCTGTCCACGACGCGAGACGGCGCGCGCCAGCAGCAGGTTCGCCACATTAGCGCTGGCAATCAGCAGCACCAGTCCGCACACCGAGAGCAGGATCTGAAGACTTCGCCCGTACTCTTCCTTCATCTCCGCCACCCCCGCGCCGGCGGGAATAACGTTGATCACTTGCTTGGGAAGATCCCGGATGACTTCCGGCATCCAGTTCGAAGGATAACCTGAGTCATGTTGCAGCCATTGCCGGAGCACGCCGGTGAGGCGCGGTCCCATTCCGGCGATCGATGCGCTTGGCCGCAGGCGTCCAATGACGCGCAGCCACGCCGATATGGACTGGCGCAGGAGCGAGCCTGCACCGTCCACCATAGGTTCCTGCTGCAAGGGCAGCCACAGATCGGGCGGATCGCTGCGCAGCGTTTCGCCGAAGAATCCCGGAGGAGAGATTCCGATCACCGTAAACGCGTGATCTTCTACCACGAACGTCGAACCCACCACCTTGGGATCGCCGCCATAGGTGGCCTGCCAGATCCGATAGCTTAGCACTGCTACGGGAGAAGCGCCGGCGCGGTCGTCGTCAGGACCAAAAAGCCGGCCGCCGAAAGCCCGCACGCCCAGCATGGAGAAGTAGTTTCCCGTGACGTATTCCCCGCGCACCGGCCGGCCCGCCGTTTCGCCTTGACGCCGCACGCTGAGCAGCCAGTTACCGGCCTGAAAGGCGGCCACGTCCTCGAATTCCGGCGTGTTCGCCTTCAACCGTTCAAACAGCGCGTACGAGTAGAATCCCCAACGGTCCTGCGGCCCGCCCTCCACACAGCAATCGTCGCCCTCGCCGATACGATAGAGGCTGCCAGGATCTTTCACCGGCAGCGACCGCAGCATCACCGCGTGAACCAGCGTAAAGATCGCCGTGGTTCCGCCAATCCCCAGCGCCAAGGTGAGTACAGCCGCGATAGTGAATACGGGCGACTGCCGGAACTGACGCAGCGCGTAGCGAAGATTGCCGAGCAGCTTTTGCATTTAGGACCTCCTGGTTCCACCCCTTCCCCGGCTGGCGCAGAGCGAAGCTCTGCGGTTGTCGGTGACGGGGAGTCCGCCAAAACGCAGAGCTTTGCTCTGCGCCAGCCCGGGTCATTGCCGCATATCGCTAATGATTACGGCAGCGCGGCGCCGCGGGTTCCGCAAAATCGACACCTCATAGCCAGCGCCTGGCGGTCAGGCGCCATACACTTGTGTTGTCTCTATTGACGCCGAGTGGAGAAATTGGTTAGCAGGGCCCGCGCGTTGCGAGCACATGAACTTCGTCATCCCCGCGAAAGCGGAGGCCCATTGTTGGTCCGGAACAGAATCGATTCCCGCTTTCGCGGGAATGACGTGATTTTCGAGAGCGAAGCGCGGAATGACACTTCGCGGTGTGTGCGTATCGCCGCCGGCGTTAGCGTCTGCACCGACACGCGCCGTCATTTTTCCCGCTTCAGCGTCAACGGTAAGCTGCCGCCGCGCTGGGTCCAGGTGCCGTCGATGCTGGCGAGGTCGGAGCTGATTTTGCCCGCGAAGACGCCGCCGGCCTGCTTCATTTCCACCTTGAGCGATGACCCCGTTCTCGTCACGGACGTCGCCGGAAGTCCGTAAGCGCCCTGGTCAGGGCTATCCATGGTTGCCGAGAGGCCGTCGACTGTGTTGGTGATGTGGAAAACCGCACGGAGTTTGGTCCCGCCCACATCAAGGGTGCCCGCCCAGGCGCCGTCGATATCCGAGGGCTTGGCGGGTTTGTGCACGGCCTGTGCGGGAAAGGCGCCGCGTTTGAACTCGAGAGGAAGCGATTGTCCCTGCGTCCAGGTTCCCGTAATCTCTGTCGTTTCGGCATTGACCGTGCCTTCATACGTGCCGTGGACAGCCTCCACGTCAAGACTAAGTTTTGAGTCTTTGAAGGCAATGGTGGTCACGGGGATGCCGCTGGCGTTCTGATCGATGCTGTCCAACGTGGCTTTCAGGCCACCGTCCCCACTCTGGGTAATGTGCAGGACAAGACGCAACTCCGCTTCCCCAACCTTGAGCGTTCCATGCCAGTCACCGGCGATGCTTCTGGCGCCGGCAAAGGGCGCCGTGCAAAGTACGAGCGCCGTGATTATGAGTACTTTGCTCATCTGTAACCTCCTTGAGAGCACTTTCGAGCCAGACACATCAAGATTTGAGCTACCCGCACTAGGGCGCGTCCATTCGTAATGAAGAACGATATTGATGTGCGCCACGATTCTACTACACTCACCCGGCAGCGCCAGCCGAGATTGCCTTAATTCGAGGGTGGCGCCGACCTTCAGGTCAGCAGATGCTAGCCTAAAGGCCGGCACTACGAGGCAAATTAGCAGCTTACCCGCCAACCCGAGCGAGCGGCGGGAAGTCCTAAAATTTTAGTTGACAAAGGGGATTTTTTGTCGTGTAATCTCCTAAGAGTTTAGGAGACTGCTTATGGAATCAAATTCCCGCTCCCGCCCGCTTACCCCGCTGGAACTCGAAATCATGAAAGTGCTCTGGGAGGCCGGGCCCGCCACCGTGCAGGTCGTGCAGGAAAAACTGCCTGGCGAGCCCAGGCTCGCCTACACGACCGTTCAAACCATGCTCAATGTGCTGCACCGGAAGAACAAGGTGGCGCGCACGCTAAAAGGCCGGGCTTACGAATACTCTCCCCTGGTCAGCCGCGAGATGGCCGCGCGAACCACCCTGCGCGACGTCATGACTCGCTTCTTCGGCGGCTCCGCAGAAAGCCTGGTGATGAGTCTTGTGGCCAGCCGCGACCTGAAACCCGAGAAACTAGCCAAGCTGAAACGCCTGGTCGAGCAGGCAAACAGCGCGGCGAAGGAGAAACATGGAAGCACTTAGCCGATTGGTGTTCACTTTCCTGCTGAATGCCGTCTGGCAGGTGAGCTTTGTGACGGCCCTGACGGCGATCGCGGCGCACCTCGTGCGGAATGCCGCGGCGCGGTATCGGCATGCCCTGTGGGTGATGGGTCTAGGTCTCGCCCTTCTGGTGCCTCTGACAACCTTGCCGGAGTCATGGAGGCTCGCCTGCCAGTCGGCCGTTGTTGGAAAGGCGCAGCCGCGCAACTCCGCGGCCCCGCAGCATCAGCCTGACCCAGCGGGCGGGTTTCAGGCGGCGGCTCAGATTCCCCGCGATGAAGCATTGGAGGGAACGAGCGCGCGAGGCGTGAGCCGCTTGCTGCTCCTCGAGCCGCTTCGCCGTCACAGCCGGCCGATTCGGGTGCCGCCCCTTTTCACTTACGCGGCCTTGAGCATCTATCTGCTGGTTCTACTCGGCCAGCTCATTCGCCTCTCGTGCGCCTGGGCAAGCGCTCGACGGCTCTGCGGCGAGGCTCGAGCGCGCCAAATTCCGGCGGGCCTGGCCGGGTTGGTTACGCGCTGCCAGAAGGCGTTGAGTCTGCAATCTCTTGCCGTAGGCAGTTCACTTAAAGTAGCAGGTCCGGCGACGGTGGGGTTTTTCAGGCCGGTCATCGTGCTGCCGGAGACGCTCCTTCAATCCGGCCATTCGGAAGAATTAACCACCGCGTTGTGTCACGAGATGGCTCACATCCGCCGGCGGGACTACCTGGTGAACCTGCTCTGTGAATTCGCCCTGCTGCCGCTTATCTTTCACCCCGCGGCCTGGCTGCTCAAGCGACGCATCGAGGAGACACGCGAACTCGCCTGCGACGAAGCCGCGGCGGGGTTGCTGCTGAGCGCGCCGGACTACGCCCGCTCTTTAGTCAACCTGGCGCAGTCTATTGCGCCGCTCACCTCGGCTTTAAGTCCACGCTACACCCTGGGCGTTTTCGACGCCAACATTCTGGAGGAGAGGATTATGAGACTCTTGGATAATCGGTCTAGGGTGAGCCCCCGTCGCGCCAGATTACTCATGGGCGGGGCCACACTCGCATTGGCGCTGGCCGCATCGGCGGCCGGCATGTTCTCGCTCACGGCGATCGGAACCGCGAATGCCTTGGTCACACCCGAGCCTCAGACTGATTTCTCGGGGCGGTGGGAGCTGGATAAGGCTCAGAGCGATCTGCCCTCTCCCTTCCCGGATAACCTGGTCGAGGTCATCGACCAGCACGGGTCGGAATTTAAGGTGACTACCACCTCGAAAGACTGGAACACCAACAAGCCGATCGCGATTTCGCTCTTTGCCCTCATGGCGCCCGAGTTCTCGACGACGACGGACAACAAGGAAACCGTTCAGCCTTTCGGCCCCGGCCAGATTCGCTCCAAGACTCGCTGGGAAGGCAAGGGCCTTGTTACCGAGTGGACGCTCGAACGGAACGGTCAGGTAGCCGTGACCGGCCGATGGGTCAGGAGCTTATCGAGCGACGGGAACACGCAAACCATCGAGATTTCCGCTCATGACCCCGTTCGCAACCTGGACGGCCAGGCCAAAGCTGTGTTCGTGCGACGCGACGAAGACCCTAGGGCATTTCTCGGAACCTGGCGCGCTGAGTTTCAGGGTAAGCAGTTCCTCACTCTGATCATCCGAAGAGACGCAGAGCAGGTTACCGGCACATTGAGCTCCTTCAATCTCAACTTCGATGCGAGGGGGAACCTGTCCGAGGCGGAACCGGGGAGCGGCCCTGGCTCGGAAGTCGTTGCAGCCAGGCTCTACAATGGCGTCCTGCATATCAAAGTCAAAGATCTAGATACAGGAGACACCCTCGAACTCGAGTTGAAGCTCGTGGAAAATGCCAAGGCGGAGCTTTCCATTGTGGACGTGCCGGTAACGCCCGGCAGCGTCGCGCCCAAGCCGCTGATTCTCACCCGTGAGCAAGCGAAGAGCCAAGTCGCAAACGGCGGGGGCGAGCAAGACCGTCGCGCATTCCTTGGCACCTGGCGCGGCCAGTTCAACGGGAAGACTTACATCCTGCTAACCCTGAAAGAAGCGGACGGCTCGCTGAGTGGCGCGGTGTCCGTAGGCGCTTTCGGCATTAACGATAGTGGCCAGGTGGCGCGGGTAAAAGGGGAGGCAGATCCGCACGATGCCGTGCCGATTTCGAATGGGAAGTTGGAGGGCGGCTTGCTCTCCTTCTCAGGCAAGACCCCGGACGGCGGCTCAGATGTCCTGTTCCAGATGAAACTGGTGGGCGGGAATGCCGCTGAATTAAAGTGCATCCTTGTGCCTGCTCCCCCTCCCGGTACGCCCGTGGCCAGTTGGTGGAAGCTTGTGCGGGAATCCGATGATCACCACAGGATTAGCGGGCCTGGGCCCCGGGGCGGCATCGTGGGCGGCACTACCGGTGGGGTTGCTCGAGGTGTGTTGGATGGCACGGTCCGAGGCGTTCCGGGCGGCGTCAGGGGCGGAGTTGTGGGCGGCGTCACGGGTGAAGTCGTTGGGGGAGTCGCAGGCGGCGTTTGAGTCGAGCTTTTCAGTCCCGCCTGCCGTAGGTCAGGCACTGGCAGGCCGCGGAAAGACTTTTGCACGCTGTCATTCTGAGCGAAGCGAAGAATCTCGCAGTGCCTCGAAAACAAACCAGAGCGAGATTCCTCGCTGCGCTCGGAATGACATGGGAACGAGTTTTTCCGCAACTGCTAGTGCACGCCCCTGGCGGTAAGGTGCGGAACGTATCGCTTGTCGACGCCCATAATGTGCTTGAGGAGCCAGTCCTTCAAGAAATCCATCACATCAATCGTCATCGCCACTTCATTGCTTTGAAACCTTCCCTGGAACTCCACAATCGTCTGTGTGAATCGCTCGTGCTCACCCTTATGATTGACGAAATCCGGATACTGGTTCGCTCGAAGCAAACCTTCTTCCGCCGCAAAGTGGCTCTTGGTGTATATGATCAGGCTGGAAAGCACTCCACCCAACCTCTCCTTGCCCCTCCTTGCCATCATGGCCTGGTGTAGTTCGTTGATCAGGTCAACCAACACTTTATACTGCGAATCAACAGTGCCGATTTTGACGCTATAGGTGTCACTCCACGGAAACAGCACGGCGGTCGCGGTAGGCGTGATTTCCTCCTAAAAGCTCATCGGCTGCCCGGAATGAGTTCTTTAGCTTTAGGTTGCAGTTGTGCTATATTCAGCGAATAAAAGGCGAATGGAGGAGGTTTCAGGTGCCAAGTTCCGGGTGCCAGGGCAGAGTGGTCATGGGCCTTCACCCACCCAAGGCGATGAAGACCACGTACGTCGTCACCCCCGCGAAACTTGTCCTACGCGAAAGCGGGGGAGCGTGGGTCCAAGGTCAGCGCGGGACACGCTGGATTCCCGCTTGCTCGGGAATGACGTGATTTTCGGGGGAACGGATGGTGCTCGAACCCGGACACCTGAAACCTGACACCTGCTTTTACGAGGCAACGTGAACGAGGAAACCCAAGCACTAGCGAACCTGAGAGGCGGAGCGGAGGAAGGCCTGGCGCCCATCCCGAGCGCCCTCCGGGAAATTCGTGAGAAGTTCAAAGGCCCAGCCGCACGTGGCGGCGTGACGGTTCTGAAGCACTTCCCGGCGCGCGAGGCAAAGACTGCGCCGATTCCGCAGTTTCTGCCCGCACGGCTGATCGACGCCCTCAAGGCGCGCGGCATTGCTTCCCTTTACACGCATCAGGCGCGCGCCTGTGAATTGGCCCGCGAGGGCAGAAACGTGGTCGTGGTCACGCCCACCGCTTCCGGCAAGACTCTCTGTTACAACCTGCCGATCCTGGGCGAATTGGTCGAGAAGCCGGATGCAAGGGCGCTGTACCTGTTTCCCACCAAGGCGCTCTCGCAAGACCAATTGGTGGAACTCAACCGCTGGACGGAAAAGCTAGGTGAAGAAATCCGCACCTTTACCTACGACGGAGACACGCCCCAGGATGCACGTAAGGCCATCCGGGCGCGCGGGAACCTGGTGATCAGCAACCCCGACATGCTGCACGCCGGGATACTGCCCCACCATACGAAGTGGCAGCGGCTGTTTGAGAATTTGCGCTATGTGGTGATCGACGAGCTTCATTACTACCGTGGAGTTTTCGGCAGCCACCTGGCCAACGTACTCCGTCGTTTGAAGCGCATCGCGAGTTTTTACGGCAGCCGGCCGCAATTCATCTGCACCTCGGCCACGATCGGAAATCCGGCCGAATTGGCCACGCGAATCCTCGAGGAAGACGTTTTCCTGGTGGAGGAAAACGGCGCGCCCGCGGCGGAGAAGTACCTGGCCTTTTACAACCCGCCGGTGGTGAACCCTCAGCTCGGCATCCGGCAGTCGTATTTAAACGTCACCCGCCGCATCGCGCACACCTTTCTGGCGCGGGGCTTGCAAACTATTGTATTCGCCAACAGCCGCCTGGCCACGGAGATTTTGGTAACCTACCTGAAGGAAGACTTCTCGCGCGCCCCACTCGAACCGGAACCGGTGCGCGGCTACCGCGGCGGTTATTTGCCGCTAGAGCGCCGTGAGATCGAGCGCGATCTGCGCAACGGCCGCCTGCTCGGCGTAGTGGCGACCAACGCGCTCGAACTGGGCATCGATATCGGCAGCCTGGACGTGGCTGTCCTTGCTGCATACCCCGGAACCATCGCTTCCACCTGGCAACGCGTGGGCCGGGCGGGCCGCCGCGAAGGGACTTCCGCCGCCGTGCTGGTGGCCTCGAGTGCGCCGCTCGACCAGTTCATGGTGCAGAACCCCGATTACTTTTTCGGACGCTCGCCGGAACACGGCTACGTCAATCCGGACAACCTCTTTATTCTGCTCAATCACCTGAAGTGCGCCGCCTTCGAGTTGCCCTTACGGGAAGACGAGAAATTCGGATCGCTCGATTTGCGGCGGCTCTGCCAGCA
>JBELAJ010000345.1:0-8995 GCA_049508935.1 Terriglobia bacterium | reverse complement strand
TGCAGAACCCCGGCCGGAAAATTGATGTCGTTCATTTGCGGATCGTAATATGCATTTACGGTGGGTGGAGTCATCCCCCACTCGCCGCGATCGACGGGTTTGCCGATCTTCGCCAGTTCGCGCTTGGACTCGAAAATGGCGCTGCGGCCCACATTTCCCGCGAAGTCGCCGCGCACGATCTCGAGCGAACTATAATCGCGCCACTTGTCGGGATAACCGATTTTGTTGACGATGGCGTGCAGTTTCTCGAGAGCCTGCTGTTTGGAGGCTGGGCTCATCCAAGTTAACGTTTTCAGGTCGTCCTCCATGGCTGCCTCGATCTCGCGAGTCATCTTCAAGGTGCGGGCTTTGACTTCGGGACCGAACGTCTTGGCTACGAACACCTGCCCCAAGGCCTCTCCCAAGTCGCGATCCACCCACCGCACGCAACGCTTCCATCGCGGTTGCATCGTGGTGACGCCGCGCAGCGTGCGGCTGAAGAAATCGAAATTCTCCTGTTGAAATTTCTGAGACAGATAAGGAGCTTGCTCGTGCGCCAGGTGCCAGCGCAGATAAGTTTTCAAGTCGGCCAGGCTTTCGGTCTGGATCAGCCGGTCCAGTTCTCGATAGAACGCCGGTTCGGTGACATTGAAGACTTGAATGCCGGCCGTTCCGGCTGCGGCCAGGTAGCTGTCCCAATCGAAGTGCGGCGCGAGCGCTTTCAATTGCGCGCGATCCATTTTGTGAAAGAGGTTGTAGGGATCACGCTTTTGCATCTGGGTCAGGGACTTTTCTGCCAGCGTCGTCTCGATCGCCATCACCGTTCTGGCTTCCCCTGTGGCGGTGCCCCTAGGGTCTCCCATCATTTCGAACATCCTCTGCACATGATGCACGTACTGGCCTCGAATTTCCTGCGACTTGTGATCAGTCTTGGTGTAGTAGTCACGGTCGGGGAGGCCAAGTCCGCCCGCGTCGGCAAAGGCGATCACCTGCGATGCATTGACGAAGTCCTGGTTGGAGCCAAAACCGAAAAGCATGTGGTTGCCACGGATGTCCAGATGTTCGTGCCCGAGGTACTTCCCGAGGTCGGACTTCGATTTCAGCGCGTCAATCTCTTTGAGTCCGGTTTCGAGAGGAGCGGCGCCGAGCTTCTCGATGCCTGGTTCATCCATGCACGCCTGAAAGTAATCGCCGATTTTCTGCTCGGAGGCGTTGCGGGTGCGGTGAGGGTCCGAAGCCTCCAGCAGGATGCCCCACAGAAACTGCTGGTTTTCGTCAGAGAGTTTCGCGTAGACATTCCAGCCCGGCTGGTCGGGCGGGATGGGGTTGTTCTTCATCCAGCCGCCGCAGATATATTGGTAAAAATCGTCACAAGGGTCCACGGTCCGGTCCATCGAGTTAAGATCGAGGCCGGGTTCGTAGGGAATGGATTGCAGGGGATGCTTCTCGCCTTGGGCCGCCGGGCCCTTGGACGGTGAACTCTGAAGACCCTCGCCATCAGAAGTGGATTGGGGTTGAATCAGAACAAGAAACAGAATGGCGCTCCCAAGCAGCCCATAACGCAGTGATGATCGAATCATGAATCCTCCACGTCTCTACTGTCTGCTGTCCTCTGCCAATTGCTCTTCCGGGTGTGGAACACCGGTCCGCTCTTCTGGATTCCCTGCTACCTATCGAACTCCGGCATGGAGGAGAGGACGTGGCAAGGCACGGAGCAAGGCTACGATGAACTTATACCTCCAGCCGGGCACCACGAAAAGCTGGTTACGTTTCAGGCCCTCCAGCGATGCGTCCACAACTTCGTCTACAGGCGTCCAGAGACTCGCGGCAACCATTTTTCGGTCCACCCCCAAAACATGGTGAAACTCCGTCAACGTATAACCAGGGCAGAGGGCCTGCACGCGAACAGGTGATCGGGCTTGCTTCAGTTCCAGGTAAAGACCTTCCGTGAAAGCGTTCATCCAGGCCTTGGTGGCGTGGTAGCTGACGGTTCCCGGACGTGCGACGAAAGCAGCAACCGACGACACGTTCACTACCGTGCCTTTGCCGCGCGCCGTCATCTTGCTTAGCGCTGCATGCGTGAGCCGTAGGGTCGCCATGACGTGCAAGCGGTGCATGGCGTCTACATCTTCCAGTGGAGACTCGTAGAAGCGGCCGCGGCCCCCAAATCCTGCGTTGTTGAGCAGGAATTCAAGCCGTTCTTCCTGTGCAATGCGCTCTTCGACCATCTCCAGGTCGGCGTCGTTGGTGAGATCGGCGGGCAATGCCTGGGCGTTCACACCGTGCCGACTGGCAAGTTCCGTGGCCAAATCCTTAAGGCGATCCACGCGCCGCGCCACCAGGATTAGGTCGTAGCCTTGGGCGGCAAGCCGACGGGCATAGGCCGCGCCAATACCGGCCGATGCTCCGGTGACCAACGCGACGGGTCGAGTGGAACTCATGGATTCCTCCCTGGATTTTGGCTGCCGCTCGGCTTCAGTGTGAATTGCGGGTTCTTAAACGTACCTTTTATTTCGAAAGGCAAAATCATCTTGCCTCCCTTAAGAGTTGCGCCGGTCAGCCCTCCAAGAATGCTGGTTAGCGAGTTATCGCTGGTGGCAAGTCGTGCCACACCTTGATAATCGAGGCTCCCGTTGCCCGCGAACCCAATTGAACCTGTCGCATTAATTTCCACTCCGTTGCCGACGATATTGCCTTTTGTGGTCTGAATCTTATTGTTAGCGATCGTGAAATCCATGGCGATGGAGGAGAAAGAATAAGGATCGCCAGAGGCCGGCCCCATCTTGGCAACGCGGAACAGTTGAAGCAGATTGGCGTTTAATTGCAAGGTCGGGAAGCGTCCCGCGCGGACGGTCAAATGACCGGCGCCGCCCATACTGTCCAGGGGGTCGGGAGAATGGCTCACCTCGCCGTCGAGCGCCACGTGCCCCTCGAGAACCCCCGTCATCTTCCCGCGGACATCCGGGAACGCATCCAACAACTTCGCAACGTTCACGCCACTCAGGTTCGCTTGGGTGCGGTAGCGTGTGCTTCGAGACCCGAAAGCAAAAGCAAGATTCCCGCCGCCGCCGCCGTCGTAGCATCTGAATTCCAGGCCGTCGAGGAGAACCTGGTCGGAGAAGAGGCGGAGATTCGACTTCACCTTCGTCATGGACAGGTTCGAGACATGCAGAGCGTTCACCTCGAACGTTCCTTCTGTTACCAGAGAGCTTTGAGGGTTCTGAGCCTGGGCGCTTTCAGTGAGCACGTTGAGGTCGAAGCGGCGCAGTTGGCTCGTGACTCCATCCGCTTCGACGAAAGCTGGGCCTGCCTCACCCGACGGCAACAGGTTCGCAATACTCAGATTCCCTTTACTGATTCTGACATTGGAAATAGTGCCCAGAGTGAACAAGGGCTTATCCCCGGGCGGGTCTGGCGCGGGCTCGGCGGGAGAGGGCGGATCACCGGAATTCCATTTCCCCTTGCGGCCGGAAAGCAGACTTATGGTGGGCCCTTCCAAATCGAGCGACTTGATAACAACCTGGTGGCGCCAAAAGCTTGCGGCGTCGACGACCGCGTAAATCCTGTGAGCTTTTACGAAATCTCCCTGGGGAAATCCCGCGGGGTTCTTCAGAGTGAAATCATCGGCGCGGATCGAAAGGCGTGGAAGAACAGTGAAGGCGAGGTGCCCGATCGTAGCGCGTCTACCCAATTGCGTTTCAATGAGCGCTGCCACCTGAGGACGATAGCGGTCCACATCAAAGATCCGGGGAACGACCACCACGATCACTACCAGCGCGACGATCAGGAAAACTACTATGGCAAGAAGTATTTTTGTGCGTTTTGACAACGAAGTCGCCCCTTCGAAGCCAGCGTCGATCTGTGATTTTACACCACGGTCGTCTAATGTGGCGGGACCGGTGTCGCCTTTGCCTTCTCCTCGGTCGTCAAGCGATTCAGCTTAGCGGTGTAGTAATCAAAGAAGCTCTTGGTGGGGGGTGCGACCTGAACTGTCTCAACAAACTCTTGAAGGTTGGTCCTCTTGATGACGGTTCGGAAAAGCCAACCCGGTGGGGGCTGATCACCTCCCTCGGGGTTGATGTGGGTTTCCGGCCCGTCGACGGTCAAGCGATATCGCGTGATGAATCCTGTGCTTGAAAACATGCGCAGCAAAAACCCGCCGACGCGCCGGTCTGGAGTGAGCACGCCCAGCCATGATTCTTTCGCCGGCGGGGACGTCTTGGTCGCCTGCAAAGTGGTGTCGCCTCGGAATAGAATCACGTGCTTGTCCAGTTGATAGCTCACTGACAAGTGCAGTTCACCTTGAGTTCTCTGGTCCGTGGTTCTTCCGGTCCAGTCACCCACCAGCCAGTCCACGGCCGAGAAATCCGGCCGCTCAGGCAACGGGATCTGGTAGATAGCGGGCGACTTTTCTTTGGAGTCCCCTGGGGCAGTTCCGACAAGGCAAGCGAGTGCAAGGATTATAGAAATCATTGGGTCCTTTTGATTATACGTTATTTTCGTCCCACCAGTCGAAGGCGTGCTGTAAAAGCTCGTCGTTGTCCTCCCGCAAAAGCGAAAGGGCTGACAAAGGTATTAACTGCATTGGGATTGTCGTGGTTGCTAGCATTGATGGAGCTGACGCGGAGGGCCCACTCCTGGCCGCGGAAATGGAACCGCTTCTCGAGCCCTACGTCCAGATCAAAATACCCCGGGTAGCGAAACTGCCCCGGCGCACCCACCAACTGAAGTTGTTCGTTCACGGCATCGAAAGGATAACCGGTCCGGTATTCCGCGCGGCAACTCAGGAACAACTGCCAGAGCGGCAGGGGCGACTTTCCCCAGGCGATCAGGCGATTGGGGGTATCCCATAGCAGCCGGCCCGGCGCTTGCGGAACAAAATAGGGGTCCAAGAGAGAATAATCCAACGCCTGGTTGCTGCGCGTGTTCGAGCGGGTGTAGTCCCCGTAGATTTCGGCCTTGTTTCTAAAGACTCGCCGTACCCAGATCTCGGCGGACTCATACCGATCACTGCGCTCATCCTCGAACAGAAACACTCCTCCCAGTGGAGCAGGTTGAATGTCTTGATAAGTGAAGCCATTGGATTCCACACGGCGCAGCAGCGCAACGCCGGCGAAAGTATTGGAACCCAGCTTTTGTTCCAACTCGATGCTGGTGGTGTTGAAGCCCGTCTGCTGAAGGCCGCCGGGCGGCAGCACGAAACGCGTGGTGGCCGGCCCCAGGACGGGCGTGGTGCCGGTCGAGTCGTAAAGGGTGTCAATCCGCTCTTGATCGAGCCCTGCACTCCACAGGGCCATATTGATGGGCCGGTAGTATATTCCCCAGCCGGCCGAGATTTTGGTCCGGTTATCCGAGAAGGGAAGGAAATTGGCAGCCAGGCGCGGACCGAAGATCGTCTTGCCTATGATCTTGTCCCAATCCGCCCTGCCGCCAATCGAAACGACCAGCGGTCGAAGCACCTTCCATGAGTCCTGCAGGAAATAGCCGACCTGCGTGTTGTCGAGGTGAAAATAGGGGGCGCCGCTAAAAGTGGTTTCGAGCAGCAGAGTATTATCGGCGCGGAGCGTCTCAACCGGATCGCGAACCGCCCCTTGAGAGAAGGCCAACCCATCGGCATTGAAGCCCGCCTTCAGTTCGTGGGTGCCGTGCCAACGGAGAGAGGAAAGATTCAGGTTTCCGATCACCTGCACCCGGTGGTTACGTTGGAGCAGCCGCTGGAAATAATTGCCCGAGGCAGTAATGGGCTGCACGACGTAAGGCTGGGAGCCGAGCGGCTCGTTGTTCAGCGTTGCATTGTCCGTGGCCGCGCCCAGTTCGAACATGTTCCTGCCGAAGAAGAATTGGTCCTTGACGGAGATAAACTCGCGATGCGCATGGTCATCCGTGGTCGTCGAAAGGGGAGTAAACAAACTGAGGCCGAGATGAGTATCTACACTCTGGTTGTACAGGAAGCTGCCCTGCAGAATGTTGGTGGGCGTCAGGTTCATCTGCACGCGAGCGAGATTGTCGCCCGACCATTGCTCCTGCGTGTCGCCGTTGCGGGGTAGCCCCTGAATCAGTGAAAAAGTGTGCTGAAGGCTGATGCCGTCGGAGAACCAGGCTCGGCCGCTGTGCAGCGGCCCCGAGAAGTTGAAGCGCGGGTACCAGTTCCCGAGGTGAATGCCTTGCTGTAGATTGACTGCGGGGAAGAAATCCGTGGTCCCGAATCTCCAGCGGTCGTCACCCACGTAGGTGCCGAATTCCATCACGGCGCCGGCGGCGTGCGCGTACTGCGCCCCATAGCGGCCGTCGTCAACTTTCACTTCACGCACGCTGTCGATATCGAGCCTGCTGGTTAACTGACCCGACACTGGATCGCCAATTTCGAAACCGTCCAACATATACTCGGCGTCCCCGGAGCGCCCCCCCGCCACGTGAAGTGCGCCGGAGTTGTCCTCTGTGACACCCGCAATCATGGGCAAATACGCCATCAGGTCATGGGTGCTGTAGGTGGGAAGATCCAGGATGTCCTGGGCATCGAAAATCTCCTGGTGCTCGGACTCCAAGGGGTCGATCTGTTTGGCAGAGGATCGAACCTCGACGCTGGAGTGCACCTCGAACTCGTGGCTGAGAGTGAAGGAGGCTTCGCTCGTCTCCTCCTGTAAAGGCACCGCCTGGTCAATCAGGCGGAAATAATCGGGCTTGCTCAGGCTGACGAGGTACTCGCCCGGCGCCGGCACCGACACTTCGAAATGCCCCGTGTCGTCCGAATAAGCGTATTGGATGCTTCCGCTCTTGGATTTTACTGTAACCTGGACGGCGTTTACCGGCACGCCGTTCTCGTCCACCACCGTGCCGCGCAATTGTACGGCCGCGGTCGCTCTGGCCCCCGCGAACACTGACATCAGGATGGCCAAACACGCCATCGGCAGCCAATCACCGGGAGTGAGAAGCTTGCGCGCTTTTACGGCCAATGGACCTCGCTGTCTTGCTCATTAAGCATTCTATTCGACACCCGGCCCGGAGTGTAGGGGGAATAAACGCGCCCGGGCGCCGGTCGGCAGTTGTGAAGATTCCGGCGTAGGGCGCTTCGCGAAGCGCCCCTACCCAGCGCCCAAGGGACAGCCGCTGGGCAGTTGTGCAAACTCACCCAAAAAGAGAATAATATTCCCCATGGGGAAATGCTGCCGAATGGCGCTGCTCTTGGTGCTCGCCTCCGCGCCGCTCTACGGGCAGGGCAACTACGAGATTCAGGTCTACGGCGCGGACACCGTTCCTCCTGGCCGTACGATGGTGGAACTGCACAGCAATTTCACGTTCGAGGGTTTCAAAACGCCCATGGGCGGCGTTCTTCCCGACGAACATCAACTGCACGAAACGGTCGAGATCACCCAAGGCTGGAATGAGTGGTTTGAGACGGGATTCTACATCTTCACCAGCGCGGGGCCGCGGCAGGGATACAAATGGGTCGGCGATCACATTCGTCCACGGATTCGCGTTCCAGACAAATGGAATTGGCCTGTAGGCGTAAGCATTTCCACCGAGATTGGCTACCAGCGCCCCATCTTCTCGGGCGATACCTGGACATGGGAGATTCGCCCTATCATCGATAAACAGTGGCACTCCTGGTACCTTGCGTTTAACCCGGCTCTCGAACGCTCGTTTCATGGGCCCAGCGTTCATGAAGGCGTCGGATTCTCACCGGGCTTCAAGGCCGCCCACTCCATCACTCGCAAGCTTAGTGCGGGGCTTGAATACTACGGATCGCTAGGGTCTATTACAGGCTTTGACCCCTTTTATTTGCAGCAGCACCAGATCGTGCCGACCATCGATTATGACTTCGGGCCGAATTGGGAGTTCAACCTGGGTGTGTGCGAGGGGGTGACGCGCAGTACCGATCATTTGTTGGTCAAGATGATTATCGGACGGCGATTCCGATTTATCACACCGCGCTTGCCTCACTTTCTGAAGTCCGGCCAGGGAGAAATAGACTGATCTCGCTCATGAGGAGACGCGCCAGATTTGGAACCTTGCTTCTGTTGTGCCTGCTGCCGGGCTTGCTGGCCTTTCGCAAGGAACAGCCGGCGGCGTCCGGGCCGCCGGTTCCCTTGGGCCTTCCGCCTGTTCCGTGGCCGGAAGATAATCCCTACTCACCGGCCCGCGCCGAGCTTGGAAAGGTATTGTTTTTCGATGGCCGGCTCTCCTCAAGCGGCGTCGTTTCGTGCGCCTTCTGCCACGAGCCGCAGCACGCTTTTTCGGCAAGCACCCCATTTTCAAAAGGCGTGAATGGGAAGCAGGGAACGCGTCACGCTCAAACGCTGATTAACCGTGCGTGGGGTAGGTCAGAGTTCTGGGACGGCCGTTCCCCCACGCTGGAGGCGCAGGTCATCGTGCCGGTGGCGAATCCCGACGAGATGGGCATGACGGCTGAACGGGTCGTTCAGACCCTCCAGGGAATTAAGGGCTATGCCCCGCTTTTCGTGGCCGCCTTCGGAGACAGCGCCATCAACTTCGATCGCGTCGCGAAGGCCATCGCCACCTTCGAGCGCACCATAGTTTCCGGAAACTCCGCGTATGATCGCTACCTCGCCGGAGACAAGTCTGCGCTCAGCAAGCAGCAGAAGGATGGTCTCGATTTCTTCAATCGCAAAGGCGAATGCGCAGAATGCCACACCGGTCCGGACCTCACGACGGAAAAGTTTGCTAACCTGGGGATCGGAATGGACCGGCTGAATCCCGACCCTGGGCGCGAAGACGTCACCAGGAAGCGCGGGGATTTTGGGAAATTCAAAATACCCACATTGCGCGATCTTGCAAGCCGCGCTCCCTACATGCACGATGGGCGCTTCAAAACTCTGGGAGAGGTGCTGGACCTCTACGCCAAAGGAGGAGTGCCCAATCCTCACCTTGATGACCGGCTCACACCCTTCTATCTGGATGAGGAAACGAAGCAGGATCTGCTGGCGTTTCTGGATTCGTTAAATGGAGAAGGGTGGGAGAAGATCGCGCCGCCGAGTAGTTTCCCTCAATGAGTCGG
>JBELAJ010000344.1:0-9005 GCA_049508935.1 Terriglobia bacterium | reverse complement strand
CGCTGAGCACCGGGCGAAGGGCTGTTCCCGTGGTCACGATGACGGCGCGCTTGATGAGGTTCTCCAACTCGCGAATATTGCCGGGCCAAGGGGCACAGCCCCAGATGTCCTAGAACCCCGTATCTCGGGAGTTTGAACGCGTGAGGCACTTCAACGGTTTGGCGACAAGAACGACCAAGTGGCGACATGGTTCCACAACATAAAGGACGTATGGGGCATTAAATATGAAACCGTGATAGGGTGGGTTCCCATGAGCCATCTGGCCGTCCTCCATCCGAGTTCTGCCCCTGTGCTCCCCGCCTTGATTGCCGGGGCAGGGGAGCGGGCTGCTTGGCGCTTCGTCGAGTTCTTCACCGTCAACATCCGCAACGCGAACACGCGGGCCGCTTATAGCCGCGCTGCCGGGGCCTTCCTGCGCTGGTGCGAGGGGCAGGGCATGAAGAACCTTGCCGAAGTGCAGCCGGTGCACGTGGCGGGCTATATTGAGCAATTACAGGGCGAGCTTGCGGCTCCGAGCGTCAAACAACATCTAGCGTGTATCCGCATGCTGTTTGACTGGCTCGTGACCGGGCAGGTCGTGCCATCGAATCCCGCGCACTCCGTCCGGGGGCCGCGCCATTCGATGAGCAAAGGGTCAACGCCGGTGCTCTCCTCAGAGGAAGCAAGCGCACTGCTCGCCGGCATGGACGTTTCAACCGTGGTGGGATTGCGCGACCGGGCCATCATCGCCGTGATGACTTACTCCATTGCGCGAGTAAGTGCGGTGGTACACTTGGCCGTGGAAGATTACTTCGCGCAGAAAAAACGTTGGTGGCTCCGCCTGCGCGAAAAAAACGGCAAGCTAAGCGAAATGCCCTGTCACCACAAGCTGGAAGCGTATCTTGACGCCTATATCGAAGCGGCAGGGATCGCCGGTGATCGCAAGGGGCCGCTGTTCCGCTCTGCCATCGGCAAAACCAAAAAGCTCGCCGCGTCGCCCATGACGCGCAAGGATGTCTGGTGCATGGTGCGCCGCCGTGCTGCCGATGCGGGAATTGAAACCCCGATCGGCTGCCACACTTTCCGCGCCACGGGGATCACGGACTATCTGACGAACGGCGGGCGGATTGAGGTCGCGCAACGGATGGCCGGGCACTCGAACGCGAAAACCACCGGGCTTTACGACCGGCGCAATGATGACGTGAGCGTGGGCGAAGTCGAGCGGATCGGGATTTGAGAAACTTTGGGGAGAAGCTCAGACAGTCATGAAATCGGCGCGCCCTCGGGAAAATGTGATGGAGTTTTCTCCATGGTGTTCCTAGCGTATGTGGGTCTGATTCTCTGTTCGGTCATTACTGGCTTTTGCTGCGGGGGCATTCTAAGCGCCCTAAGTTGCCGTAGACTGACGGATAGACACTATATTATCCTTGCAGGCACTTGCGTATCTGGCTTCATGTCGCTGGCGTGCTTGTCCTTCTTGAAGTCAGCAGGACCTGAGTCTCACGCACACGCACGCATCGTAGCTGCCGTTTCACAAGCACTGTCGGCCTGGTTGGGTTTCGGCTCGGAACGACGCGCCAACAGATAGACCGGCGCAACGATGATATCAGCGTGGGCGAAGTCGAGAGGATCGGGATTCAACTAAACAGCTTGCTTGCGGCTCTGGGGTGAGCATCTCAATGAGCACAGAATGGGGCAGGCGCTTCGCAGAAGGTGCCTTTGAAATCATCGTTGAAATCATTTATGCCTTGTCTGGGTTGACGGGGGCGTGTCTATTGTGCATGTGGCTTTACGCGACTTCTGGTTTGACCTCGGCCCCGCCTCTGCGTCCGTTCATGGTTCTCCTTGGCATCTTTTGCGGGTATGTCGGTGGCATGATCACACTGGGGCAGTTCGTCTCGGGGGGAGGGCAGCGGCTCCTGGGCTATGCCTCCCTCATCTTCTCTGTGATTTGCGCCAATGCCATTGCAAACCTGTTGGTGCCTCCTTATGTGGTGCCGCCCATGCCCGACCCAGCTACCGCCGAGGCGACTAGGGCGTTCTTTGAAGCATCTGCTTTCTCTCATGCAACGCCCCGTCTGCTCGTTGTGGAATGCGCTCTGGCGCTGATTGCATCGCCCCCTTTCATCATCCGCAGATGGAACCAGAGGAAGCAGTTCTACCGCTGGTGGTGGGAACTTCGTTACGGGAAGCGTGACGAATGGCCTGACGATTGAAGCCGCCATTTTGAACCTGATATTTGACACGCGTCAACTCCGCGATTGACGCGCGTCCCGGTGACGGTTCAAAACTTACCCTTTATGAAACACAACGGCTGGTGCTACCGAGGGAGATCGAGAATTGGTCGCTGGCGAGCTTACAGCGCCAGCCGGAACAGGCGGGTAGCGGCGAGCGGGTCGCGCCGTCGGGTAGCCCCCCTCCCATCGAGCTGGGTAGCAGCGTTCTTACTGGTTGCTGCCCCACCTGACGGATGATTCCCCCGTGGGTAAATGCATTATCCGATAGCCATTGGTTTGTGCCCATCCCTGCGCGGCCCGTTCCAACTTTGAATTCCCGCAGTTTAACAACTCATCAGCCATTTGAAGGGTGCCGGATTTATTAAGCGTCTCGATCAATGCATCCTCTGAACCCGGTTCACCCAGTTCGATGAAGAAGGTGTAAGCTGCGGCGATCGCTTGCGTGTTACGCTCCCTCAATACCGCCAGCAGGGAACTGACCGCGCGCGGGTCTTTGATCTGGCCCAACGCCTGAGCCGCCTGAGCACTGACGTGGCCGTGGATCTGGAGCTCGGAGTACGTGCCCGTGTCCTTCAGGGCGACGATGAGGGGCTCGACGGCGCGGGGGTCTTTGATCTGGCCCAACGCCCAGGCCGCATCGAATCGGACGTGAGAATCGGTGTCCTTCAGGGCGGCGATGAGGGGCTCGACCGCGCGCGGGTCTTTGATGTCGCCCAACGCACCAGCCGCCTGAGCTCTAACGTTGTCATCCGTGTCCTTCAGGGCAACGCTGACGGGCTCGACGGCGCGGGGGTCTTTGATCTGGCCCAACGCCACAACCGCTACAAGTCTGACGCGAGAATCGGTGTCCTTCAGAGCGACGCTGAGGGGCTCGACCGCGCGCGGGTCGATCTGGCCCAACGCCTGAACCGCTGCAAGTCTGACGCGAAAATCGGTGTCCTTCAGGGCGACGCTGAAGAGCTCGACCGTGCGGGGGTCTTTGATGTCGCCCAACGCCTGAACCGCTGCAAGTCTGACGTGAGAATCCTTGTCCTTCAGGGCGACGCTGAGGGGCTCAACCGCGCGCGGGTCTTTGATTTCGCCCAACTCCTGGGCCGCGCGCTGGCGGACGTTACGATTCCTTTTCTTCAGTTGGCTGATCAGTAGGCTGACGCAGTCTGTTTGCCCATGCCCGGCCGGAAGAAGCCCGAGTACGCAGAAACACACCAATATCCCCACAGCATACCGGCGTCTGACTTGCCCGAAGCGCAGGACTCTCAACGGGATCATACGAATCGATCTCCTGCAAGAAGACAGAAATTGAAAGATACCAGAAATCTGTCGGGTCCGCCTCAACACCTCAGGGTGGAGGTCAGCGACGTTGCACAAAGGACCCTTAGCGAAACGGGCGGCGCAGGTTCCCTCACGGTCACGCAAACGCCGGTATTGCTCGGCTGCGAGTTCCCCCCGCCGTGCTTCCGAAGGACCTGGTTTTATTGGCTCCGGGCCTTGTTGCAGAACCTACCCATTCTGAAACACCAGGGCGACGGTGACGATTCGTTCCGGCATTGGGGGGCAGGTGGAGGTAGGGCGAGGTTTATCGGAATCGCGCAAGCAGCAATGCGAGTCGGGCACGGAGGTCGGCGAGGGTGCGGCTCAAGTCGCACTGATGTATAATTGCGCCCATGCAAGCCAAATCAACACTGGTTACTCTTCTTTCCACTCTGAGCGCGCTGCTCAGTCTCGGCGCGTTCCTCGCAGCTGTTGCTCACGCCCAGTCCAGCGAGCTGACCGACAGCGAGATCCAAGCCGCAATCCAGCGTGGAATTGACGAACCTCTCCCTAGCTGGCACCTCCTATTCCCGGATACAACGAGCAACATCGTTAATCATGCGCCAAGGGTCTACATGCGCAAGGTGGGCAAAGTCGAACAGAGGGCAATCCTTCTTTCGGATTCAGATCGGATCGCGTTAGCCGCGTGGGCAGCATCACACGACAAGAACGGGAAAAGCCTAAGAAACTTTTCGTTTTCCGTGCAGGACGCAAAGACCAGTGCCGGAAGGCTCGGGGTAACCACTCTTATTTTGGAGGTAGACGGCCTGGGTCCCCGCAGCCCTCTTCGGCACTTGCAGGCATGGGTCGGCCCCGAACATGACCCGAAGGTCATACTGAGCGCAGATGATAAGGTTATTGAGCCTCTGAGTAAAACCCAATCCCTCAGCGAAGTGGCCGGCACAGTTATTTCTGGCGGGCCTGTGTTCCCACTTGTCTTCGGACTGTCTTCGCCACCTACAACCTCTTTGCTCGCTGTGTGGGACTGGCAAAACTATTTCCGGTTCAATGTCCAACTTCCATTCATATATAGTGTTTTCCAGTACGTTTACCCGGGAATCGGGGCGGAAAAGAGAATCTTGATAACCACGATTGGCGCGGATGGCCAGCGAACCGAAAAATCTTTCCCTCCGCTCACATCCAAAGTTGCACCGAAAAAACAGCGTCATTGACGTGCGTTGCACGCTCAAGTCCTCAACCGTCTCACAAAGGACCCTTTGTGAGACAACGCTTCAATGATGTCGCGAACGGCTGAGTTGCTAAACGTGTACGCCGTCTCGCCGTTGTTGTTCTTCGCGTTCACGTCCGCGCCTGCCACGATGAGGGCCTTGAAGCAGCCCACGTTGTCCCCCTTGGCAGCGACCATGAGCGCCGTGTGGCCCCCGTTGTCCTTCGCGTTCACATCCGCGCCCGCGGCGATCAGGGCCTTGACGCAGTCCACTTTCCCCTCCTTTGATAGAACGTCTGCAGGGAAATAGGCAGCCTGTATAAGCGCCGTCCCGCTGTAGTTGTCCCTCGCGTTCACGTCCGCGCCTGCGGCGATTAGGGCCTTGAGGCAGGCAGTGTTGCCGTAAAAGGCAGCACTCATGAGCGCCGTTTCGCCTTCTTTGTGATACTTCGCATGTACGTCCGCGCCCGCGGCGATCAGGGCCATGATGCAATCCGCGTGGCCCTTCCAAGCTGTCGCGCTGCACTTAAATCGGAAATTTTAAGGATGAAGGCCGTTTTCCTGCACTTAAATCGTACACAGAAACGACATCACTGTACTTAAATCGGTTAGGCGTATCGTATCGGCTGGGCCGGGAATCGATAATGGAAATTCGTGCTCAGTTGGAAAGGGCGGGGGTGCGATTGGCCTACCTGCTGAAAAACCATTTGAAATGCCCCACGGCAGTGGATGCCTGTGGCCTGTGGAAACACCTTGCACTGGAAACCCGACCGAAAATTGCATTTGGCAGCGGCTAGGTGTATCTTATCGACCGCTGGAAATCTCAAAAAGGAAACCCCGGATTATTTCTGACCGGCTGCACCACAACACGCAGAACGGAAAGGAAAACAATATGAGCTTCTGGACGAAACTGTTTGGCGGTGGCCCTAATGTGGAAAAGGGGGACGGGTGGCACTTTGCTGAAGACAAAACTCGCGGGTTGCGACAAGTTGTTTTTACTTCTAAGAAGGAAGAGCGAACGACCCCGTCTCGCTTTAAGTCCACGTTCACGTTCCCTGGGGAGTTTAAACCATTATTTTACGACCAATCCCCGTTTGCAACAGGCTTTTTTCGAACTGATCGTGACCCCGGGCCGTTTCTCCTTGTCAGGTCTTGGGGAACCTTTCCGTCGGGCGTGGAAGCCATTGACACTTTCGAGGAGTTCCGCGTTGCATTAACGTTCATTCAGATGCCAACTAGTGGACTGGTTGTTGTTTTCGTTTCTAGCAAACTTCTTCGAGACGTTAGCACCAAAGGATTTCTGGAATGCTTTTACGGCCTTGATAAGACATTTACGAGGGACCTTCTTGCCGATGTGATCCAGAGAGATGGTCTTTATGCTGCTCTCGACGGAGACAGCGGATTTAAATATGATGTTAAAATTCCTTTCGATGACTTCAGCAGGCAAGTACTCGATCGGGAATGGGACACTATACTAGCCTATCATAGAGGAATACAATCTCCAGACTATGACAAGGCAACACAGAGCGCTTTTAGTTTATTTCCAAAGAAGGTTGATCCAATACTTTCCCCGAAAGGGTAGCCATCATTGATCGCCGCCTAACACATTTAATCATGCCAAGCTCCGCGACCAGTGCCGCAAAGTCCTTGACGCCTTTCTATTTTTCCACAAAGTATTAGTATTTAGTACGTCATAAAGTATGTAAGTTGCGGCGAAAAGCTACGCAGACAAAACGCCTAACATGAAGATCACCCGTTGAAGCCATTGGTCCCCGCGTCTGTGGACGAGACCAAAACTCCGGGTATGGTTAGCTCCGTCTGCTGCCTTTCGCCCCCAGCCTCGATCGCACCGGCGCGACGAGGCCAGTTCGCGCTGCACATCTCCCGCTGCGCAGCAGCGCGCGCTGTGATAGCTTGCACGGAATTTTTCCACAGGTTGCGAATGCCTACTACAGGTCCTTCTTCCTACAGGATCTTAAGTACATGCAACTACAGGGACAGTTCCTAAGTATCTTAAAATGTGATGGTTAATGCAGTCCTGCCCGACTAAACTGTCGTGCCTGCGCGACCAAACTGTCGAAGGGGGGTGCGACTAAAGTGTCGTGGACAGGGTTTGTAAACAGCTGAAACTAATGAGTCGCCGCCCTGCGACTAAACTGTCGTGGATTATTCCGCATGCGGAATAATCCACGTTCCGAGTCCCGGATTATTCGGAGTCGATTCAGCGAGTTTGAACCGCGACCAACGGCGGAGCCATTTTGAGATTTTCACAGTCGGAATAATCCTGTCCTCCAGCGAGCCAACCAGGCTCCCAGGAGGACACCGTGCTTCAACTTTACTTTGCCAATCCGGAGGTCCGCGAAGACCTCCTTGCTGGCCCCATGGGGCCATATCTTCCCGCCCTCGCGGTCAAGCTTTGTGAATTGGGTTATTCGCGCGATCAGGCCCGGCGCCTAATCGTGACCGCAGATGCACTCGGGTGTTGGCTGAAACAACAGGGAGTGACTCCGACTGAAGCGACGGCGGATCACGTTCGTGCCTACGTCGCCAGTCAACAGCGCACTCCCGCCGGCCATTTGCGCGACACCGCGACGGGATTGACCCACTTGGTGGAATACCTAAAGCCATGGGGAATCCTTTGCAAGCCCCTGTTTTGTTCACCTGCCGAGCAACATCTCCAGAGATTTGACGATTATCTGCAGCGAGTTCGCGGGCTTGCCCAGAACACGCGGCATGGATATGCACGTTACCTTCGCCGGTTCCTAAAGGACTTCTTTGGCGAGGCTGCTCCGGACTGGTCCGCGCTTACGGCCGCCAGGATCTGCCAGTTTGTTCAGACTGAGATCGAGCGCACTCCGGGCGGCAAGGGACACGTGGTCTCATCTCTCCGAACCTACCTTCGTTTTTTGGTTACCGAAGGACAGATTGCATCCTCGTTGGTCAAGGCCATCCCTCGCGTCCGCCGTTGGTATGATGCCGCCCTACCTCGTCCACTTTCGGCCGACGAACTCGAAAACGTGCTCGCTGCCTGCCAATCTCCTTGGGGCGGAACACGGCGCGAGCGTGCCCTTATCCTGCTTCTCGCCAGGCTGGGACTTCGCGGCGGCGAAGCGCGCCAACTCCGCCTGGAGGACATCGATTGGAACGAAGGCGTGATTCATATCCGGCGGGCGAAGACTTACCGCGAACGGACTCTGCCTCTGCCCAGTGATGTGGGTACTGTCCTTACAGAGTACATCCAACATGAGCGGCCGCGCAGCCCGCATCGAGAAGTGTTTCTCACGGCTAGTACGCCCCATCAACCGCTCACCAAAGCCGCGGCGGCCACCTGGATCACCCGCCGTTTTCTCGAGCGTGCTGGACTGCACGGGCGGCGCCTGGGCAGCCACTGCTTCCGCCATACGGCGGCAAGTCAGATGGTTCGCAATGGCGCTGCATTGAAAGATGTGGCCGACGTCCTAGGTCATCGTTCCCTGCGCAGCACAGGTCTTTACATCAAGCTGGACGAAGCGTCGCTGGCCACCGTTGCACTCCCCTGGCCAGGAGGTGCCCGATGAACAGCAACAGCCTTAATTTTCAACTGGACGCTTATCTGGGTCTCCGTCGCGCCTGGGGTATGGACGATCGGTCTGGGAAGCCAAGCTACTGCGCCAACTCGCCGATTTTCTTGGCACCCAAGCACCCGAGATCGCGATAACCTCGCGACTCGTTCTCGATTGGCTCGACTCGAATTTTCGTGATAGTTCACCGGCTCTGAACGCACGCCGGCTGGATGCGGTCCGCCAGTTCCTTACATACTTGAGTGCCGCCGTTCCTGGTACGGAGATTCCAGAATTGCGCCTCTTCGCCCGCTATCCGCGTCCTAAGCCATTCCTCTTTTCGGCCGAAGAAATCGAGTCAATTCTCCATGCTGCGACCGCTTCTTGGCAGAAAGGTTCGCTCTTACCTTTTACCCTCCAGACCGTCTTAGGGCTGCTTGCGTGTACGGGTCTCCGGGCTGGCGAAGCCCTCGGACTGGATCTTGTCGATGTCGTTTTGGACCTGCCGCCGGCCCGTCTCTGTATCCGTGAAGCCAAGTTCCACAAGACCCGCCTTGTGCCGTTGCATCCTACCGCGGTCATGCACTTAACGGCTTATGCCCGGCAGCGCGCCGATGTCGTTCCGGGCAATACCGCCTTCTTTGTCGAAGACGACGGCCGGCGCCTCCGGTACGAAACCTTGCGGAGCAGCCTGCAACGGCTGCTTCTCCAACTCGGCCTTGCCGAACGAGACGGCTGCAGCCGGCCCACTCTCCATTCGCTTCGTCACAG
>JBELAJ010000343.1:0-10550 GCA_049508935.1 Terriglobia bacterium | reverse complement strand
ACATCGCCCTCTTCGTTGACGAGGACGGCTTTGGTGGAAGTCGAGCCGCCGTCGATCCCCATGAAGGCACGGACCTGATCTCCGGGGTGGAAATGGCGCGGCACGAATTTCTTCGGCTTGTAGCGTTCTTTGAATGCCGCGAGCTCGTCTTCGGTCTTGTAGAGGCCGGAGCCGCCTTTTTTCTTCTTCTCTTCCGTGCGCCCGACGTTGATGTACCACTCGAGCTTCTCGCGACCGGCGTAAATGCCCAGGTTCGGATCTTCATCCATGGCAAAGCGGACACAGCCAAGAGCGGCGAAGTATTGGGCGTTGTCCGGAACCGTGATCAGTTCCTGCGGGTCTTTGTCCGGCGGCAGGGGGAAGTTACGTTCTTCCCAAACTTTGGGGATATTGAATTTCCAGCAGTCCTTCATTCCCTTGATATAGGTGTTCGGGCCGCCCAGCAACAGAACCACCGGACGCAGCGTGTTGCCGCGCGTGAGTACGGAAAGGTTTTGCTGGATGATGGCCTCGAAAAGCGAAGCCATCAGCTCGTCGGGTGGCACGCCGCTTTTTTGCAGACCGTTGACGTCAGTCTCCGCGAAAACCCCGCATTTGCCCGCTACCGGGTGCAGCTTGAGGCCAACGTAGCCCATGTTGCAAAGCTCTGCGGCAGGGATTCGAAGCTTGGCGTTAATCTTGTCGATGACCGCGCCGGTACCCCCCGCGCACTTGTCGTTCATGGAGGGGATCTTCTTCTTCCGGCCGGTCTCGGGATCTTCCTTGAAGATGATGATCTTCGCGTCCTGGCCGCCTAATTCGACCACCGAGCCGCATTGCGGGTAAAGGTGCTCGACCGCGAGCGAAACGGCGTTCACTTCCTGGACGAACTTTGCCCCGATGTGCTGGCCGACGGGGCCGCCCCCGCTCCCCGTAACAAACATCCGGGTTTCACCCGCCTTGATGCCAGCCTCGGCTTCCATGCGGTTCAGGAATTCGAGACACTTCTCCGGCTGCTTCGTGTCGTGGCGTTGGTAGTCGCTCCAGAGGATCTGGTTGGAGGTGGCGTCCACCACAACGGACTTCACCGTGGTCGAGCCGACGTCCAAGCCGACTATCAGGTTCTTAGGATTGACTTGGTCCATTTCGCACCTTTCCCCACCTTAGCCCTGAAGGGGCGAAAGACAGTAGCCCAGGGCCTAAGCCCTGGGGAAAGCAAGAACCCTCTCCCCCGTTCTCCCCCTCTCCCGCTGGCGGGAGAGGGGGAAGGGGGTGAGGGGAGGTCGTCGAAACCCACGGCTCACGCCGTGGGCTACTCGCTTGCGCCCGCTACGCGGGCTGACTTCGTGGACGAACTTCCGTAAGACAGCACCGGTTGAATGCGTCAAACCGGACGTTAGAGGCGCGCTCTCCGGCCCCAGCTAGGCGCCTGCCTTCTTTTCCGTAACTTTGGCCAAAGCGTCGGCGCGGCGCTTCAACTCTTCCGGCGAAACGTCCTCGACGTGCGAGAAAAGAGCCCACGTGAAGCCGAACGGGTCAAGAACCAAGCCGTAGCGAGCGCCCCAAAATTGGTTTGCGAGCGGCATTGTCACCTTCGCGCCAGCGGCGACGGCCCGATTCCATAGTTCGTCGACATTTTCCACGCAGATGTGCAGCACAATGGGACTGCCACCCAGCTTTTGCGGCGAAGGAGCATTCATTCCTGGCAACTCTTCCCCGAGTTGGAAGCGAGAATCCCCGAGTTCCAGGGTGGCGTGAATGACTTTGCCGTCAGGCGTCTTAAGCATGAAGGTCAATTGAGCACCGAAGGCCTGCTGGTAAAACTCGATCGCCTGGGCTGCCCCACGCACGGACATGCGCGCCGTGATGGTGTTCACGCCATCCGGGACTGCCTTTACCTTCTCAGCCATTTTCGTCTCTTTCCGAGACTCAATGGATTCTCTTTCAGGGTTTGCCCACCACCATTATACCGCAGCCAGTTCCTTGGTTCGCTCCACGGTCACTCGCGCCCGGCGCTCGGCTTTGATGCGTTCGGCCGCGTGCAGTGCGAAGTTTGCCGACACTCCCACCACGCCTTTCCTATGCCCGTACTTGTACATGGGCTGTTGCATTTCGGGATGTTCAGCCACAAATTCCTTGATCTCCTCGACGGTCACTCCGGTTTCATCGAGTACTCGCTTCATCTCATTCTTGGCCCGCACCTTCGCTTCGCCCAGCGCCATCTGGACGCGGCTGTGCGCGTTCACGTCGCCTTCCCCGGAAGTTTCAATGGGAATGAAGATCATATCTTTGAAGTGGGTTACGACCGCAGATTGCGCGCCGTCCGATTGAGTCGAGGGCATGCAACCGAACGGCTTGAGGCTGAGGACCATGTGGCACAGATCTTTGTTGGAATAATAAATGTTCTTGGCGACTTCGAGGTGGCCCTCGCCTCCGCCGGCGCGAGAGTTGTAGAAGGGATGGCCGAGCCGCTGGAGTTCGTATTGGTCAGCCAGGTGGTGGCCGATTCCGCCCAGGGCATCAATCAACCGGTGATACTCACGCTTGAAAATGACTTCCGCCGCGGACAGCTTTGCAAGTTTCTGCTGGGTATTCATCCGGCTGCCAAACGCCTTCGCCAAATTCCACTTCGAAACACCCTGTTGGATCAGGTCCAGCCCGCGCTCGTCCTTAACCTGCTGCTTGGCCTGGTGGATCATATACATGATCCAGGTGCCGACAGGCTCGACGAGGACCTGGGCCCCTTCTTTTTCCAGGAACTTGAACATGTTGAAGTTCCCGTCTCCTTCGGTGGTCTGGGCCCAGAATTCGCCCGTGATCTTGACCAGGGGCTTAACCCGAGTGCGATCCACCGCGATGCTGTTAAAGCGGTTGCGCACCTCGTTGAGCGCCGCCGTGTAGTCGTCTCCGTAAAGCTGGTTCAGGAATTTGCCGAGGTATTCTGCCGTCCCCGCAAAGCCGGTCTTGCCCAGCAAGGAGTTGAGCTTCCCTTCGAGCGTCCACGGCTGCTTTTTGCGCATGGCCTCGTGGAGAATGTTCATGCACTCTTCAAGAACGCGGTCCGTCTCTCCGGCGTTCACTTCGTAGGGGCGAATCTGGTAGGCAACATCGTTGATAACATCGCCGATGTTCATGGCGTTCAGGATGCCGAGGAAGAAGTCGAGATTCATCTCGAGGCCCGCTTCAGCTTCGGCCTGATTCAAGCCTCCGCCTTGCTGAAAGAGCAGCACGCGGAATCCATCGAAACCCGAATTGCGCAGGGCCAACCGGTACTCGGCTTCGTACATCCCGAATCGGCAAGGCCCGCAGGCGCCGGCGGTGATGAAAACATACTTGTCGATGATTTCCTGCTTGCTCAGGCCCTTCTCTTCCAGGCCCTGCACAAACTCGACAAGATTGCCCACCGTGAAGTAGGTGGGATTGCACTGGCCGTTGTTGCCGTACTCCTTGCCAAGTTGGAAAGCTTTCTTGTTCGGCACCGGAAGCGCTTCGCACTTGTACCCTAGACTTTCCAAAGCCCCGTGAATGAGACTTTCGTGCTTCCAAGTGAGACCGCCGAAAAGAATGGTGGTCCGGTCACGTTGGGATTTCGTGAAGGGGTTCTCAATGGGCTTGTGAAATTGCTGGGGCGCGCGCTTCGCGATTCCAGCTTCTTTCTCGAGGCGCCGGCGTTCCTCGTCCAGGCGCCGGCGGATCAACTCCTCTTTTGAGGAGATTTGAATTAATCCGCCGCCGATTGCAGGTACTTCATTGATAGGACTGATGCTCATTCTTCACCTCGTTTCAAAAGTGCCAGGCAGGAATTTGCATGCGCAAGGTCGCGTAGTGGAGACGTAACGCCAAGGCCTCCTGAGCCTCGCCTCCAGGCCGGAAGACTACCTTGCCGGGGCTTAAATCAGGGCGCTCTCGGCGCTTGTCCAGGGCCGCAACTAATGGCCAGGATGAGTGAGCTGAGAAAGAGGAAGCCACCAAGACCCAGTTGCGACGGAATTCAAATCAAATCAGCCCTGCACTAACGGAACGCACTCCACCACTTGACGTTTGTCACTTTAGTTTCTTAGGCGGTAGCCTGTAAACTGACTTTCGTCAAACGGCGACTTTTCAGACCTCAATAGAACGTCAGTTCAGTCGAGTGGGGACTTTTTGACCGCAAAGGTGGGCGGCTTGGACACCATTTCCTTGGGAAAGCACGGCTTAGGACGGTCACCCACCATGCACACACGTGGCGAGTTTTCGGAGCTTTTCATGGCGCCGACGCAGAAGTGCCTCTGGAGAGAGCTTTTGGAGATCCTGAAGGCATGACCTGAGGACGGGCCGCAGGATGTCGGCGGTCAGCTGATGACTATTGTGCGCGCCGCCGGGAGGTTCCGGGACTACGCGATCAACGATCGCCAGCCGAAGCATGTCTTCGGCAGTCAACTTGAGCAGGCGGGCCGCGTCCTGTTTGTGGTTCCAGTCCCGCCAGAGAATGGACGAGCAGCTTTCCGGGGCTATGACCGAGTAAACGGCGTTTTCAAGCATCAGCACCTCGTCGCCCACGGCGATCGCGAGCGCGCCCCCGCTGCCGCCCTCACCGTGAATGACCACGATGATGGGAACGCGTTGCTTGGGTATCTCCTTTAAATTGTACGCAATGGCCTCGGCCTGGCCGCGTTCTTCGGCGCCAATGCCCGGGTAGGCGCCTGGCGTGTCCACAAATGTAATTACGGGCAGGCCGAATTTCGACGCAGTCCGCATCAGGCGCAGCGCCTTGCGGTACCCTTCGGGGTTAGGCATGCCGAACGTGCGCAGCAGCTTCTGCTTGGTATCGCGCCCCTTCTGATGCCCCATGACCACTACAGGCGTGTCCTCGAACTTAGCCAGCCCGCCCACTAAAGCCTGGTCATCTCCGAACCGCCGATCTCCGTGCAGTTCGGTGAATTCGGCGAAGAGCATCTGAATGTAGTCCAGAGTGTAAGGACGCTGGGGGTGGCGCGCGAGCAGAACTCGGTCCCAGGGGTCGTTGATGGCGCCGGCGACCTTATCGCGCAGGGCGTCCAACTGCTGGCGGAGGCGCTCGATTTCCTCGCGCGTCACTTCTGAGTCAGAAGACTGCTCAAGTTCGGCAATCTGCTTCTCGATTTCGCGGACCACGGCGTGTTGGTCGGTAAGGTTTGCCATTGAACGTCCTTAACAGTCAAGAGTCGAAAGTTAAAAGTCGAGAGTCGAGACTTTGGCCTTTCGACTCTTGACTCTTGACTCTCAACTTTCGACTTTCGACTTCTTCATCACTCCTGCTTTTCGAGTTCCGCGGCAGACACGCCAGCCAGACTGCGCAACTGGCTGATCATGTCCTCATCCGCCGCCACGGCCCGCGCGCGGCCAAGACGCAGAGTGGCGGCGAAATCTCCAGGCCGAGTAAGTTCCAGGATCACCGGATTGCCGCCAGGGTGGGCGGAAAGCAGGTCCGTCAACTCGGCGGCAAGCCCATCGCCGGCTTGGTCAAGGTCCACTCGAATTCGGAGGCGGGGCTTGGGGCCGTTCACCGCCGCCTCAAGCGACCGTGCCTCGTTCACCACCACCTTGGTGCGCTGGTTTTCCTCGTGGCGCACCCGGCCCTTAATAAGGAGGGCTTTATCGGGTTTCAGGACGCCTTGAAGCTGCTGATAGGCCTGCGGAAAAACCAGGAGCTCGACCGATCCTCGATTGTCCTCGAAGATGCCGCTGCCCCAAAGATCGCCTTTCTTGCTGGGCCGGACGCGCAAACTGGTGAGGATTCCGGCCAAAGTCACTGGCGACTCGTGCTCGAGCTCTTCCAGCGAAGAACTATCGTGACGCGTAATTGTGGCTAGCCGACTCATGTATCTTTCGAGAGGGTGGCCGGTAACGTAGAAGCCCAGAACCTCTTTTTCGCCTGCCAGTCGCTCTGCCTCCGTCCAGTCAGGCACGTCGGGCAGCTCCAAGGGCGGCGGCGGAGCCAGCCCGGCATCGCCCATGAACAAACCGTGCTGGCCGCTCGAAGTTTCGCGCTGCCGCTTCTGGCCCAGCTCCATGGCCCGGTCGAGTAGGGCCATGTGCTGTGTCCGGCGCGCACCCAGCGAATCAAACGCTCCCGCCTTGATGAGGCTCTCGATCACACGCTTATTCAACAAGCGCAAGTCCACATTCTCACAGAATTGCACGAGCGTATCAAAGCGCCCCAGTTTGCCTCTCGCGGCCAGCACCGATTCGATGGCCGCCTCCCCAACGTTCTTAATTGCAGTTAGCCCAAATCGGATGCTGTTCCCTGCCGGGGTAAAGCGAAGACCGCTCGAATTGACGTCCGGCGGGAGAATGGGAATCTCCATGTCACGGCACTCGTTCAGATACTTGGTCATCTTGTCCTGGTTGCCGATTTCCGAGGAGAGGAGGGCCGACATGAACTCCACAGGATAATGGGTCTTCAGGTAGGCGGTCTGGTACGCCACCAGCGCGTAGGCGGCCGAGTGCGATTTATTGAAGCCGTAGCCCGCGAACTGTTCGACCAGTTCCCACAGTCTCTCAGCCTTGGCTGCCGGAACGTTATTTTTCTTGGCGCCAGCCAGGAACTTCTCGCGGTTCGCCACCATTTCTTCGTGCTTCTTCTTCCCCATGGCGCGGCGGACAACATCCGCTTCGCCCAGGGTGAACCCCGCAACCCGGTTGAAGATTTGAATGACCTGCTCCTGATAAACAATCACACCGTAAGTCTCTTCCAGAATTTCCTTAAGTTGCGGGAGGTCGTAAGTCACTCGCTTCTTGCCGCTCTTGCGGGCGATGTAGTCGTCAATCATGCCACCCTGCAGCGGACCGGGCCGGTAAAGGGCGTTCAAAGCGGTGAGGTCCGCGAGGCGGCTCGGCTTGACACGTTGCAGGATTTCGGTCATGCCCCGGCTTTCAAACTGGAAGATTCCAGCCGTGAGACCTTTGCCCAGCGTGGCATAGCTCGCTTCGTCGCTCGCGGGCAAATTGTCCAGATCCAGCTTCTCGCCTCGCGTGCCTTCAATCAGCTTCACGCTATCGTCGATGACGGTAAGTGTGGTCAGGCCCAGAAAATCCATTTTGAGGAGGCCGATCTTTTCCAGGTCGTCCATGGCGTACTGGGTGGTTATTTCTTCCTTGCTGCTCTTGTAGAGCGGCACGATCTCTTGCAAGGGCTGGGGTGAGATAACGACCCCCGCAGCGTGCGTCGAGGCGTGGCGGACGAAGCCCTCAAGATGCGCCGCAACCTGGAGCAGGTCCGCGACGCGCGGATCAGTGTCTTTGAGTTGGCGGAGTTCGGTAGTCTGCTTAATGGCGTCGGCGAGGCTGATATTCAGCGTATTGGGGACGAGCTTGGCAATCTTGTCGACTTCGGCAAACGGGATGTCCAGCGCCCGGCCCGCGTCGCGGATGACCGCTTTCGCACCCATGGTCCCGAAGGTAATGATCTGGCTGACGTTTTCGCGGCCGTAGCGACCGGTGACGTATTCGATTACCTCGCCGCGCCGGCGCATGCAGAAGTCGATGTCAATGTCCGGGAAGGTGACCCGTTCGGGGTTAAGAAAGCGCTCGAAGAGCAGCCCGTGCTGGAGAGGGTCAATGTCGGTAATACGCAAGGAATATGCGACCAGGCTCCCGGCTGCCGAGCCGCGCCCCGGGCCGACCGGAATACATTTTTCGCGCGCATGCTTGATGAAATCCCAGACGATCAGGAAGTAGCCGGCAAAGCGCATCTGTTTGATAAGCTCAATCTCGCGCTCCAGCCGTTCTTCATAAGCCTGGAGCGGGTACTGCAGTTTTCCTGCCGCCGCCCACTGTTCCAGTCTTGGGCGCCGCACGGCGAACCCATCGCGCGTAACTTTCTCAAAATAGCTGTCGAGCGTCTCCCCGGAGGGCACCTCGAAGTGCGGGAAAACGTGCTGCTTCGCTTCCAGGTGAACATTGCAGCGCTCGGCCACTTCCAGGGTGCGCGAAAGCGCCTCCGGAATCTCGCCGAAGATCGCGTACATCTCCTCAGGAGTCTTGAAATAGAACTGGTCCGTGGCAAACTTCATGCGGTTCGAATCACTGACGGTCTTCCCGGTCTGAATGCAAACCAGCACGTCTTGGGCGCGCGCATCCTCCTGGGTGAGGTAGTGGCAATCGTTGGTGGCCACAAGCGGGATGCCAGTCTCTCGCGACAAACGGACCATCTGCGGGTTGATACGCTTTTCTTCCGGGAGGCCCTGGTCCTGAATTTCGAGATAGAAATTGCCCTTGCCGAACATATCACGAAGGTCGTAGGCGGCCTGGCGCGCCCCGTCGAATTTGTCGGCGCTGAGGGCCACGGCGACTTCCCCGCGCAAACATCCCGACAAGCCGATCAAACCATCGGCGTGTTTCGCCAGTAAGCCCTTGTCTATTCGGGGCTTATAGTAAAAACCCTCGAGGAAAGCGGAGGATGCCAGCTTTAGTAAGTTCCGGTAGCCTCGTTCGTTTTCGCAGAGGAGGATCAGGTGGTTAGGACGGTCAGAATCGGGTGAGCGGTCAAACCGATTCGTGGGCGCCACATAGACCTCGCAGCCTAGAATCGGCTTTAGGCCCCGCTTTAGCGCCGCCTCATAGAACTTCACCGCCCCGAAGAGATTGCCATGGTCGGTAATGGCGACGGCGGGCATCCTAAGCTCCGCCGCACGGCTCATTAGTCGGTCGATCTCACAAGCGCCGTCAAGCAGACTGTAATCGGTATGAAGATGAAGATGTACAAAGTTTTCGGATGGCATGCCAGAACTATTCTAACAGAAACGGCCAGGCGACGACATCTCGAAGGCGCTGCGTTGTGTCCTAAATGTGGGTTGGTCATCGCCCTGTGATCCCTCCAGCCCTGAAGGGGCGTGATAACTGCCCATTCCGTGGGTCGCCCCTTCAGGGCTCGACCCGGAATCCCGCCTCATTTCCCAGGCCGCTGGCCCATAAGCGTTAACCTAACGGCTCAACTGGCGGCACTGGCGGCAGCATAGGTCCGAATGACCGCTTCCACAGGCCCGAAGGGCCGACAGAGAGTAGCCCACGGCGTAAGCCGTGGGATGGAAGAGCAACCCTGAGTTGCCTCAGCCCCGGAGGGGCGACAGAGCCGCTGGCACTCTCTCTGTCGCCCCTCCGGGGCTGCGGATCTGAACGCCGTACAGGGTCCCACGGCTTACGCCGTGGGCTACTTTCTGGCGCCGCTCCGCGGCTCTAGTAGCCCTAGCGTCTTTAGGTTAACGCTTATGGGCCGCTGGCCTGGGCTTTGCTAGGCTGCCCCTTTGGGGCTGCGAGTTGCAGGCGAAGACCAGCTTCGACCCTAAGACACCCTGCAACGCACATTTGGGGACGCTGTAGCGCGCCGGACAGATTTCCCGCAACCCGGCATCAACTCCAAGCGTCTAAGAATCATGGAGCAAGGATGCGGATGCGACAAATTGTGTGTTCTGCCTGCGTCTTTGAAGCCAAAGTTGACTGTGTTATACTGATAAGCGCAGGGTGAGGAGCTGCTTTTACATGAAAAAGACGCCACGTGTGTTGTGGTTTATTCTGGGCACGGTACTGCTTTGTACACTGCTGGGAGGACTGTACGGCCGGGAAGTCGACGCCACAACCGGCGGTGACGACGCGCAAGTCAAAAACAGCCTCACCGAATTCACCCGCGTTTACAACGTGGTGGAACAGAACTACGCCGACCCGGTGGACGCGGACAAAGCCATTTACGGTCCGAGCGACAGCAATGTCGGCGCCATCCCAGGCGCGCTGCGCAGCCTGGACCCTCACTCCAATTTTTACGACCCGCGTGCTTTTTCGCTGCTGCGCGAAGATCAGGAAGGCAAGTACTACGGCGTGGGCATGCAGATCGGGCAACGTGCCGGGAAACTCGGCAAGCTCATTGTTGTTGTCATCGCTCCCATCCCCGGTTCACCGGCATTTCGGGCCGGCCTACGGCCTGACGACGTTATCATTAAAGTGAACGGCGAGTCCGCGGAAGGAATGGACACGCGTGAGGTTGCGGAGAAGCTGAAAGGGCCCAAGGGAACCCAGGTACACATCACGGTCACGCGAGAAGGTTACGACCAGCCCATCGAAGTGGATATCACGCGCGACGAGATTTCACAGCAGAGCGTGGACGACGTGTTTGTGGTTAAGCCGGGAGTCGGCTACATCCACATCAACCGATTCAACGAGAACACCAATGACGAACTCTCCGACGCGCTGAAGAAGCTGGATGGTAAGAACCTCCAGGGATTGGTTCTCGACCTTCGCAACAACCCCGGTGGCTTGCTTCAGGAAGCGGTTGAGGTATCGGACCATTTCCTCGAAAAGAGCCAACTAATTGTCTACCACTACGGCCGCCACTCGCAGGAAAAACGCTACTACACGACAAAGGGTGACGGAGGCAAAGAGTATCCCATTGTGGTGCTCATCAACCGCATGACGGCCAGTGCGGCGGAAATCGTGACAGGTGCGTTGCAGGATCACGACCGCGCCCTGGTGATGGGCGAGCCGAGCTTCGGCAAAGGCCTGGTCCAAACCGTTTTCCCGCTCAGCGAGCATACCGGCTTGGCGCTTACGACGGCCCGCTA
>JBELAJ010000342.1:0-9031 GCA_049508935.1 Terriglobia bacterium | reverse complement strand
GCTAGGTTATGCCAGAAAGTCCTCTTTTGTTTTCGTCTGTAGTTCCTGCCTGTGGTTTCTGCCTCCAAGCGCAGTCGAGAAGTCGAGGAGTCAAAGAGTCGCGGAGTGGGAGACCCAGAGCCAACCGCGACCGTTGCGCGCGGGCCGCAGGCCGGAAAGTGGCGGAGGGCTCCCCAACGTCTCGACTCCTCAACTTGTGGACCAGCCAAATCGGGGGGAACAAAGCGAGAATGTCTATGAAAACAAAGGACAAGTACAAAAAGTCGCCGCGTCGTGCAGTGCCTCGGAGACCTGTACAGGCGGCCGTTGCAGCCGTCCGCTGGGATGCGGCGGCGACCGGCTAGCCCCGTCCGAGATAAGCCTGTTTGACCGGCATGACGATCGCTTCCAGCATATTCATGTGCGGCGGAAGACTGGCCATGAGAACCGCCACCTCAGCGATCTCCTCGACCTTCATCATGGGTTCGTTGGAATACCCAGGGATCCCCGAGAGCGCTCCGCGCGCTTCCGGCGAGGCCTCCACATCAACATTCCCAGGATGCAAACAGCAGGCCGAGATCCCGTGGGCGCGTCCCTCGAGCGCGGTGGCCGTCGTCAGTCCCCAGAGGCCGAATTTGCTGGCGGCATAGGGTGCAGCATTGACGCGAGGCCGCTGCCCGGCGATGCTTCCGATATTCAGAATTCGTCCGCCTCCTTGCCTCTTCATGATGCGCATAGCGGAGCGCGTGCAGAGAAACGGTCCGCGCAAGTTGGTCGAGATGACCTTGTCCCACGTCTCGACCGAGAGTTCATCCAGAGGGCCGCCGTCAATGGCGCCGGCGTTATTGACCAGGATATCGAGGCGATGAAAAAGCTCCATCGTACGCGCGAACAATGCGACGACCTGTGCTTCGTCGGTGACGTCCGTGGGGACGGGAACTACGGTCGCGCCCAAAGCAGAGATTTCCCGGGCTGTGCGGTTTAATCGCTCCGCAGTGCGCCCGGCAATGATAGTCTTGGCGCCTTCAAGAGCCAGGCCGCGCGCAATTCCTTTCCCGATGCCGCTCCCCCCGCCCGTGACTATCGCTACCTTTCCATCCAGTTTCCTCATGCCGGGGGTCTCCTTCTGCCAAGCAGCAGAGCTTATCGGACTTCGCTGGTTTGGGCTGCCTTAAGTTAGGCGGCCCGTCCCGTACCACCACGCTGGCCGGAGAGCGAAGCGATGTTAATGATCTTACCGCTGCACCGTCCGGACATCACACGGGCAACAGACCGGGAGCAGAGGAAGCAACCCGTCAGATTTACCCGCGGGACGTGTTCCCACTGCTCGAGGGTGGTGTTCAGAAACAACCGCGTCAGCCCCACCCCAGCCACATTCACCAGTAGATCGATCCCGGCACACTCGCGAACCGTTGCGGCAATTAATTCCTCGACCTGCTCCTCGACACCCACATCCACTGCACGACTTTGAGCTCTGCCTCCCGCTGCAACGATCTGGGCCGCGGTCGTCTCAGCGTTTTTCGCGTCCAGATCGGCGGCGACCAGGCTGGCGCCTTCACGGGCAAACCGAACGGCGATGGTCCGCCCGATGCCGCGGCCGGCGCCGGTGACGAGAGCCACTTTGTGATCCAGCCGACCCACGTGTCTAGCAATCCAATCCGATCGTGATGGGGACCCGTCACCTCGCCAAAGCCAGACTCAGTTTGACCAGATTGAACGAATCCAGCATATCATCAGGAGGTTCAAGTCTCCCGCCTGAAAAAACCGCCCACATCGTCTTTCCGTCCTTGCTGATCCACTTGACTGGAAAATCCACGCCCAGCGACTCTCGCCGCCCGAAGCCGCCCCAATTTTCGTAGTAGGCGACGGTCGTCCACGGTCCCCACGGCTCCGGCGCGTCGAACAAACCGGTTTCTGCCACAGTGCGGCCCTGCACAGAGGCAATATATCGGCTGAGGCCGAAGTTGTAGACGACATGCGTGATGGCGCGACCCGCCGGATCGACAAAGACCGGCCGGGCCATCGAGACATCGCCAGCCCACATGGGAATCCGCACGCCGCTTTCACCCACTGGGCCCGAGCCGGCGAAGTACTCATAGACTCCCGCCGGGTCCTTTTTTATGTCTGACTGCAGCACTCTCGCCAGGTAGGTGGAGCTGCCGTTCCTTTCGACTCGCCAATAAAGATAAACGTATTTGTCTCTCGCGCCCTGGTAATTCTCACCGAAATTAAGGAAGCTGCACCAGGCCAAGCGTCCCCGCAACTGTTCAAGCTTCCAGGGCGAGAGCGTCCACGTCGCGCCGAGGTCGTCCGACCAGGCCAGCCAGTGCGCGACCGGATCGGGGTTCGGAGTGCAGTGAACGAAATTCGACCTGCTTTCGTTGAACCAGCTACTGACCCAGGCATAAAGCAAGCCGTCGACGGCGAGCATGCTGACCGGTTTGCCGCAAAAGGTGGCGGGATGCTGTGCGTACTTCGGGTAGTATCCCCAGACGTCCACCCCCTGCACTTGCGGCGGCAATGCGAGAATCCTTGCGAACCCGAGGCTGACGCGCCCGAAGTTGTCACTCGCCCCGCTGAAACCTCCTCCGTCTCCCCAGCCGGTGTAGATGTTTCCATCCGCTGCCCAGGTCGTTGGCCAGAGGTCGCTACCCCCCTTTCCCTTAGTGTTGGCGAGCCGAATCAGGTGTTTGAAATCCCATTCTACGCCTTGAATGACACGGCTAGGGCCGTAGGGCGCCTTGCTCTGAGCGCGGAGCACAGACCAGTCACAGGCCGTCAGCCCGCAGAGAAGCGCGAGAGAGACTGGAATGACGCACAGCCTTCTCCCTTGGGGAGAGGGTGTCCGGCGACCACGCTTTCTCGCGTGGTCGCCGGACGGGTGAGGGGTGTCTTCCGCCAATTGGCCGACGCCTCCCGCCCATGCGACGTGGCCCGAAAGCCCCCTACTTGTCCAACGACGCGAACCCATGAAAGTAAGCAAGAAACCCCTCACCCGTCACGCTCCGGCTGGTGAAAGCGACGGAGCATGACACCCTCTCCCCGGGGAGAGGGCCATCGAGCATCTAACCGCGACCGCGTCTGTTCTGACTACGCCGCGGCCCCGTATTCCAGCGCCGCTTCGTACATAGCGACGACGTTCTGGGGCGGCACCTCGGACGGGATATTGTGGACGGCCGCCAGAATATAGCCGCCGTTCGAGGCCAGGTCATCGATGCGGCGCTTCACTTCGGCGCGCACCTCTTCCGGGGTGCCGTAGGGGAGAACCTTGCCCGTGTCAATGGCGCCCCAAAATGAGAGGTCGTGTCCAAATTCGCTCTTCAATTTTCCGGTTCTTCCGCCCATCGTAGCGGCGAGTCTTGACGAACCATTTTCGCACTTCTCCTAGGTAGGGCCACAGTCCGCGAGCCAAGCCGCCTCCAAACACCACGAGGTCGGGAAACAAGATATGGTGGTACGTGTGGAGGCCCGCACGCAACGCCTCGATCGCGCGGTCGAGGCGGCCCCGCGCCATGGCGTCAGTTGGCGCCGCAGCGCAGAGTTGTTCGGCGGTCACGCGGCCCTTGAGGCCGGACGGCACGAGGCGTCTCAACCGCTCAGCCGCTGCTGCTTCCATCGCGGTCCCGCTGGCCAACCCATCCAGGCAGCCTTGCGCCCCGCAATAACAAGGATTACCGCCCGTCCATGACACCGCAATGTGCCCGCCTTGAGCGCCATGATCGGGCGGCGGATAGAGGCGGCCGTCCACGTGCCATCCTAGCCCGACACCCGTACCTAAGGTGATGACCAGCAGCGACCGCGGCTGGCCCCATCCGCCATTGCGCAGCTCGCCGATGGTGTGAGCTCGAACGTCATTGTCGACGCGCGCCCGAATGCCCACGCGCTTTTCGATGATGTCCGCCAAGTCGCACCCGTCCAGAAACGGGACGATGCCGTCGGTGCTGATCGAACGACGCAGGTCGGCGCTGCAACAGCCCGGGACCACAACGCCTATACCGCCAATCTTGCCTTCGTACTGGGTCACCGGATTGTGCGTGGCAATTGCTAGCAGCGGCATGGCCGCGGCTCAGGACGCTGCTTCCATCCCGAAGGTGCTGCAGATTACCGGCGAGTTTACGAAACCCGGCAAAGCTCACGCGCTGCACGACAAGACGGAGGGCGCGTTTGTCCAGGCCATGAGCCGCGCCAACTGGCCCATCCATTGGATCGGCATGATCTCACTCTCCGGCAGGAAGCGCGCCCTATTCTTCACATGGTATGATTCATTTGAGGCCTGGGAAAAAAGCGACGCAGCGCTCGGAAAGAAGACCGCTCTTTCTGTCGAACTCAGCCGCGACTACATCGCCGATGGCGAAATGGTGGATTCCGAGGACCAAGGCGTCTTCGTCTATCAGGATGAACTGAGCCGCCGCCCGGCGGCGGACCTCTCGCCGATGCGGTACACGGACATCTCCACCTACCGTGTGCGGCCGGGGCACGAGCGCGAATGGGCCGAGTTGATGAAGACCGTCAAAGGGGCCTACGAGAAAGCTGTGCCGGAGGCCCAGTGGAGCACCTACAGGCAACTTTATGGCGGCGAGGGCGGCACATATCAACTCAGGAATTAAGCGTAATATCGGGTCTTGCCAATCGAACGGCGGAGTTGTAAGTTTTGGTGCTGACCGTCGTCTCCGGCCCGGCCTTGGTCGGTAACGCCAACTTAACAGCGCTCGCGAGGGTGCTAGATTCTACGTTGACGACCCCCACCATGCCCAAGTCCCTGGGGACGGACGCAAGGAGTTTCCTGATCTCGATTGTTTCACCTGACTGTGAGACGAGGACCAGCAAGGTGTCCTTTCCGGGGAGACGGACCTGCGAGCCTATTCCGGTCGAATGTGATTGGACTTCGGCCGCCGGTATCCTCACTGTCTGCTTGCGGCCCGAGGGAGTTTGAAAAGACGTCGCGAAGGATTTCCGTTTCGCGGTCCGTTTTGTTCTCCTTGAGTTTCTCAAATCGCTGGCGCGCCGTTCTTCCCCAGGGCCGCCTCGATTTTGCCGCGCAGGTAGGTGGGTGCTATTTCGTCTTGCCGCGAGGCGCTTGGCGCATTCGCCAGTACTTCAAGCGCCTCGGAATATCTTCCGAGGGCCAGATCGGTGAACGCAAGATCGTAGTACGCCTCGAAGAGCTGAGGGAAATCGTGCACGCAGCGCTCGAAGACTCTTGAGGCCTCAAAGTCCAAGTCGCGCTCGGCGAGTTTGCTGCCAATTCGCAGCATAGTTTCGCCGCTCAGGCGGGGCTGAGCGAGGAGCCCAGGAACCAGCCTCCGGGCAGCATCGGAGTCTCCTCTGGCGAGATCGTCTTCGATTTGTTTGGCCGGCGATTCCGCTGGAGCCTGGTTGTCCTGCGGCTGCGCTTGGCCGGCTGGCTCGATATCTGAAGCGAACTGCCTGTCGGGCCTCGCCTGCACAGGAGCGGCAATAACCCAAAGAAGCGCGGCAAGCAAGAGGATAGAGCCCGGGGCAGCAAACCGGTGTGCGGGCTTGTCAACGGACGGGAGCTGCGCCATGGAGCAATGATTTTGTCATGCACCGGGCCACTTTGCAAAGGCGAAGGGCCCGGCTTTGAAATTGATTGACAACGATGTCATAAATACTGCTTACTTGCCGACGAGGAGACTCCCTATGGAACTCTACAACCATGTGCACCAGATCGAATCACTGTTTGACGGGCGCAATCTGTTTCAATACCTGTTCGTAGGGCAGAACACCGTGCTGGTGGATACCGGTATCGCCACGACCCCCGATAAAGTGATCTTTCCTTATATGGAGCGGCTGGGCCTCAGTCCGGACAAGCTGACATTGGCCGTGACCACACACTCGGACCTTGACCACCAAGGCGGAAACGACGCCATCAAGGTGCAATCGCCGCGAACCCTTTTGTCCTGCGGAGAGGCCGACCGCGAATTGGTTGAGAGTCCCCGCAAGCTGTTTGAGCAGCGCTACAACTTTCTGCGCGCGGAACACGATGTGGGTTTCGATCCGGAGCCGGGCCCAGACGCCGGGCGGCTGCGCAGGATGGACTTGACCTTTTCAGGGGGAGAGACGATCAGGGTTGATGACGATTGGACGCTTGAGGTATTGCATGTGCCCGGCCATTCCCGCGGGCACCTTGCGTTATACGACACCAAGAACAAGACAGCCTTTGTCGGCGATGCCATTCACGGGCGGGGTTGCCCGAAGGCTGAGGGCGGCATGGCCATCCCCGTGACCTACTATTACGTCGACACTTATCTCAGCACACTTCGCTACTTCGAAAGTCTCGAGATCAATACCCTCTACTCCGGCCACTGGCCCAATATGAGCGGCGAGGAGATCGCGGACTTTATCAACGAGTCGCGACGGACCACAGAGGTTCTCGATCGTGCTATCCTTTCCAGCCTTAGCAAGCATCCCTCGGGGCTTAACATGAAAGAACTCATCGATGTGGTCTCGAATGCGGTGGGCGATTGGCCCAAAGAAACCTGGACGGTGGCCATGTTTTCCGTAAAGGGCCATATGGATCGCCTCGAAGAGCTGAACAAAGTCCGCACCGTTCGCGGGACGCGTCCCGTCAAGTGGGAATTGATATGAAGGGGAGGATGCGAATAAGCTGCATTCCCGTATCCTTCTTCGGCGCGATCTCGCAGGGAGAGATGCCGCTGGCGGAGTGGCTGGACTTCGCCGCGGAATTGGGATTGGACGGCGTTGAGTGCGGGCCGCTCCTCGTGAAGCCTTTAGGGCGGGCTAGGCCGGCTGAATTCCGGCAATTGGCCGAGGAGCGTGGCTTGGCCGTCAGCAACTATACGGGGTATTCGGATTTTGCCCACCCGGATGCGGCGGTGCGCGAACGTGAACTCGCCGCCCTGCTCGAGAACTTCGAAGCGGCGCTGGAACTCGGCGCGCCTTCCGTGCGTGCGCTCACTGGCCGGGCATGGCCGGGAGTCGAACCGGCGGACGGCGTTCAATGGGTCATCGATGGGCTTCGGCGAGCAGCCGAGGAAGCTGCTCGCATGGGGCTGCGGTTGAATGTGGAGAATCACACCAAGGCAGCAACGTGGACGCACTTCGACTTCGCCATGCAAAGCGAGGTGTTCCTTCGAATCATGGACGGATTGCGGGACGCAGCGATCGGCGTTCAATTCGACATCGCGAACCCGTTGGTGGCGGGCGAAGACACGCTCGTTTTGTTCGAAAAGCTCCGGTCACGGATCGGTTACGTGCACGTTAACGATGTGCGCCGGCCGGGGGTGTTCGAGTTTGTACCCGTGGGCACAGGAATTGCGCCCGTCCGCGAGGTGCTTTCCCGGCTAGGCGAGCAAGGATACGCCGGCTGGGTAGGCATCGAAGAGGCCAGTCGGACAGGCAAAGAGGGGTTTCGCCAGGCGGTGCGGCACACGCGGCAGGCTCTGGCGGATCACGCAATCGGGACTTGGTCCGGCTAGGCTGCGGCGGCCAAGTCCTTCTTCACCTCCACACCGGCCATGCGCTCGACGAATTGCATAACTCCTCCTTATCACTGGTAGACTTCCATCAACCGCCAGCCCGCCTCGACAAACTGGCTGAGCGTCCGCTGGGTAGCGCCGAATTCGACGAATTCACTCGGGTTCATGCCGTCTGGCTCGTAGGAGCGCACGAACTCGGGCATCCGGCGGAGGCGTTCAACCACGTCGGGCATCACCGGCGATTCGATGCGCGGTTGGCGTGGAAAGTCCTCTGTGACGAACAGTTCCTGGTAGGACGGTGCAATGGACATCAAGAGATCGGCGCCTGCCAGTTCGGTCAGGTGATATGCGCCTCGCAGCGCAGCCACCAGGAGCACGGCTTCGTAACGCCGCTCCTGGTAGAGCGCATATGCGCGTTTTGTGACCGCGAGGCCGGCCTGGCGGATGTCCGATTCGCACACACTTACTTGATTGTCCTGCGCTACTTCCCGCAAGTAGTCGTCCAAACGGCCAATCATGATCACGGCGAAGCACTTGCCCGGTTCCTTGCCCGACTGGTGCGCTCGCCGGATTCCCGCGCGGTGGCGCTCCGCAATCGCCAGGACCTGGGGGACTGTAAAGCTGACCGTCGCCGTCACTGTGATGCCCTCTGCCACGCAGTCTTCCAGCACATCCAAGCCGGCGCTCGTAGCCGGCAGTTTGACCGCAATATTTGGAGCCCAACCGTGGAAGCGTCTTGCCATCTCGTGCATCGCGGCGCGGTCGCCGGCGCGCCCGGGGTTAACTTGAGCGCAGACATATCCCTGGCCTCCGCTGCTCGCTTCGTATAGCGGCAACAACTTTTCGGCAGTCCGCGTCACAGCGATCCGCATGAGAGCCTCTGCCTTCAACTCAGGAGGAAGGTTGCGGGCCAGCACTTCTTCGATCGCAGATGCCCACAGCGCCCGGTCGCGATTCAAGGCCAGATTCGCCAGGAACGGATTGGTAGTAACGCCGACTGCGCCGCGTTCCAAACCGACTCGCAACTCGCCGGCCTCCGCAGAGTCATGCCACCATTGGGTGGCGGTCTCCCGAATCACCCACTCCAGATACGTATCGTGTGCCAAGTTTTTGTAATTCTCCCTTTGTTCGGTAAGGTCAGCATTGCCTTGCCGGCTTCCGAATCAGCGCTGCGATTCGACGGCCACCCCGTGCCTGCTTCCCACTGCCTCAAGCGCCCGGAGCAAGGACCGTTCAATCAGGTCGAGTGCCTCGCGTCGAGGATCAAGTTTCATTGTGGCGCCTCTATCCTCAAGGTATTCGATTGCGCGTGACGCACGCGCTACTTCTCATTCTCGCACCTCGTCCGCAGCCGGTCCTTTGTTTTCTATAACATTCTCGTGAAGGCAATCACTTGACTTTTAGCTTGAATACTGTGCGGCCATGGGAGATCAGGGCATCCACTTCGCGTCCTCTGCGGATCGCCTAATAGATTAGAGCGTTTTTAATTTAAGTGTATACATTTATGTGCGATAATGCCTCTGCCTGCAGGGGGAGGCAAAGGGTGCAATCCTACTCACAAGATTTGCGGGATCGGGTGTTATGGGCATTGG
>JBELAJ010000341.1:0-9452 GCA_049508935.1 Terriglobia bacterium | reverse complement strand
ACCGCGGGTATTTTCCCGCCCTGCCCCCGCCCACAAAGCCTATGCGAATCTGCCCGACCGCCTCCGGTGCGCCCAGACTAACTATTTCGCGCACCTCCAACCTCGGATGCGGAATCGCTGGGTCTCACGCGAGACCCTTGACGATGGAAGATTTCGCATCATTTACCGTGGAGACTTTCGGGACGACAGCTTTGCCGACGTGATAGCCGACTGGCTCAAGAAACATGGAGAGCGGAGGCGAGATGCCTGAAACTGCAACCAGAAGCAGGAAGCCCAAAGCAGCTAAACCGGAACCAAGCGTGATCGAGCCTCAGAGAATCTTGGAACTCGGCAACGGCTTGGAGCTTTGGAAAGTTCACCCCTCGTCATTGCGCGAGCAGGATGTCAACGCCCGCTCGATGCCCAAGGCCATGTTCGAGAGGCTGGCCCAGACCATCGCACGCGACAAGCGTCTGGAAAGCCTGCCGCTCTGCGCAAAGACGGAAAGGGGCCTTGAGATCATCTCAGGTCATCACCGCGTTCGGGCCGCCACTGCCGCTGGCATATCTGAAATGTTTGCGCTGGTCGACGTGACGGGCCTCACCAGAAGCCAGATCGCCGCCAAGCAGCTTGCCCACAACGCGATTGAGGGCACGGACAACGAGCAACTGTTGGCGGAAATCTACCGACAAATCGACGACGCGGAAAGCAAGCTCGAAGCCTTCATAAACGAGAAGCTCGACGTTGAAATCCCCAAAGTAAAAATCGAAGGACTCGATGTCGAGATCGACTTTAAGACTGTTCTCTTGATTTTCCTGCCACGGGTGAAGGAACGGCTGGACCGAGCCCTGGAATACCTTCGCTCCTCCGGCCAAAAGCTGGACGGGGTTTACATCGCGGCGGATTCGGACTACTCCCCGCTTGAGAAAGCGGTGCGGAAGATCCACGAGGAGTACGACATTCGAGTCGTCGCCGACATCATCGGCAAGATGGCGGACCTCGCTTTGCAAGCCTGCGGGGAATCAGTGTCCGATCCCGAGCGTGAAAACCTGAGGGACATCCTTGGCACGAGTTGGGTGCCAAAAGCAGCGGCCTCAGTGATCCGCGATGCGATTAAAAAGATGGTGGCGGCAGGGAATGTCGGCCACACAAACCGGTGGCAGGCTTTGGAGTATTGGGCCGCCGAATATCTGAGCAAGGCATGAGCGACCAAGAAAAGCACGAGTGGGATCGGCTAACTGGCGAGTCGTCAAAGGCTTACGCACATTTCTGCCTCTACCGCGATATGGGACAGGGACGATCGCTGCGCAAGTTGGCGGCAGACGCCAAAACCACGTCGAAACTACGCCAGTTACAACACTGGTCATCCCGGTGGAAGTGGGTGGAAAGGTGCGAAAAATATGATGACTTCCTTGAGCATCAAGATCGGCTGCGCCGAGAGAGGGAACGCCGCGAGATGAACGAGCGTCAAGCGAAAATCGGCGTGCTCGGGCAAAACTTGGCTGTGAAAGGCGTCGAAAAACTCCTTGCCGAAGTTCAGTCTGGCGAGAAGAACCTGGGCGCTGCGGAACTGGCGCGGCTGCTTGATGTGAGCGCCAAGCTTGAAAGGCTTAGTAGAGGACAACCGACCGACAGCCATGAGATTTCAGGTCCTGGCGGCGGTCCTGTCAGGCTTGGGCTTGAGGAGACGCTGAAGCGCATCGATGAAGTCTATGGCCTCAAAACGGAAGAGGGCGCCGGAAAGCAACTCAGTTCAGGTGGTGGGTCCGACACTTCCGACTCCTAACTTCGAGCTCTACCCCTACCAGGCCCGCTGGATTCAGGACAGGTCTCGCCTCAAGATCGCCTGCAAGTCGCGGCGCATCGGCTACTCGTTCGCGGCCGGCTTCCGGGCGCTGCGCTCCTGCCTGGAGTGGAAGCACAACGCCGTCATCCTCTCGAAGAAGGAGGAGTTGGCGAAGGAATTCATCTCCGAGGCCGTCGCCCCACACGTCCGTGCCATCGGAATTCTGGCAAACTATCACCGCGGCTATATTCCGCAGACCTCCATCTATAAGCAGGAGTGTGAACTGTCCAACGGCTCGCGGATCATCGCTCTAACAGCCAACCCGGACTCTGCCCGGAGTTACGAAGGTGACGTGGTGTTGGACGAGTACGCATTTCATCCTGACGCCCGGAAGGTCTACGAGGCCATCGAGCCTTCGATCACACGCGGTTACTCGATTGAGATCATCTCCACGCCGAATGGGCAGCAAGGCGAATATTACAATTTGGCCAAGGCGGCCGGGTTGGTTGACGGCCTGCGCGAGCCTAATTGCCCCTGGTCGGCACACAAGACTGATATTCACCAGGCCATCGAGCAGGGTTGCCGCGATCGCTCCGGTAGGCCATTGAAACTCGAACACGTGCGCGCTGGATGCCTGGATGACCAGATGTGGGAGCAGGAATACTGTTGCCAGTTCATTTCCATCGCGACTCAATGGATCCCACCGGAACTCTTCCAGTCGAACGTCTCGGCGGAGGCGACAACCGGGCGTCCAGCGCCAGGACTTCAGGGACTCTACGCCGGCTGGGATGTGGCACGGTCGAGGGACATGTCGGTGATCTGGTTCACAGAGGTAATCGGGGACGTGAGCTGGACCCGTGGCGTGATCGAATTAACCGGCATACCTACCCCAATTCAGATGGACGAGGCGCGAGCCTTGATGCCGATGGTCCGCAGGATGGCAATTGACAAGAGCAGCATGGGGTTGACGATATTCGGGCAATTGGACAGGGAGTTCCCCGGCAAGGTCGAAGGCGTGGTCTTCTCCCGTGCGACCAAAGAGGCATTGGCTGTTCGAGGGAAGCGGCGCATGGAAGAGAAGAAAGTAAGGCTGCCCGACGCGGACCTTGTTCGCAACTCCTTTCGCTCGGTGAAAAAAACGATCACGGACACCGGCCAGGCACGCTTCGACGCCGCGCACGACGAACGCTATGGCCACGCCGATCACTGGTGGAGTTTCTGCTTGGCAGAGTCGGTGGCCGAACAGGCGGAGGCGATTTACCCCGGGATTGTAATGCCTGGCCTCACAGAGCTCAGCTATAGAGGTTATAGCCCGTGTATCTGCGAAAAGTGCGGTCATTCCTGGACTGCCGATTCCCCGCAACAGCGCAAAGCCTGCCCGCACTGCGGGAGCAACCACTGGGATTCCGAGCGTTTGTTTGAGCGGGCTCTGGCGGGAGTGCCTTTGGACGAGTCAGAAATTGATCGGCTTTAAACTGCCGCACGCGCGCAATGCTTATGTGATAATTCCGGCATCTCCCGCCGAGTGTACTTTTCGCAGTTGGCCTTGCGGGCGCCGAGACAGACTTTGGGTCGGCGAGAGACTGGTGTGGGCGAGAACTTCCAATTTGGCCGCTGAATTCTAAGTCCAACCTTTTGAAACCTCGAATCCGGTTCACCTTTCTAAGCATATTAGGACCTTATCAATCATTTAGGTTTGTCGAAATCTAACTTCTCTGGACTTGATTCGTGCGTCCCAATACATCAAAATTGCTGAACATTGTTTCTACCATCCATCGGTCTCGGCTGGCCAAGGCCCGTCCCGCTTGAGATGTAAATCGGGCGCAGTGACGCCTCGCGACGCCTCTCACCGTCGGCGTTTTTCACGGTCGGACAGGTAACTATCACGCCGACCTTGCTACACTCAGTAGTCCTGAGTGATACTTGGCGTTATAGACGTGCTACGCAGGTGTGAATCGTCTGATCTGCCGGTTCGCCGTTGAGTGGGTCAGTTATCTGACCAGCGAGGGCGAAATGAGACCGGCGCGGGCACCACAGCACATCTGAAAACCGGGGCCGCGTGCCATGACGGTGGAATCGGTCAGCCCCCGCGGTGCTAGGATGCCAAGTCGCGCGCCCAGCCCCGACGAGGTTCAGAAATGGCGAGTTAACGCCGTTGTCGAATCCTTGCGGAACCTCGCCACCTTCTTCCACCTGTCCCCGACAGGAATAAAGCTGACCGACATCTTGAAGGAGGAAGGGACACGGCAAGCTTTTGATAATCTGCAGAAGAGCGCTCAGATGGCCGGCGTAGATATCGCCCCGGTTCTTGAAATTACGCTGCCGATCATAACGGCATTACCCCAGAGCTACCCGCGGACGCGCAAAGCCGCACGGCGGAGCCAGCGAAGAGAAGCCCGGAATCGTCCGACCCTGATGAGGAAATGGGCTGACGAGTTGGAGAAGTGGTTACAAGAGGCGAGAAGCCGCAGCGATGATGCTCACGATAACGGAAGACAGCCTAGTCCTTCGGGCGCGGATTTCGTACAACTGCCAGAGAAATTGCGGGCGTGTGCCGATTTCCTGCAACAGAGGTTGGTGTTTCTCACAGTGCTCAGCTACGGGAGCCGGAATCCACAAATAAGATCCGCAGTCTTCTTGTCTAGTTTTGTTAAGGCAGTGACAGGTCGTTATGCGGACACGCAGCTTGCTGTTCTCCTCGAATCGGCCTTTGAAGCTGCCAAGAAGGACCCCCCCAGCTGGATTGACCGCCTAACCCTGGAAAGGACGCGGCGACGGAGGGTGATCAAACGGCTCTTCGACAAGTGGTTGTCCTCTCGCCATCTCGCCCGCGAACAGGGCTAAGAGACAAGAATCGAGCAACTTGCGGGCATCTCGTCGTTGATTGTTCCCCTGCCTACTCACGCTGAATTTACATAACAGATCGCGGCCAGGAATTCTTGCCTCGATGTGTAATCCAAATCGTGTGTAACCGACTGCTATACTCCGCTTTTCGGAGGGGCACATGGACACCGAGCAGAAAGCCGAGTTATTGCGCGAACCAGAAGTGGGGCGCACGTACAAATTCACTGGCCCGTGGCTCAGGAAGCAACGGAGGCTGAAACGAGGCCCGCCATTCATTCAGTTAGGCCGAATGATCTTCTACAGCGTACGGGACCTCAACGACTTTGTGTCGGCTCACAGAATTATGCCCGACGGCGATGCCTCGCCGGCAGCCGAACATGAGGATGACGGCTGTGGGAAGCCGTGAGGCGAATCCTCACAGATAAAAGCCATGCAAAACAGTCGTGCCACCACGGAAAGCTTGGCAAGCGAGCCCCACGGGGACGAACCCGCTCAACCAAGTCTCGCTCGCGGGTGTAGGTGTCACTATCGAAGGCATCTTCGGGGTGCCAGGCTCAGCGTCTACGAATACGCCCTGGGGGTTTCAATGGTTTCGGGCGCCGACTTTTTCGCCGGAATTCAGCGGATTTGCCTGGAGACTTCGTATTGCCGCGATACGGTTGGGAGGGTCCTGAGTGAGCTGTGCCGTGCAGGATGGCTGGTCGCTCTCGGAGGCAACCGAAGTGAAGCTAGGACAGGGGGCCACTTCAAGGCGAACGGATACCGAGTGGTGCAGCATGGCGACTGGGCGGCTGGACATGTCGGGGTGTGTGAAGCCATTTCCCGCAACGGGGAACATCGGTCACGGAAGAATTCCGTCACGGAAAAATTCGACTCTTCCGTGACGGAAAAATCCGAGATTCCCGTGACGGAAAAACCACCCCACATAATTAGGGATAGAGAGCAAGTAGAGGATAGGAAAGGTCTCTCCCTGTTCGAGCCTGGGATCTCGAACCAGAAGAGGCCGCCAAAGCCGGAACCTTCGGCCGCTGGGCTGTGTCTGGCGGAGCGACTGGGGCAGCTCATCTTGCAGAACTGCCCCACGGCTAAGGTCACTACCGCTCAGGTGCAGAATTGGGCCCACGAAGCCGAATTAATGCTTCGTCGCGACGGCAGGACAGAGAAGGAGATCGCTGAGGTGATGCAGTGGTCTCAAGCTGATGGGTTCTGGCAAACCAACATCCTTTCAATGGGTAAGCTGCGGGAGAAATTCGATCAGCTAACCCTCAAAATGAGGAGGGACAACAATGGCAACCGTATCCAACAGCGTCGAGACGAGAGGGTCGCTGCCGCAGCGCGAGGACTCATCGGTCCAGCGGCGGAGGATACTACTTGAGACGCTGACGATTTGGGACGCTATTTTCCCAGGGCAGGAGCGCCGCGACCTGGAATTGATTGGGCGCGCCTACGCGCTGGCTTTGGAAGGACTGTCTCCCGAACAACTCGCGCTCGCTTGTCGGAAAGTGATGGAGCGCGCGCGGTTCTTCCCGACCGTTGCCGAAATCCTTGAATTGGCGGGTGAGCCTCTGGTGCAAAGCCTCGAACTTGGGGCCGCTCGGGCGTGGGAGAGTCTGCTCTTAGACTTTGATGAGTGGGGACCTGATCGCACGAGCACTGGCCAGCCGCTCAGAAAAGAAAAGATCGTCCTCTCCAGGCGGGCCCAGACCGATTGTAAGCTTTGCGGCGGAACGGACTGGTGTTCGGTGGAGCAGGACGGAGTCCACTGGATGAAGCCTTGCCCGTGCACGGAGCCCCGCAAGGAGCTGGTGCCACAACTGCCCGAAGCCACGCTGTACGCCCTGCGCACTCTGGGCAGCTATGGCGCCGTTCGCGAGGAAGTCGGAGGCCCTAGGGCAAGTTTCCTCCATAAGCAATTCGTCCAAGAATACGTTTATTATCTTAGGACTTCCAGACTGAGGCACCTCCCCGCCGCGAAGAGTGACGCGGCCCTGCTCGCCGAGATCGAGCAAAAGGCTGGTCTTCGTCTGTTGAAGGGATGATCGCGTGAAGCCCGAGACCAACACCACTCTCGCGGAGATCATCGCGGACTCGTCCAGGATCGAGGTCCTGGCGCCAGAAGCGATCGCTGGCCTGCGCAGCGAGTTGACTCGGTTGGACACTCTCCTTCTAGGCCGTCTGATGAGTGCGAACGGGGGATTGTCGTCAGGCCCGCATCCTGACCGGAGGCTTAGCGTCGCAGAAGCCGCCGAAAAGCTGGGCGTCTCGAAAGATTACCTCTATCGCCATGCGAACCGTCTGCCGTTCACCGTTCGCATTGGGCGCTCCCTCGGCTTCTCGGAAAGGGGAGTTGAAACCTATCTGCGCCAGCGTCCGGGACGCTAAATATCCTTGAGATCGGTATATCTGTACATCTATACTCTTAGGCATGAGCAGGCAAACCACAAAGGAGCACAAACTCATGTCGAAAGATGAAGCGATGGTCAAAACCAGTCTTAGACTTCCCGCGGCGCTTTGGAAGGCCACGAAAATCCGGGCCATTGAGCTGAACATGGAAGCCCAGCAGATCGTGGCCCTCGCCTTAGAGCAATTCTTGAGAAAAGGGGGTGGCCAGCATGAGAGGTAATGGGAGAGTATTCATGCGAGGCGGCACGCCGTGGATCGGGTACTTCAGGAACGGTGAGGAAATACGAGAATCGGCCGGCCAAGCTATCGCCCAAGCGGTGGCAAAGAAGCACCGCTGCCTTACCGAGGACGAGGCGAGGGTCGTAGCGCAGAAGTTTCTGGAAGCGCGTGTCCGCCAGGTCCGCAACGAACGCGACGCTATCCGGCCTTTTCTTGGTCCGGCGCAGGAGCGAGTCAAAGTTAACGAACTCCTCGATGACTTAGTTGCTGTCTACGAAAGGGGAGGCAAGAGGGGTAGCCCGCGCAAGGTTAGCCCGCCGATGCGTTCTCACATCGAGCGGCTTCGGGAATATTTCGGCAAGGTGTGTGCGTTAGCGGTTACCCAACGAGCCGTCTTGGATTTTTGCGACTTGCTGAAATCCCAAGGAAAACAGAACGGGACCGTAAACCGCAGCCTGCAATTGCTGTCGCAGGCTTTCAATATCGCGGCGAGTTCCGACCCGCCCAAAGTATTACGTCCCTTGACTATCACTAAGCTGGACGAGTCGGAGAATGTCCGCACGGGCAAATTCACGGAGCGGGAGGCGCAACTGGTTTTCTCAAGCCTCCCACCGTACATGGCAGACGTGGCGTGCTTCGCCTATGAGACAGGCGCCAGAGTGGCGGAGATCCTGAAATTGCGCTGGACGTATGTCGACGGCGATCTCATCCGGGTTCCGGGGAAAAACACGAAAAACCGCAAACCGCGCATCATCGCCCTCACCCCGGAGCTGGAAGAGATTCTCACCCGGCGGCGCGCCGCTCGCGTGGAGGGTTGCGAACTCATCTTCCACCACGACGGGCGCCCCATCGTTGATTACCGGAAGAGCTGGCAAAGCGCCTGTCTGGTCAGCGGGCTTGGCCACTTGTACTGTCGTGACTGCAGGGACGACGCCGGGCAGTACATCTCAGTGCTCGACGCCATCCGAAAGTGCCCGACGTGCGGGCGGAAATGTATGCGGCCAAAGTATATCGGCAGAATCTTTCACGACTTCAGGCGAACCGCCGCACATGACATGTGGAAGGCGGGCTCGACGATTCAGGAATGCATGGAAGTGACAGGCCATAAAACGGAAGCAATGTTCAAAAGATATGCCGATCTATTCTCGGACGAGGAAAAGCGCAACCTTCAACGGGAAGTACAACGGCGCCGGCATGAGCGGCGCCAAGCCGAAGAACAGGGGCGGCTTTCCAAGCCGGCCGGCACTGGGGAGGCCAGCCAGGAGACTGCGTCAGGGCGGGTCCAGTGAGAGAACCCGGACAAAAGACGGACAGTTGCACCAGAATACAGCAATTCGCCTTTTCGCATTTTCGCGGTAACTTGTTGGAGTCATTACCGGAAGGTTGGTTGCGGGGGCTGGATTTGAACCAGCGACCTTTGGGTTATGAGCCTGAAGAGAACAGGCTATCTAGTTCATTCTTCGGCACGAGTGGCACCCTAAGGACGTTTCAGGAAGCCTCGGTTAGCGGTATTGGGGGTCTAAAAGGGGTCTGTCTGGAGCAGCCCTCGCAGTGGTGTTTTCCCCCCTCAGATTGGGCCGAGTCGCGTCCGCTACATCCCTGAAAAGCGGTTGCCCGGTCGAAAGCTACACCCACCGGCATCACTGGATTTTGATCTTGCCGCGATCCAGGCCGCTTTCAAGGATCACGTCGGCTTCGGCGTTGCGCGCGCTAATTTCTTCGGCGAAGTCAGGGTCGAAAGGATACAGGAAATCCATGTAATCCCGTTCGTCCAGGTCCAGGATGAACTGACGAATGTTCTATAGGCTCACCTGCGGCCGGCTTTCGAGAAGGGCGACAATCTCAGCCTTCGTGTTCGTTTCGTTTTGCATCTTCATTCTCCCTCGGATGCGACCTGTGGGCAATCGTCTGCTTCCCCCAGGCGGGCGGTTAGGGTACGAAGCCAGATTCGTGGATTGGAACCGTGGACGACACGGCCCAAGAATCCCAGCCGTTCCGCCACATTAGCCCGATTCTGCCGGATAGCCTCTTTTGTGGTGGCGGTATAAATAGCAAGGAAGGTTTCAAGACTCTGGGGCTTGGAAAACAGGTATGTCGCATGACCCAGTTGCGGTGTCTCGACGGCGATCCCTCCCGAGGTATCGAAGATGTACTCATCACGGTATAGGAACAGGCGTCGCGCCCGCCGGCAGAGCTGGCGGTAGTATGACTGGTCGTAATC
>JBELAJ010000340.1:0-9057 GCA_049508935.1 Terriglobia bacterium | reverse complement strand
AGGGCTCTCCGCGGTCACACAGCGTGCGCCCGGGACGCCGTCAAGACGTTCGGCGCGCCGCGGGGGTGGTGTGTTTAAAAAGTCCTTGACAGAGCCGACGACATTATAGATGCGCCAGCCCGACGGCGGATCGGTGCGTGTGTGCGGCCTCGACCCTGCGCAAGAGAGCATGTCGCTCAAGGAGCGCATTGGGGCGCAACTTCAGTCCACGGTCCTGCCGGATAAAATGCGCGTCGATGAGGCCCTCCGCCTGTTCGCGGGTTTTTACCGGCGCTCCGCGTCGGTGGAAACGCTGCTTGAGCGGTTCGGCCTGAAGGAAAAGCGCCATACATCCTTCGAGAAGCTTTCCGGCGGACAAAAGCAGCGCCTGGCGCTCGCCCTGGCACTGGTGAACGATCCCGAACTGGTTCTGCTGGACGAACCCACGGTGGGCCTCGACCCGCAATTGCGGCGGGATATTTACGCCCTCATCGAGCGTATTCGCGCTGAGGGCCGGACGGTGCTGCTGACCACCCATTACATCGAGGAAGCCGAGCGCCTCTGCGACCGCGTGGCGATCATGGATCGAGGCCAGCTGGTGGCCCTCGGGACGCCTCGGGAGTTAATCGCTCGCTCCGGCCAGGGCACACGGCTCGAACTTCGGCTGACCAAACCGGTCGGCCTGGAGCGCCTGAAAGTGATCGACGGCGTGATTGACTGCCACGAAGCTCAAGGCGCCTATTTTCTTCGCGCCCAGCCTCCTGCCGTGACCATCGCCGCTTTGGTACGCTTTCTGGAATCAGATGATAACGCCCTGCTCGATCTGCACATCGCCCGGCCCAGCCTGGAAGACGTTTTTGTGGAAATGACCGGGAGAAGAATGGAGCACTGACCATGGCCGCCGTCCGCATCGCGCTGCTGACCATCCGCCTGGTGATGCGCACCAAGGTGGCCCTGTTCTTCACTTTCCTTTTTCCGCTGGTCTTCCTCTTCGCCTATGCCGGACTGATCGCTCACGGCAAACCCGAAATCGTGGCGTACATGTTCGGGCCCGTAGTCACTTTGAACATCATGGGCAGCGGCTTCTTTGGACTGGGCATACAATCCGTGATGCAGCGCGAGCGGGGCAGCCTGCGGCGCTACCGTCTGGCGCCCCTAGGTCCGCGTACCATCCTGCTGAGCAACCTGCTGGCGAATTACCTGCTTCAACTTCCCACCCTCGGCCTTTTGCTCCTCTGCGCGGTGGTCATCTTCCACATGCCGATGAAAATCGGATGGGCGACGCTGCTGGTTCTGGTGACTGTCGGGACGTTTGCCTTCGCCGGTTTCGGACTCACCATCGCCAGCGTGGCGAACACCATGCAGGAGGCCCAGGTTTACAACAACATCGTGTGGTTTACATTGTTGTTTCTCTCCGGCGTTACTTTCCCTCTACCCATGCTCCCCCGCACAATTCAGCGGCTGGCCATGTTCTTCCCTTCCACCTATCTCGTCAGCGCCTTTCAAAGCATCATGGCGCAAGGCGACCCGCTACTGAAGCACTGGCCGGAAATGCTGGTCCTGGTGACTTCGGGATTCTTCGGGCTGCTCTTTGCCATGAAGCTCTTCCGTTGGGAGAAAGAGGAGCGAATCTCCACGCGAGCCAAACTGTGGTCCGGCATTTTTGTGGTGCCGTTCCTGGTGATGGGCGTGTGGATGAATACGCGCGCCAACCCCACGGCCACGTGGTCACGCTCCTACAACGTCATGGACCAGGACTCCTCCGCCAGCCCGGATGCGAAAGCGGCGAAACTGAATTTGATCGATGACTTCGAAGGCGTTCAAACTTCCGAAGACCTCTTAAGCCGCTGGCGCGTCTCCACCGATTCTGACACCGTCAACCACTCCGTGGCGGAAATTTCGCTTCGGACGCCGGGCGCCGAAGGATCCAGCCACGCTATGCGCTTCGCAGGACGCTTGGCGCCAGGCCCTAAGAACACCTCAGGCTTTGTCTCAGCCCGGTGCGAAGTGAAAGTCCCGGCGAATTCGAAAGGCTTGAAAGGCATCGAATTCCAAGCTCGCGGTGACTCACGCGTCTACCAAGTGGCCTTTCAGCCACCTAACGACGCGCAGGCCCTTTCCTCAAGTCCTGCGGCCCTGGTGCGTGCGGCGGCCGCATCCCCGGCTCTCTCCTGCCCCCTCCCTGCGATCAGTTTTGTTCCAAGCGAGACTTGGCAAAACGTGCGCTTGCCCATCGCGTGGCTGGCCAACCCTACGGACCACGGAAAGGCGAAGGGCCCCTGGACGCTGCAAATCTCCGTGACTGGCCCGCCCGGCGAGTTCGGTTTGGAAATCGATGAGATTCGGTTCTATTGACGAGAGTCGAAAGTCAAAAGTCGAGAGTCAAGAGTCGAGAGTCCAAGGTCGAAAAATCAAGTTGCCCTCTCCCCCTTGGGGGGAGAGGATGGACCGCACCGGCGCTTTCATCAGCCGGGGCGGGCCGGGTGAGGGGGTCGATCGCACGGCCATGCGCGGGGAGAGCTCGCCCTACCCTGGTCTGTTAATCAACATAAAGGAGACGGTGAGCCGCCGCACAGCAAGCGGCTGCGGACGTGGTTATGAACATTCTCAGTATCGGCGAAGTGTTATGGGACGTATTCGGGGACACAGAATACCTGGGCGGAGCCGCCCTCAATTTTGCCGCCCACGCGCGCGTCTTGGGCGACACGGTCTCCTTCATCAGTGCAATTGGTGACGACCTGCGAGGGCAACGCGTCCTCGAGAAGATGGAATCCATAGGCCTGCCGACTCGCTTCCTCCACCGGGTTAAGGAACACCCCACCGGCATCGTTACTGTAAGCCTCGACGCCTCGGGCCAGCCGCACTTCACCATCCACCGGCCCGCTGCCTACGACTTCCCCGAGCTTTCGGACGCGGACCTTCGCGAACTCAGCTCCCAGCAGCCTGACTGGATTTACTTCGGCACGCTATTCCAGATGAGCCCCCAAGCAAAGGCCCTGACGCTGAAGCTCATCGGCGCCAATCCAAAAGCGCGACGCTTTTACGATGTGAACCTGCGCGAGAATTCCTACAATGCCCCGCTGGTCAATGAAATGATGTCGCACGCCTCCGCCGTAAAACTCAACGACCAGGAAGTTGACACGATTCAGACCCTGTTTGGCTGGTCTTATCATTCGCTCGAAGACTTTTGTCGAGGGGGCAGGCAGAGGTTTGGTTGGGAGGCAGTGTGCGTGACGCGCGGAGAAGTAGGATGCGCGCTAGCGGTGGGCGACCAGTACGTCGAAGCGAAGGGCTACAAAGTTCACGTCGCAGATACAGTCGGGGCCGGCGATGCCTTCGCTGCGGCGTTCGTCCACGGCCTGGGCCAAGGATGGAGTCCCCTCGATATCGCCGATTTCGCCAATCGTGTCGGGGCTCTAGTCGCCAGCCGCCCCGGGGGGACGCCTCGCTGGACCATCGGCGAAGCCGAGGCCCTCATGAGCGGGTAGGATGAACCTCCGCCGGTGTCGTCTGCGATCCGCACTCAAACCGAACCTCATATTATTCCATAATAGATTGTATTATACAAGAATATGACGTATGCTGGACGGTCTATGCAAAAACAGGCCAACAACATGAAGACCGTGAGCTTCCGCATTGAAGCAAACAAAATCGCTGAACTCGATGACCTTGGAAAGGCGCAGGCTCGCGACCGCACCTTCCTGCTTAACGAGGCGGTGGACGCCTACCTTGACGAGCAGCGCTGGCAACTTGCCCATATCAAGGAAGGCCTTCGCCAGGCCGATGCGGGGATGGGTAAGCCTCATGAGGAAGTCGTGGCCAAGTGGCGACGGCGACTGCGATGAAATGTCCGCTGGATGCCTTTGGCAGAGCAAGACCTCGAGGCGGCTTACGAGTATGTTCGCCAGGATAACGAGGACGCTGCACGGCAGCTCGTGGCGCGCATTTTCTCGTCAGTGGGCATGCTCATGCGACATCCGATGGCAGGCCGCGAGGGCCGCGTGAAAGGAACGAGGGAGCTGGTGGTCGCGCGCACGCCTTACATCGTGGCCTATCGTGTCCAGCAAAACGAGATTCAGATTCTCGCTGTTTTGCACGGCGCGCAGAGGTGGCCAAGCACGTTCAGTACGAATTAGCCTCTGCAGTTCTTGCTGTTGAGGAAGGGTTGCGCACGGGCTGGGACCCCCTCACCCGGCCCGCCTCGGCTGAAGAAAACGCCGGTGCGGTCCACCCTCTCCCCCAAGGGGGCGAGGGCTCCTATGAGGACCGTCACTCCTCAAGTGTCGACAAGTCGCCGGTGGGCAATCCCAATTCCCAAGCTTTGAGCACTCGCCGCATGATCTTCCCGCTGCGTGTTTTGGGAAGTTTCTGTTTGAACTCAATTTCACGCGGCGCGGCGTGCACGGCCAGCTTCTGGCGGACGTACTTCTGGATCTCGTCTTTCAGTTCGTCGCTGGGCTCGTATCCTTCGCGAAGCGAGATGAAGGCTTTGATGATGTGGCCGCGTAGGGCGTCCGGCTTGCCGATGACGCCCGCCTCCGCCACCGCCGGGTGCTCGAGGAGGCAACTCTCCACCTCAAAGGGCCCCACATTCTCGCCCGCCGTAATAATCAGGTCGTCCACTCGGCCCTGGAACCAGAAATAGCCATCCTCGTCGTAGTAGGCGCTGTCGCCGGTTACGTACCATCCCGGAATCCGAAAATAGGCGCGGTATCGCTCCGGTTGTTTCCAAATGGTCGGCATCATGCCGGGCCAACCCGGTTTGACCACCAAGTTCCCCAGCGTGTTGGTCGGCAACTCCTTACCCTCGTCGTCCACGATGCACGCCTTCACGCCCGGGACAGGCTTGCCCATGGAGCCCGGCCGGACGGTCATCGACGCGTAATTGGAAATCAGAATATGGCCCGTTTCCGTCATCCACCAGTTGTCGTGAATCCTTCGTCCGTAGGTCTTCCAACCCCACCAGACAACTTCCGGATTGAGCGGCTCGCCCACACTCAAGACGTGCCTGAGTGAGGAAAGATCGTAGCGGTTCGACACCTCGTCGCCCACAGACATCAACATTCGAAATGCCGTCGGAGCGCTGTACCAGATGTTCACCCGGAAGCGTTCGATGGTGCTGTACCACTCCGAGGCGTTGAAGCGTCCGCCGCGAACCAGGTTCGTCGCGCCGTTCAACCAAGGCGCGAAAATTCCATAGGAGGTGCCCGTCACCCAGCCCGGATCCGCCGTGCACCAATAAACATCGTCTTCCTGGAAATCGAGCACCCACCGGCCGGTCATCAAGTGCCCGAGCATAGCGCGCTGTACGTGAAGCACGCCTTTGGGCTTGCCGGTCGAACCTGACGTATAGTGGATGATCAGCGGATCATCCAGGGTCAGCCACTCGATTTCCGTCTTGTCCTCCGCGCCGTCCATCAAGGCATCGTAGCTGAAATGTCCCGCGGGCAAGCCATCCGCGCTCGCTCCGACCAGGAGCACGTGCTTGAGTGTCGGTAATTCCCACTGAGGCACGCGGTCCAGCAACGCAGGCGATGTCACCAGCGCTACAGCTTCGGCGTTCGACATTCGATCGCGAACCGCGGCCTCCATGAACGCCTCGAAGAGCGGGCTGGGAATGGCCCCGATTTTCAAGATGCCGAGAATGGCAATATAGAGCTCCGGCCGCCGCCCCAGAAACACAAAGACGCGGTCGCCTTTTACAACTCCCAGTTTCCTCAGGACGTTCGCAAAGCGATTCGATTGAAGCGACATGTCCTCGAAGGTGAATCGCGACGTCCGATCGCGGTCGGTGTAAATCAGCGCAAGCTTATTCCGGCGGCCGCGGGTCAGATGCTTATCGATGGCCTCGTGCGCCATGTTCACCTTGCCGGTGCGGCCCCAATCGAACTCCTTATGAACGTCTTCCCATTTGAACCCCTTGTAGGCGGCGTCGTAGTCCGCCAGGTGATGCTTGCCAGGAGCATCCGTGGGTTCGAGCACATGAGTCGCGTTCAACTGCGCTTTGGTAGCCATAATTGTCAACCTCCAAGCTGAGTGAGCCCCGAAGGGGCGGCCTAGCACAGCCCAGGCCAAGGGCCCATAGGCGTTAACCTAATGGCTCAGCTCCCGCTATGTAGCACTCACTGACCGCTTCGCGAGGCCCGGAAGGCCGGCAGAGAGTAGCCCATGGCGTAAGGAGCTGTGAAAAAATCACGCTGTCATGCTGAGAGCTTGTGACTTTTTTGGTTTTTCGGCCGTTTAAGGGCACTTAACTCCCTTTTTATCAGTGCCACTTTTCAGTGAAATTCAAAAAAGTCACACGCTCTGAGCGAAGCGAAGCATCTGCATTTATCTTCTTGAAAACAAACAAATGCAGATTCCTCGCTCCGCTCGGAATGACAGGCCTTGGTAATTTTTTCACAGCTTCTTACGCCGTTGGCTACTTTCTGGCGCCGCTCCGCGGCTCTCGTAGCCCTCGCGTCTTTAGGTTAACGCCTATGGGCCCTTGGCCTGGGCTGTGCTAGGCCGCCCCTTCGGGGCTGAAAGTCTTGGCGAAGAGGTCGTTCATTTACGACCGCGATACGCCTCGTCCAAAAGTTCCACGACGTGAAGCACGCGCCGTGCGCCTCCCGCGCGCGATACGCCGACGCGCAACTGAAGCAGGCAGCCGGGGTTCGCCGTCAAAATAAGGTCCGCTTTGGTTTCATCGATCCGCCTCATTTTACTGGCGAGGATTTTCTCCGCCAGATCGTTGTGGACCACGTTGTAAATCCCGGCGCTTCCACAACAGATCTCTGATTCCTTCAATTCCACAAACTCAAGGCCTGGTATTGCTGCGAGCAATTTCCTCGGCGCCGAGCGAATCTTCTGCGCATGACCCAGATGGCAGGAGTCCTGATAAGTGGCGCGCGCTCGCGTCACGGCGAAGTCCTTGTTCAGCTCAATGCCGGCCAGGAATTCCGTGACGTCGCGAACCTTGCCGGAAAAGGCTCGCGCCGGTTCGAAGTAATCCCGCTCCTCCTCTTCAAAGAGCAGCGGATACTCCTTCAGAACCGAGCCACAGCCCGCGGCGTTCGTGATGACCGCATCAAACTCATCTGTCTGGAAGGCGCGGATGTTATTCTTGGCCAGCTCTCGTGCCAGGTCGCGAATTCCCGCGTGGACGTGCAGGGCGCCACAGCATCCCTGCTCGGCGGGTATGACCACCTCGCATCCATTCTTGGCGAGCACGCGCACCGTCGCATCGTTTAGACGCGCAAAGGACAGGTTCGCGATGCAACCAGCGAAGAAAGCCACCCTGTAGCGGCGCGTCCCCACGGCCGGAACTACAGTGCCCAGTCGCTCCGTGAAAAACGGCTTTTCCATTCGTGGCGCAAGGCCGGCCACGCGCTCCATGTTCCACGGCAAGATCTTCAGCAGCCGGGAGGCGAGCACCAGCTTCTCCAGGCCGGACTGTTGATAGAAACGCAAAATCCTCCCCGCCACTTCCAGGCGTCGGCGATGAGGAAGGATCTCGCGGAAGAAGAGCTTCCGCAGAAGCCCGGCGACAGGCGGCCTTTTGTAATACCTTTCGATCTGCCCCCGCGCGGCTTCTACCAGCTTTCCATACTCGACACCCGACGGGCACGCAGTTTCGCAAGCCCGACAATCCAGGCAGAGATCGATGTGTCGCACGAAGCTCTCGCCCAGAGACAGGCGGCCGCTTTCCACCTGAATCATCTGGTAGATGCGCCCGCGAGGAGAGTCCATTTCCAAGCCAAGCTCACGATAAGTCGGGCAGGCGTTCAAACAGAGGCCGCAGCGGATGCAGCGCGAATAATCCGCCCAGCGCGGAGCCTCGCCGGGGCCGTACCCGCTGCGTTTCTTCTCGATTTTTGCCGCCGTATCCATCTTCAGATGTCAGCTCGTTGGCCGCATGCAAAATTCCAGATTCAAAATTCCAGACCAGAGATCCTTGCCCGCCGCAAAAGAGCTTGGGAATACAAGTACAGACAGCACAGAGAAAAACCAGCCTCTCCTCTCGGTAAAACTCCGTGACCTCTGTGGTGAAGCCCTTTCCCGCCATTCTTAGAACCTGAAAGCTAATGGCGGAGAGCCGGTAACTGCTTTCTGTCTGCTTCTACTTTCTGCCTTCTAAATTCCCCCCACGAACCTCCCGGGCGAAAGGATGCCCCGCGGATCCCACACTGCTTTCAGTCCTCGCATGGATTGCAGAAGATCGCCCGGCGCGCCCCACACATCGCGTTCGCCCTCGAAGCCCGCCGGATATTGCTCGACCACCAAGGCGCCGCCAAGGCTCTCCGCAGACTTGCGGGAATTCATCACCATGCGCGCCGCGACTTCCCCGAGCTTCTCTCCCCACACTGCCAAATTCACGATGCCGACTCCCGGCTGGGCGATAGCAGCCATGCTGACTCCCTCGCCCTCAGCCGCCTGCCGCGCCAAGCTGAGAAACTCCTCGCTGCCGGCAATGGGTAATGCAGCCTTCACAACCATCACCTCAGAGTGCAAGGCCACAAGCAATCGTTCAAAGTTTATTAACTGATCCCATAGACTCTTTTCCGCCTGCTCGTCCATCCTGCGGCTCGCGGCACCCATGGATTGTCCAATCTCAGCCAGGTCCTTCGCGTGCCTTTCGAGGATTTTCGGCGAGCCGCCGGCTTCGATCCAAAGTTCCGGTTCTTGTCCTGTGTGCGTCCCCTGGCGAAACAGCCCCGATGCCCCGCTGTCGAGAAGGACCATGCGCAAGGGCTCTAAAGGCGAATTCAGGATTCGTCCGCGCAAGTCGCGAGCCCGCCCGAGCGTCCCCGGTTCGAGCACCCAGGTGGCACGTGAAGCGGGTCGAGGAAACAGCTTAAAGCTGGCTTCCACGATCAGCGCCAGCGTCCCGTACGAGCCCACGAGCACCTTCGACAGGTCGTAGCCCGCCACATTCTTCACGACGCGACCGCCGCTCTTGATCAGTTTCCCTTCCGTGGTGGCAACTCTGATGCCCAGCACCATGTCGCGGGCCGAGCCAAAACGAAGGCGCAACGGGCCCGCGGAATTCGTAGCCAAAATGCCGCCGATCGTCGCACCCTCGCCGCCGCGGGGGTC
>JBELAJ010000034.1:0-26057 GCA_049508935.1 Terriglobia bacterium | reverse complement strand
GGCACAGAATGAGCGCGGCAGCGCCACGAGCGTGGCGATTCCGAGCAGACGCAGAACCATCGTGGCGGCGGAAGGGCTGAGCGTATCCAAGTTGATCCACTTGGTGACGAGCCAAGGAGCCGCCAGGTAAAGCGCCACTGCCGCCAGAACGTAGAAACCCCAATAAAACGAGGAGGCGGTTTGCAGCAGGCGCTTTATGTACGCCGGGTCATCTTCATGAAAGGCAGCGACTTCACGAACCGTGGTTTCGTTGATGCCCAGAGCTAAAAGGGCGGTGAGAAGGGCGTTCAGCGTGAAGGTAAAATAGATAATGCCCAGGGCGTCCTGACCCAATTGTTTAAAGATGAACTTAACCGCCACGAAGCTCAGGACGATGGTGATCCCCTGGCCAACCACATTGTAAAGAATGTTCTTTGAAACCCGTGACATTCACCCGCCTGAAGCTTGCTGTATCACTAAGGTTGCGTTTCTTCGCGGCGCGCGAGGAAAAGCAGATCCTTCGCTTCGCTCAGGATGACATGTCATTCTGAGCGAAGCGAAGAATCTGCATTTGGTTGCGGCTTTGCCGCTCTGTATCACTTTCGGCGCAGATACGCGTCCGGCCAATAGGTCACTTCGAGCCGGGTAGGCTCCGGATCAAGCTCGAATTCAGGGTGCTCGGCCAGGAATTCATGCGCCGCTGCCTTGGGATTATCGTGCGTCCAGTTCGCCTTCCCGCCCGGCACGTCGTCGAGGTCCTCCATGACGCCATCGGTTGCCACGATGTAGCTTCCGGAGGAGACCAGTGGACCGTAGAGTTCCAGTTCCTCCCGGACGTGCTTTTTGGAGTGATTTGAATCCAGAATCACCATTACCTTCTCATCCGGGGAGAGCAATCTGCGCACCTCTTGAAGAGTTTCAGGCGCGACGGAGTTCCCCTCGATCAAGGCTATGCGCTTCTTAAGGGGATGGGCCTCGATGGCCTTGCGGTTGTGTGGTCTGATCTCGATGTCGATTGATATCACGCGACCTCGTCCCAGGACTTCCAGCATGCTTGCATAGAATACGCTCGAGCCGCCATGCGCCACGCCGGTCTCGACGATAACTTGCGGTTCGACCTTGAAGATCAGCTCCTGGATTCTAATCAGGTCTTCCGGCAATTGAATGACAGGGCGTCCCATCCAAGTGAAGTTGTAGGAGTATTTCGCCGCCCAGCCTGCCTTTATCCACAGCCGGGAGATGGCGTGGAAAGCCTCAGGACTGTAGAGAGGCAAGGTCTGTGATTGATCGTCCGCATATGTCACCGAGAGGGTCTGACTCGCCAAATCAGCAGTCAGGTTCCGGATCTTCTTCACCAACCCTCCTTGCGGCTGCGCTGCGGCGCCCGCACCCTCTAGGACAAACAGGCTGCGGGAAAACTCACGAAGGCTGTCATTCTGAGCGAAGCGAAGAATCCCCGCAGTTGTTTTCTCAAATTACTGCGGAGATCTTTCCTTCGTTGCACTCAGGACCGCCTGCGGCTCCTCAGGATGACAGTCCGAAGGGATTCTCCGCAGACTACGAAGCCATCCCCACACTACAACTGCAGGATGGGAATGTCGAGCCTCATTTCCGATAGTATCATTCTGTTTTCTTCCAGGTAATTGGGGTTCATATTCAGGATCCCCGCCACCTGGCCGTTCCGGTCTTTGAGGTGCGCGGGGGACACAATGGGATGTCCAGTTCCCGCGACATACTTCCCTTGCTTGGCAGGATTAATGTCGATGAGGAAGGGAATGCGCCGATTCTGAGGGTCCATGGTGTTCGCTAAGGTTGCGCCTTTGGCTGCCGCCCCCCAAATTGCGCAACCCCCAGCGCGGGAGAAAGCATCGATTTTTTCTTCGCACGCCTCGATTCGCTGCTCGAGTCCAGCCAGGAATGTCTGGATTTTCAACCATAAGTCAGGCGCGAATTGGGGCCGAACTTTTCCCCTCGCGCTGCCGGTTGGAGCAGGCCTGGCTTCGATATGCAGATATTGCTCATCGAACGCCGGGCGCGCCTCGAGGACCTCAAACCCGGTCTGTTCAAACGCCCAGGCAAGGCTCTCCGCCGTGAAATAAGAGCAATGCTCATAAAACAAATCCCAGAATGATAAGGAATCCAGAGTCCAAGGAAGTGCCGGCGTCTCGAAGAATACAATTGATGTCAGCCGGTCGCTGATTGCTCGACGAACTGCCCTGAGCATCTCCAAAGGGGATTGTAGGTGCTCGACGACGTGGCGGCAGCAAACAAAATCGGGAGAGTAGTGCATCTGTTTCGAGTCATAAAATTCGCGGACGAAACGCACTGCCCCTGCTTCGATGGTCTCGGGCCCGATATAGGTGGGATCGAATCCAATCCCGCGGTTTCTCCCCTCCTTGCAAAGCAGCCGAAGAAAATCTCCCTTCCCACAACCGACTTCAATGACCAGTTTATCGCGAAGGTCGTACTTGGTCAGGAGAGAATTCGCCAGCCTGGAAAGGTATTGCTGGAAATGAGGAGAGCAGGTCTGAGTGTTTTCGTATGCGGCAGAGTAATTGAGGAGATCCGGATCGAATGCCGAGTTAAAGACAAATCCGCACTCCGGGCAGAACGCCAACAGAAGATCCCCGCGCCTGAACTGGCGTGCTTCCGCAGCGCTTGGGCAGGCCCTGTTTTGGTGTACGGGGACGCCTCGGCGCTCGAAAAAGAGCCGCGGGAGTGGGTTCGCACAAAGCGGGCAAGCGCGCATTATCATGGACCCTCAGACGTTCCAACCACCCCCTGCCCTCTCCCTATCAAGGAGGGGAATCAGCGCCACTCAGCGTACCCTGATCTAGAAGGAGAACATTTCCCGACTCCCCTCCTCGCGGAGGAGGGGGCAGGGGGCGGTGGGTGCTCGCTAATGACCTACCCTTGTTCGCCACCACTCACACGTCTTTGCCACTCCTTCGTCGAGGGTGAGGGCAGGCTTCCACCCTATTTCGTTGGCCAGCCTCCGAACATCCGCAACGAGCAGTGGTGGCTCCTTGGGATCAGTAGGCACGGCCCCGAAAGCAACGTCTTTTTCGCGCTTGAAATGGTGCGCTATGGTTTCAACGATCTTCCGCACCGTTACGGGCTGCCCTGAGCCGACATTCACCGGACCGCATACTTCGCTTTTTGCTATGGCCCAGAGCGCCGAAGCCACATCCTCAACATGGAGGTAATCGCGGATCTGCTCGCCGTGCGTGCACTTGGCCACCTGTCCGTTCAGCAGCGCCAGGATAACGCCGGGAACCAACCGCTCCTCAGCTTCCGCCGGGCCGTACAGATGGAATATGCGCGCCCAGGCTAACGGCATGGCTGCTTTCCGGCAGTATGCCTGCAGGATTTCATGGGTGGCGTTCTTACACACACCGTAAAGGCTGCTGGGACGGCACGGCGTGAGGTTTTCGGAGAGGAAACCGTAATCGGAATCATACTCGAAGCATGTGCCAACCCCTACAAATCTCTTGCACTCTGCACGGGCCAACGCCTCCACCAACGAGAGGCTCATGGCAACGCAGGCAAGGTTCTCAGGAGCCGTCCAGAATTTACCGGGAGTAAGATACCAAGCCAGATGCACGGCGCAGTCGGGGCGCACCGCGGACGCAAGGTCTTCGACCGCTCGCGCGTCGCGTAAGTCCACGGGCAGGACCGACACGCGGTCCAGGATGTCGGCAAGCCGGTCAGTGTTTTCGCCCGGGGAAGTCACCGCCCAAACCGAATCACCTTCGCAAGCAATTCGACGGGTCAAATGTGAGCCAATGAATCCGGCTGCTCCGGTCACCAACACTCTCATCCCTGTTTAGTCCCTTTCACCTCATCGGCTCACTCGAAAGGTGATACAAACTCCTTGAAAGAAGGCAGGCGTCTATCTTTATCAGATACCAAGGGGTCGTTTGTAGGCCAGTTGATCCTCAGAACTTCATCATTCCATCTGAGACCGCCTTCGGACTCGGGCGCATAGTAGGCGTCCACCTTGTAAAGCACCACGGCGTCTTCTGTGAGCGTGCAGAGGCCATGCGCGAAGCCCCTGGGAATGTATACCATCCGGTGATTTTCCGCCGACAATTCCAGCGAATCCCACTGCCCGTAGGTTTCCGATCCTTTTCTCAAGTCTACGAAAACGTCCAGAATAGCGCCGGCCGCAACACGTACCAATTTGGTTTCGGAGTGGGGCGGCTTTTGGAAGTGCAGGCCGCGGATGATGCCTTTGCGGCGCGAAAGCGACTGGTTCTCCTGCACCCACGCAGAGGTCAAGCCGTGCCGGCGGGATATCTGTTCGTCCCAAACTCGCATGAAATAGCCGCGTTCATCGTAGTGCGGGGCGAGCGCGATCTGGTAAGTCCCACTGAGTCGCAGCGGCGTTATCTCCACTGTCAATATCTCCCTGCTGTGAAAATCGTGGCACGGGCGTCCCGCCCGTGCGCGGTTAGGCGGAAGCCACGGGCGGGACGCCCGTGCCACCTTTGCACCGTCGGGTGATTTTCATGGTTTTCGGGCGCCCGTCAGCGGACGGACATGAGCGAGCCCTCTGAATGCGAATCCCGCTTCGGGAAATTGCACTCTGGTCCATCTGTTCCGTCAGGTGGTTGCCTTGGCTGTGGGCTTTGCCAAGCCCTGTGAGCGGAAGAAATCCTGATACCATGCCACCGTCTCTTCGAGCCCTTGATCCAATGAATAGGCGGACCTCCACCCGAGCAGGCTGTGGGCCTTAGATGCGGACAGATACTGATTGCGGATTTCCGCTTTCGCCGCGTTCATCACGGTCGGTTGAATATGCTCGCAGTGCATCACTTTGCAAATGCGGCGGACGATCTCGAACACGGTGACCTGTGTTTCCGGGCTGAAATTAAAGCAACCCCCCATGACGCCGGGCGAGTCGAGCTTTTCCGCCAGCGTCAGGTACGCCCGTGAAACATCCTTCACGTACACGTAGTCTCGAATGAAATTTCCATCGCTGCGAAGGAGAGGCGACTGGCCCAGATAGAGCGCTCTTATGGTTCCCGGAACTATGCGGCTCCAATTCAGGTCGCCTCCACCATAGATATTCCCGCAGCGCGCCACCGCAACGGGAAGGGCATAGCTGTAAAAGTACGCTTGTCCTATGGCGTCCGCACAAGATTTCGAGACATCGTAAGGATGGTGCCCCTTCAAGGGCATATCTTCCGTGTAGGGGAGCACGGGTTGCTCGCCGTAGGCCTTATCGCTGGAGGCAATCACCACTCGCTTGACGACATCGCCATGCAGACGGCAAGCTTCGAGCAGATTCCAGGTACCGCGAATATTCGTCTCGAAAGTGTGCAAGGGGGACCGGAGAGCTACATCCACGATCGGCTGCGCGCCAAGGTGGATCACCGAGTCAGTCTCGTAGCTCGTGATGGCGCGCTCGAGCGTGGTAAAGTCCTCCAGGCGACCGTTCACCACGTTCAGCCGCTTGATGAAACCGCTCCGGTAAAGCTCCGATTGGGGATTGTCATCCAGAACCAGCGCCACAACTTCGGCCGAACGTTCCAGCAAATCCCTCACCACCCAGGAACCAACAATGCCGGTTGCGCCGGTGACGAAGACCCGCTTTCCCTCCCAAAAACCGGAGTCGCCGGTCATTGTTCCCAGACCTTCCATGGTGCGCCTTTCTTCCAGGATTCGTTCAGCGCGAGAAAATCGCGGTACGTATCCATCGAGTGCCAGAACCCATGGTGAAGGTAACCGATCAATTGGCTCTCCCGGGTCAGTCGTTCCAACGGTTCCCGCTCGAGAACGCAATTATCATCGCCGGAGAGATAGTTAAAAAACTCGCGCCGAAAGACGAAGAAGCCCCCGTTGATGAATCCGCTCTGGTCCAGAGGCTTCTCGTTGAATTCCTTCACGGAAGTTCCCGCCATTGATAATTCACCATAGCGGGAGAGCGGATGAACACCCGTCACGGTCCCGGTCTTTCCGTGGCCGAGGTGGAAGTCCCAGAGCCGCGAGATGTTGATGTCGGCAACGCCGTCGCCGTAAGTCATCATGAAATGATCGCCGCGCACGTACCGTTCTATGCGCTTGACGCGCGCACCGGTCATCGCCTCGGCGCCGGTGTCTGCAAAGGTGATCGTCCATTGGTCGTTCTCGAGCGAATCATGCAACTCCGGCTCCTCACGGGAGTTGAGGCGCAAGGTGAAATCGCTGTTCATGAGGCGGTAATTCAAAAAGTAATCCTTGATCATCGAGCCCTTGTATCCCAGGCACAAGATGAAATCGTTAAACCCGTAATGGGAGTAGATTTTCATGATGTGCCAGAGGAGGGGCTTGCCCCCGATCTCCACCAGCGGCTTGGGACGATACTCGGTTTCTTCCCGTAAACGGGTTCCCATGCCACCACAGAGAATCACAACTTGAGCTTTCATGGAGTCAGTGGCGTGTTCAGCCTTGCTATTCAGATTGTCTTGCGGTGTCTTCGTCGGGATCCGGCTCATACCCGTAACCATAGCCGTACCCATACCGGTATAAGCCATATCCCGAGGTGCCGCCTTGCTTAGCGACGCTCACACTGTTCAGGGCAACGCCGAGAATGCGGGCGCCGGAATTGTAAAGCAATCCTCGGGCGCGGCGCACAAGGTCGAAGGGTGTGCTGTAGGCCCTGGTCACCAGCACCACCGCGTCCGTCAAGGTCGAAAGTATGCGGCTGTCGGACACGGTCAACAAGGGCGGTGAGTCGAGCAGCACATACTCAAACTCGGCCCGCAGTCTGCGAAGCAATTCGACCGTAACCGGCGAAGAAAGAACTTCCGCAGGGTTGGGGGGAATGGGTCCGCACGGAATCACGCTCAAATTCGGAACACCGGGCACCGGCAGGATGGCCTCCGCCAGGTCGATATGGCCTGTCAGGCAGCGGACAAAGCCGGGTTTGTTTTCCACGCCCGTGGAGCGGTGACAGCAAGGACGGCGCATATCGCAATCCACAATCACCACCTTGCTCCCCAGGCTCGCCAGCGTCGCGCCCAGGTTCACCGTTACGGTGGTCTTGCCCTCCGAGGGCAGGGCGCTGGTAATCAACAACATCCTGGGTACAGGGTTGGCGGAGAGCAGAATCGACGTACGCAACGTGCGATAGGCTTCAATGGGCTCACGTCCGGTCTGAAGCGCCGGAGCTACGCCGTTGTTACCATGACCGACGACGGCGAGTTCCTGGCCGCTGCCCTTGCCGTTGTTGCCAATACAGTCCGGAAGCAGGCCCAGCGAGGGCAGCCGCAACAGCCTTTCCACCTCATCGGCCGTCTTGAGCGTGTTATCAAGATACTCTTGCAGAAATGCCAGGCCGATGCCCAAGGCAAGTCCCAGCATAAAGCCCAGCGCCAGGTTGAGGAACACCCGGGGTTTCACGGGACCCTTGGGAACCTCCGCCGTATCCACAATCCGAATGTTGCTGGCTTGTACGCCGGCGGCGACGGTAGCCTCCTTCATGCGCGTCATGATTCCCTGATACAGTTCCTTGTTGGTATCCACATCGCGCTTCAGAATGTTGTATTGAACGGATTTCTCTTCGATATCATTGACAATCTTCTTCTGCGCATCGATTTGTTGTGACAAATACTTTTCGTTGGCCACCGCGGCGCGATACGAGTCGACGACACTCTGCGTCAAGTTCTTCTTCTGCCGGTTCAGGGCGGCTTGCATTGCATCAACCTGTTTCTTCTTTGCAATCGCCTTAGGGTATTCCGGTTTCACGGTGGCCATCAGTTCGTCGTACTCCTGCTCCGCTTTGGCGAGTTCCAGGGACATATCCTGAATCATCTTGTTTTCGAGGAACCCTGGTAAATCCTGGACTCTGCCCGCTTGCACCTGGTCGTAAAGTGATTCCCTCTCAAAACGCAATGATTGAGCTTTGGTGTATTCCTCCTGAAGCTGCCTGAGCGTTTCGGTGACCATATTCTGTTTTTCCTGCACAAATATGATCCCATTGGCGCGCGCGTACGCGTTCAAAGCATCTTCGGATTTCTCAAGCTTGACCTGCAGGCCCACGAGTTGGTGTGAAAGCCATTCGGACGCCTCGGTGGTCGCGTCCCACTTCACCTGGAAGTTCTGCCAAATGTAATCCTTGCAGAGTTCATTCGCGATGCGCGCCGCCAACGCCGGGTCCTCGGAATAAAAGGACACTTCCACAAGGTTACTGCGTCGCACCGGAGTTATGTCGATGTTGCCGACGAAATTCGCTACCGTGTTCCGATAAGCGCCCCCCGACGGATCCGGCGGGTCGGGATCCGAGGGCTGGGGAATCCTCTCCGGATCGCGCTGGACCAACCCGAATAACATCCGTCCCTTATAGAACTCGGGGTCGCGGTACAGCTTCAGGTTATCGACGACATGTCGGGCCAAGCTTCGGCTCTGCAGGATTTCGTACTGTGTCCCACGGTAGGCGTCGATATCGATCTGGGTGGGTTGAACAACTTCCTTAAAATCCAAAACATTCGGCTGCTCGGGGTTGATCTCAATGATGGCTTTGCCCTCGTAAATGGGCCTCTTCTTGAGCGTTCCGATGGCCACGGTGCTGAAGACGATCAAAACGCAGGACAGAACCAGCCATCGCCGCTTGGAAATGGCGTTCCAGTAATCAAGCAGGGGTTGGACTTCTTCCGCTGAGACGTCCAGCGTCTCGAAAGGCTGCCGCAGGTTCTGAGGGCCTGAAATCACCAGGCTCTGAGTCTGCTCTGTCGTGGTCGGGACTTCTGTGTTCGGCATTTATCACCAAGTGGGAACTGGGTCGGTCATCTCAGTGGACCCCCCAAATGAGCCACGCTGAGAAAGTGGATACGCCCGCGTCGACAGCCCGTCCCCCCGCGACCTTCGCTTTGCTGTCGGGAACATAGAGGACGTCATTCGCCGCCAACGTCAGGTCCTCGGCCTTCCCTTTCATGACCTTACTCAGGTTGACGGGGATTTCGATCTTGGACCCGTCCTGTCGAGTTCTCAAAATGCGGGCGCCTCCCTTTGCAGCCGTCCCCGAAAAGCCTTCCGCCATGGCTATCGCCTGAATAATCGTTATCGTGGGCCGGTCGTCGAGTACGAACCCGCCCGGCTTTTTGACCGCCCCAGTCACGTAAACCACGTCAGCCTGACTCACGGAAACAACATCGTAAGGCTTGATCTCAATATTGAGGCCCGGATCCCTGGTGTAGAGCAGCCGATTGAGGTCGATCTCGATTTGGTCCGGCCCGCGCACGTGCATACCATCCGTTGGCTGCAAATCCCCAAATCCGCTCTTGCGTGTGATGACTACGGTGCGTCCCGAGGCGGTCGATTTGCCGAAGCCTCCGGCCATCGAGAGCACCTCAATGAGGTTGCGCGAGCCCTTAAGGTAGTAAAGGCTGGGCTTTCCCACGGCCCCAATTACAGAAACAGGCCGTGCCTTGAATTCTTTGACAAATATCGATACTTGAGGATCTTGAAGGTAATTCTCCCCCCATTGGTCGGCCAGTTCCTGCCGAAGCTGCTCGGGGGTAAGGCCGGAGGCCTGAACGCGGCCAATTAAGGGAACGGAAATCTTGCCATCGGCAGCCACGCGAACGGTTTGCTTCAACTCGGGCAGACTGAAGACCTCAATGTCGACTTCATCTTCGGGTCCCAGTACGTAATTGGGGCCCGCCACGGCGGCAGCGGATGAGTCGGAGTCGCCCGGCGTACTCGCCGTTGTCGTATCCGTGTTCGCAGGGGGAGCGGGCACAGCCTGGGGCGCCGGCTGATCTGTGGTGCTCTGCGCGCCAGAAGGTAGCGGGGTTAATAAGGCCAGCAGTGATAAGCAGATTGTAAACCGCACAGACGGACGTCCCCAGAAACCCTTCATTTTTGCCCCGATATCCCTTATCGCTTTCCCCCCGTCGATGCTTCGACATGAGGTCCGTTCGAGATTATACGCGCCTGAAACCGTACCCTTTCAAATTTAGCGTTGTGCCATTCCGATGTCAAGTTGAATGCGACAAATCATGGGTTAAAGCGCGCCTCGATCGCTGGTCGGCGCAGGCAGATCGGGGCCTGCAGCCGGGGATGCGGGGCTATTCGGGTTCAGCGTAGCGCCCGGACCTGTCGGGGCATCTGCCGGCCCTTCGCGCTGCTCAGGGCAAGCTCTGAAGGTCGGCGCTACGTTCAAAGTCGGAGCTACGTTCAAACTAGGACACGACCGACTGCGGAGAATATTGCCTTTGAAAAGTCCAACGGTGCTACAATTACTACTGGCACGAATCCAAAAGAATCAATTCCAGTCAGCATTGGTCTTCATGCCCGCATCTCGGTGGGTTTTCTGCCGGGGCGGCTGCCGGAAGATGCGGTTCTGGATAACGTTGCTCGCGATGAATCGCTGAGGAGCGGAGGTGATTGAATGGTCAAATACTACGAACTGGGCGGGAGCAAGTGTCTTAACGAGATCGTCGTGGCCGGAAGCCACGATGCCGGAATTACAAGCGGAAAGAGCAATGTCCAGACCCAGGGCTTCAATATCTTCATCCAAGCAGGGGTCGGAGTAAGGTTCTTCGACCTCCGGATCGCGGCGGCCGCCGCGGGTACCCCCCCAGGTGGAGTCAAACGTGTGGAACTGAAAGCCATCCATGCCGCCGATAAGGTATTCGGAGTGAAGAATCCTCTGGTTCGGCATGAAGACAAGACCCGGCAGTTGGGGGCGCAGGGGGGCGTGTGGGATCTCAAGCGCACAAAACTGATAGCCGGAGCCGGGGACTTTGGCGCCAGCTTGGACAGGATGCTTCAGGAGGCGAGGGATTTCGTCACCAGCGCCGCGGGGAACGATGAGTTCCTGATCCTCAAGTTCGACAAGTGCCAGAACTGGGAACACATTGCCGAAAGGTGCAACTCCGTGCTGCAAGGCGCGCTCTACACCGGAGGCGGCAACGTGAACACCATGAAACTCAAAGATCTCAGAGGCAAGGTCGTCGTGCTGTTCTCACCAGACGGGGCGAATACCGCTGCGCAAGCGGGGTTCGACGGACCTAAGAGCGGGATCCTGAAATTCAAAAATCTCTATGAGGGGGGCGCATATGAGCCCGAGTTCAACGGGTTGCAGTATTACGGCAAAGGAGGCACGAGTATCGTGAAGCCTTTTAAGAAGCAGTCTCAGAACGTGAAAAAGCAGGGAAAGCTGCTGGAGAAGGCGAAGGCCCTCGTCAGCCCGCAGGTGATGGCGATGATGTACTGGACTACCACCGGCCTCTTCGAAAGCATCAAGAAGCGGAACGACAAGATGTGGGACCCGCCGAACGTCCAGAAGATGAAGCAGCTGTGGGCGAGTGGATTGGCCGACATGGTCGAAAGCCGCAATCCCCTAACCCTTCCCCAAGGTTCACCGCTCGTCGGCGCGACTCGCAAGCGATTCATGCCGAACATCGTGATGATCGACTTTGCTGACCCAGAGAAGTGTCAAACAATTCGTGGCCTGAATGACTTGTCCCCTCACGATCTTGCGGGGTTGGGGGCGGATGTTTAGGGTTCTTTGCCGCGGGGTGGCGCATACGTGCCGGCGTTGGTGGTCGGCATGGATGCGCCTGCCCGACGATGGGCGCATACATCGGGACAAAAGGCGTCGCGACGTATGCGCCACCCTCCGACGACACCATACTATCCTGGTTTGATCGTAGCTCTGGCCTTCAGCCGAGCATTTGCCGACCCTTCGCTGCGCTCAGGGCAGGCTCTAAAGGCCGGCGCTACGATCAAACTAGGACACTACCTGCAACGCAGTTCACGTGATTTTCAGAAAGCTGCTGGCGTATAATGGGGTCTCTTTACACACACATATCGTGCCACTTCCTAAGGGACGGACAATATGCAGATTGCGATAAGACCGAGCGCCGCAAGGTGGTTGTTGATCGGCGTCGAGATTGCCATTCTCGTGGTGTTCATCGTTTGGGTGGGCAAGCTTTGCGTCGCAGGCATGCTCGCCAACAAGCCGACCACCGACAACCTGGAACGAGCTGTCAAACTGGACCCGAGCAATGCCGAGTTCCACATGCGATTGGGCAGTCTCTACGAGTACAGCCCCACCGATATGCAGCTTGGCAAGGCCGAAGAGAATTTCCGCCGCGCCACTCATCTTGAGCCCTACGATCCTCAGACCTGGTTGGATTTGGCGGCGGCTTTGCAGTTTCAGGGCAGGGTCGATGAAGCAGAGGCTTGCCGCCGACGGGTGGATTTGCTGGCCCCAAAACTCCCCGCCTATCAATGGCCGCTCGCCAACTTCTATCTGTTGCAGGGAAATAGCGAGGAAGCCCTTCGTCATTTTAAGCTCGTGCTAGCCGGAACCTCGCAATACGATACAAACGTCTTCCGATTGGCCTGGAAAGCCACCGACGATCCCGGAAAGATTCTGCAGGAACTGATCCCGGAGCGAACAAAAACTGAATTCAATTATCTGAATTTCCTGCTTGCCCAGCATCGCCTGGATGATGCGCCGCCTGTCTGGAAGCGAATTCTGGAGGGTAGCGATGAGTTTTCCGCCAAGGACGCTTCTCCTTACATCGATACCCTGATTGCCGGACACAAGCCGGATGACGCCTACCAGGTTTGGACTGATCTCCAAAAGAAGGGACTGATTCGAAGCTCTTCCACGCTCTCGAGTGCGAATATTATTTTCAATGGAGACTTTGAGGACGAGTTTCTGAATTTTGGTTTCGCTTGGAGAATCGTTCCTGTGGAAGGTGTTTATGCCGGCGTCGACAGCTCGACGTTTCACTCGCCTTCCCATGCTTTGATGGTCCAATTTCCTGGAAAGGACAACCTCGACTACGCGCATGTTTATCAGTATGTAAAGGTCTCACCGGGGCAAGCCTACCACCTTCAAGCGCTCATGAAGACCGAAGGGATTACTACGGACAGCGGCCCACGGCTGGAAGTGTACGATGCCTATAACCCGTCGGTCCTCGACAAATTGACAGACGATCTCACCGGCACTTCCGACGCCTGGACTACTGTGCTCTTGGATTTCGTCACTGGACCCAAAACCGAATTGCTGGTGGTAAGGCTAAAGCGCTTGCCCAGCAAGAAGCTCGACAATCTCATTGCCGGCAGGGTTTGGCTGGATGACGTTCGGCTCACTCCCGCACAGAAGTGATCGAACCTGTAAGTTCAGACTTTATTGGTACCGGCCAGAACGCCTACCGGGCCATTCACCTGCCCAGTTTGTATCCCGGCGTGCAATGGTGAAAATCAATCGGGTGATCGGATGATCCGGTGATCGGGTGAACAACGGAGAACCAAGCTGGATGCCTGGGTGTAGCTTGCCTGTTGCACCGCCGATCTCCCGATCACCTGATCACCCGATCTCCCGATCCCCTAACTGTGCGTTTTTCCCGGTAACCGGGATTTGTTCTGCACAAGAGCGGCAAACTCCCCATTTACCTTCTCTTCCGCCGGCGGCTTGACCGCATACCCAGCCGGCCTCCACCCTTCGTGCGACGCTAACTCCCTGAAATCATTCGTCCGGCGAATCTCCTTCCCGCCCCCAAAACCAGCGCAGACTCGTGGAAATGGCACGTAACCTGCTCGAAATATCGGACGTGCAGTAGATCATAAGTGTCGAACTGTCAACCCAATTGAGGTATTCGGAGGGCCAAACGATGGCGTACGACGCGACGCAGATGCAGGACTGGCAGATTTCAGAAGCGGCGGAACCCGGCATGCCAAGCCCCCGCGAGTGGCAGGAGCGATTGGGTCTCGAACCGGACGAGATGATCCCTATGGGACGGCTCGCCAAATTGGACTTCCTCAGGATCATTGAGCGACTAAAAGACCGCCCCGATGGCAAGTACATCGAGGTTACTGCGATTACACCCACCCCCCTAGGCGAGGGAAAAAGCACAACTTCCCTGGGCTTGATCGAGGGTTTGGGCAAGCGTGGCAAGAATGTTGGCGGATGCTTGCGCCAACCTTCAGGCGGTCCGACCATGAACATCAAGGGCACCGCGGCCGGGGGTGGGAACGCCCTGCTGATCCCGATGACAGAATTCTCCCTGGGCTTGACCGGCGACATCAACGATATCGTGAACGCCCACAATCTGGCCATGGTGGCGCTCACCGCTCGCATGCAGCACGAGCGAAACTATAACGACGAGGAGCTTCGGAAACACAGCATCTCGCGCCGCCTGGATATCGATCCCACCCGCGTCGAAATGGGCTGGGTCATGGATTTTTGCGCCCAGGCCCTTCGCAACATCATTATCGGCATCGGCGGGAAACAGGACGGCTACATGATGCAGTCCAAGTTCGGTATTGCCGTAAGTTCCGAACTCATGGCCACCCTCTCCATCGTCACCGACCTCGCTGACCTCAGAAAGCGGCTGGGAGAGATTACCGTCGCTTACGACAGGAAGGGCAACCCGGTGACGACCAGCGATTTGGAAGTCGCAGGCGCCATGACGGCCTGGATGCGTAACTGCATCAACCCCACGCTCTGCTCGACGGCGGAGTACCAGCCTTGCATGGTGCACGCCGGCCCCTTCGCTAACATCGCCGTCGGTCAGTCTTCCATCATCGCCGACCGGCTGGGTCTTAAGATGTTCGATTATCACGTCACGGAGAGCGGCTTTGCGGCGGATATCGGCTTCGAGAAGTTCTGGAACGTCAAGTGTCGCTATAGCGGTCTGAAGCCTAACGTATCCATTCTGACGGCCACCATCCGGGCTCTCAAAATGCACGGAGGCGGTCCGAAAGTCGTGCCGGGCCTGCCATTGCCGGAGGCTTACACCAAGGAGAATCTAGAGCTGGTCGAAAAGGGCCTTCCCAACCTGCTTCATCACCTGAACATCATTCGGCGCTCGGGAATCAACCCCGTGGTTTGTATCAACCGCTTCCATACCGATACCGCCGAGGAAGTCGCGCTGGTGCGCAAGGCTGTGGAGGCCACAGGAGCGCGCTGCGCGTCCTCGGAGCACTGGCTCAAGGGCGGGGAAGGCGCCCTGGAGCTCGCGGATGCTGTGCTAGATGCCTGCAAGGACGAGAACAACTTCCGATTCCTCTATCCACTCGAGATGAAGCTCCGAGACAGGGTAGAACTCATCGCCAAAGTAGTCTATGGCGCTGATGGCGTGGCGTGGGCCCCGGAGGCAGACGCCAAAGCCAAGCAGCTTGAGGCCGATCCCAAATTCGCTGATTACGCCACGATGATGGTAAAAACACACCTGAGCTTGAGCCACGACCCGACGCTCAAGGGTGTTCCGCAAGGTTGGATTTTGCCCATTCGGGACGTTCTAGTATACTCGGGAGCCAAGTTCCTCTGCCCCTGCGCAGGCACGATCAGCTTGATGCCGGGGACCTCCTCCAGCCCGGGCTTCCGCCGCGTGGATGTGGATGTGAAGACCGGGAAAGTATCAGGATTGTTTTGAGACCGGAGCACGCCGTGTACATTAATACTGCTTATCTTTTCCAGGGAATGCGCGAGGAGACTCGAGAAAGAATTTTAGAGACAGCTCTCGAGGAATCCCACGCGCCGGGGGATTTCCTGTTTCACCAGGGTGAACCCGCTCGGGAGTTTTATGTTCTTATGGAGGGACGGGTGCGGATTAGCGTGGGAGTCCTAGGGCTCCTAGCCCACGTGGCCAGTGACCCGGGCGATATGATTGGTTGGTCGAGTCTGGTGGGTAACTCCACTTACACGGCTTCCGCCGAATGCCTGAGTCCCGTCAAGGTCTCGCAGCTTGAAAAGTCTCAGTTGGATAGAATCCTGGTCGCGGACCCGGTAAGCGGAATGACCTTCTTCAAGCATCTTGCCGCACTGATCGGGCGCCGCTTGGCGGAGAGCTACGCGGCAACTTTGGCGGGGCATGGAGTACAAGAACCGCGTTCGTACGGGTAGCAGACTGCTGAGAGGCACAAAATAAAGGAGAGGCCAATGAATCAGGATGGACAGGGACCGAGTCAGAACCATTTGAGGCAGGCTCTCGAAAGGCACGAGTTTTTCTGCACGGCCGAACTTGTCCTGGGCCGCGATCACAACATGGCCGAGGCGGAGACCTTTGTCAAAGAAGCTGCGGCGGAACCCCATGGGATCAAGATCATTAGCATCACCGACCTGCCCAGCGGCAACCCGGCGCTGCCCCCGGAGGCCTTCGTCACCTTCATCCGGGAACGAGGTCTTACGCCCATCGCTCACCTGACGGCGAAGGATGGAAACCGGTCGTTCCTCGAGGCGCGCCTGCACGGCTTGGCGCGCGAAGGCGTGGAGAACGTTCTGGCCCTAACCGGCGATGCGCAGAAGGAAGGCTTCGGTGGCAAATCGAAGCCGGTTTATGACCTGGACTCGGTGCTGCTTCTCTGGTTGATTCAGGCCATGCGGTCGGGCATCGAATACAAAATGGGCCCGCGGACAGTCCAGAGCACTCCCTTCGATTTCTTTGCCGGCGGCGTAGTGAACCCCTACAAAGTTCACGAGTCCGACCAGATGATGCAATTCTACAAAGTGCAACTGAAACTTACGGTCGGGGCGCAATTCATCATCACCCAGTTGGGGTACAACATCCGTAAGCTCAGCGAACTGAAACACTATTTGACCCGCGAGGGTTTAGGCGACCGCCCGGTTCTCGCCAACGTTTATGTCCCTACCGCCAAGATTGCGCAGATGATGCAAGCGGGAGAAGTGGCCGGCTGCGTCATACCGGACGAACTTATTCGACGGCTCGAGAAGGAGAAGAAGCCTCAGCGCCTGGAGCGTGCGGCGCTGATGGTGGCAGCGGCGAAGTCACTCGGCTTCGCCGGAGCCCACGTGGGTGGATTCGGCCTCACGCACAAAGACTTCATGACCATTGTTGAGCGGGCCGAGGCCCTCTCGGGCGACTGGCGGAACAAGCTGGACGAGCTGATCTTCCCGTACCCCAACGAGTTCTACCTGCTGCCGCAGGCAGCCGACGGTTTGAGTGATGGCACAGGCGCGTATCAGGTCACGCGCACGAAACCACACGCCACCTTTGTCCAATGGCTTTCCGAGCAGGTGCACCGGCACTTGATCGCAGAGGGTTCGTTCGGCCACCGGTTCTTCAGCGCCCGTCTGAAGCCAAACCGGGACGGCGCCCCGGGGACTTCCTGGCGTCACGGGCTGTGGTACTGGCTTCTGGAGCCGTCTACCCTCTACCGCAAGGCCACTCTGGGGTGCAGAAGCTGCGGCGATTGCCTTCAAGACCACCTCGACTACGCAGGCTGCTCAATGCGCTGGTGCTACAAAGAGCTTCGCAACGGCCCCTGCGGAGGCTCGCGAGTCGACGGCACTTGCGAGGCTCGCCCCGAGCAGCTTTGCATTTGGAACGTGATCTATAAGGGCGCCTTGGCAGTCGGCGACGACCCCCGCAAATTCGCCCGCACGCTCATTCCGCCGCGCGACTGGTGTCTGGACAACACCAATGCTCTGGCGAACCGAATGGCGGGGTTGGACAATGTCTGCAAGAGGAAAGATCTTCAGGCGGTGGCCCCGGCTCAGAAGGTATAATCTGGATTCGCCCCGTACTCCGGAGTAGCGGGTAGCGCGGACCCCCGGAGTTGGGGTCCGCGGCTCTCTCGCAGGTTCGGGGACAAACCGCGGACCCCAGAACCGGGGGGTCCGCGCTACCTGGTATCCGGTCGCACATCGCGTTTCATTGCGGCGGAAGCGGGAATCCACTGAGGGAGAGGGAAACCAGAACTCGTGCTTATCATCGGCGAACTGATTAATTGCACTAGAAAGAAGGTCGGAGAAGCCGCTCAAAAGAGGGACGCGGAATTCTTCAAGGAAATCGCTCTCCGGCAAGTCAATGCCGGCGCAGGCATGTTGGACGTGAACGGCGGCCTGCCGGGTCAGGAGCTGGAAGTCCTGCCTTGGCTGGTGAATATCGTTCAAGAAACAGTTTCCATTCCACTCTGCCTGGACAGCGCTGACCCTGCCGTTCTGCGCCGCGCCCTGCCGCTGTGCAAGCAGCGCGCCATGATCAATTCCATCACGGATGAGGCCGCGCGCCAGCAGGCGCTGCTGCCGCTATTGAAGGAGTTTCGCCCCAAAGTGATTGCCCTTTGCCTGGGCGAGGCAGGGCCGCCCAATTCCGTGGACGAACGCACCTCCACTGCCAGTCGCCTCGTCGATCGGCTGACGGCCGAGGGGTTCGCCCTGGACGATATCTACATCGATCCCTGCGTTCTTCCGGTTAGTACGGGCTCGGAACACGGCAAAGCTCTAGTGGAAGCGACGGGCCTCATCAAAGCCCGATACCCGGGCACTCACGTCAGCGCGGGCGTCAGCAACGTCTCCTTCGGATTGCCCATGCGCAAGCTGCTGAACCAGGTCCTGCTTTTGCTGTTGATGGCGCAAGGCCTGGACACCGCCATCGTGGATCCCTGTGACCCCCAACTGATGGCCAATATCCGCGCCGCCGAGGCTCTGTTGGGACGCGACGAGTTCTGCGCTAACTACATCCAAGCGTTTCGAGAAGGCAAATTGGGCGAGGCAAAGTAGAAAGTAGAAAGCAGAAAGCAGAAAGCAGAAAGCAGAAAGCAGAAAGCACTGCTCCTCCTTGGGTGTCAGAGACTCTAGTTCCGTATGAATTGCAGCCCTCTCTCCATTGGGGGAGAGGGTGGGCCGGACCGGCGTTTTCATCAGCCGGGCCGGGCCGGGTGAGGGCGTAGGGCGTAAACGGACAACTGATTGCTTATAGCTGACGGCTGAAAGCTGATTGCTGGAGGAAACCCGTGGCAGCAACAATTCTGGATGGCAACAAGATTCGCGATCAAATCAAGGCCGAACTCGCCGAACAAATCCAGGCCCTGAAGAGCGCCGGCGTCACACCTGGGCTGGCAGCGGTTCTGGTGGGCGAGAATGCTGCCTCGCAAATCTATGTTCGAAGCAAGGTGAAGACCTGTGAGTCGCTTGGGCTTTACAGCGAGAAAATCAACCTGCCCGCTGACACCACCCAGGAGCGTTTGCTGACCCTGGTGGATTCTCTGAATCGCCGAGACGAGATTGATGGCATTCTGATTCAACTGCCCCTGCCGCCTCAGATCGACTCGAAACGTGTTCTCGAGGCCGTGGATCCGGCGAAAGATGTGGACGGGTTCCATCCCATCAATGTGGGACACCTCGTGGCTGGAACCCCGGGATTGGTCCCCTGCACGCCTGCGGGAATCATCGAGATCCTGCTGCGCAGCCAGATCCCGATCAAAGGCGCGCGCGCCGTGGTGGTGGGGCGCAGCGATATCGTGGGAAAGCCCGTGGCCATGCTGCTGCTTCACCAGCACGCCACGCTCACCGTCTGCCATTCGAGAACGCGCGATCTGCCGGCGGTGGCGCGCGAGGGCGATATTCTCGTGGCCGCCATGGGCAAGCCGGCTTACGTGACCGGCGAATTCATCAAGCCCGGCGCCACCGTGATCGACGTCGGCATCAATCGATTAACGTCCGCCGACGAGATTCGCCGCATCTATCATGATCCCTCCGGTCCGCTTAATGACCTGGCGGCGAAAGGGTCCGTCCTCGTGGGTGACGTGCAGCCTGAAGACGTGAAGGAAAAGGCAGGCGCCTACACACCTGTGCCGGGAGGCGTCGGCCCCCTCACCATCGCTATGCTGATGTCGAATACCGTCCGCGCCGCGCGCCTCCGCCGCGGGTCGCGTGCCCAAGCCGCTTAAACGCGGGTAGCGCAGACCCGCGGAGCGGCCCATCAACGACGAGAACCGTAGTGGCAAAGCTGGGAACCTACAAACGTCCCGTCATCGTTCGGGTCCAGTCGATTGAGCGTGCGGAAGAGATCGCTGCACTATGCCAGGATTACGGCTGGCATTTCATCTCAGGCGTGGAACCCGACAAACCCGAAGGCATCTCAGACGTGGAAGAGCTTCTGAGGCGTGTTCACAAGGCTGAAAACAAAGTCACGGGTCCCCAGCAACCACCGCGCGTAAGTCCCAACGACTATTGCCCATGTGGAAGCGGGAAGAAGTTCAAGAGTTGTTGTGGCCATTCTTGAATGGCGGGCGCCCGGAAAATAGAAAACAGAAAATGGAAACCAACCCTCTCCCGCGGGGAGAGGGTGGACCGTTGCCGGCGCTTTCTTCAGCCGGAGCGGGCCGGGTGAGGGGTTGGTTCGCGCGAGATTAACCGCCGCTTCCGATCGACGGCGAAGAGGAGCCAAGCGCCAACAAAGGAAAAATACATTGTTCTCCCGATCACCCGATCATCCGATCACCCGATCCGTAATGGAGGGACGAGCATGAAGTCGTTGAAAGAGAGATTGGCGCAAGGCGACATTCTGATTTCCGACGGTGCCATGGGCACTTTCCTGCAAGCTCGAGGTTTGCAGCCCGGCGAGTGCCCGGAGGAGTGGTGTGTTTCCCACCCCGAAGTGGTTAAAGAGATTCATGACGCTTATCTCGCTGCGGGTTCGGACATCCTGGAGACGAATTCGTTTGGCGGGACGAGCTACAAACTGAAGCCCTACGGCCTGGCAGACAAAGTACGCGAGTTGAACCTGGCTGCGGTGGGGCTTGCGAGACAGGTGATCGCGGGCAAGGGCTATATTGCTGCCGCTGTCGGCCCCACCGGGCGCATCGTTGAGGAGGAGGGCGGCGACGCAACGCCGAACGAACTCTACGAGGCCTTCAAGGAGCAAGTGACGGCTTTGGCGGAGGGGGGCGCGGATGCGCTGTGCATTGAAACTATGGGATCGCTTAGGGAAGCCCTCCTGGCAGTCAAGGCGGCCAAGGATTCGACCGCGCTTCCGGTGATGTGCACCTTCACATTCCAGGCCGGGGCGCGCGGCTTTCGCACCATGATGGGCGTGACGCCGGAACGCGCGGCGCGAGAAGCGGCCGCCGCCGGAGCAGACATTATCGGAACGAACTGCGGCAGCGGCATCGCCAACATGATCGAGATCACACGCCAGATGCGGGCCGCGCTGCCGCACACGCCGATCCTCGTCAATGCCAACGCCGGTATGCCGGTTCTCGAAGAAGGGAAGACGGTCTTCAAAGAGACCCCGGAATTCATGGCCTCTAAAATCGGCGAGCTCATCAAAGCCGGTGCGCAAATCATCGGCGGCTGCTGCGGCACCGCCCCAGAGCACATCGCCGCCATCGCGAAGGCCGCCAAGGCAGCCCGTTAAGCAGACAGGCAACAGTCGACGGTCAAGCGATTTGCCCTAGACCGGCGAGTCATGGCTTGTCAGGAATCGCAATTCATGAAAACACCAACGAAACCGTTCGCTCTTTGCGTAGACAACACTGACTACCAGGCGTCGCTCATTCCCGGCAAGGTTTATCGGATTCTTCCCGATCCGGTGGCGGCCAAGGACGACCTGGTGCGGATTGTCGACGAGAGTGGCGAGGATTACCTCTATCACCAAAGCTATTTCTTATTTGTGGACTTTCCACCCAGTGTGAAGAAAAGGATTCTCGCCATGCAGGGCGTGGTCTGAGGAGCCCATCGCCGACGAAGTGCTTAAACCGTACTCGGCGGTCGGCGACGCCAGTGTGGGTGCGATCGTCGGAGGAGTCTTACTCTGGTGAGAGAGCTCAGCGAAGCATCTCTGCGGTTTGCCGAATTCCCGCGAGCGCAACAACCGAGGTTAGCCGCCCGCCACGAGACGGCGGGGCTCAGAACGACAGAACCACAAGCCCTCCCGTGTATCGGCAATCGAATATCGACCATCGTCAATGTTCAATCAGTGCGTTACGCGGCTAAGCGGAACTTCGGCCCCGCCCTGCTGTTTGCTGAGTTCCGCGGCCTGCATAAAGGCGAACATCTCCAGCGTCTCATCGGCGCTGACCGGCGGAACGCGCGTGTGCATGAATTTAGCAATCTCCACGAGCAGCGGCCGGTAACTGAATGGTTTGGGCTCGGAGTTAACAACCGTCTTGTCCGTGAACGCCGTAATTCCGTAAGCGTAGAGCCCTCTGCGAAACCCTCTCATCACGCCCAAACGCCCGCCCGGCCATCTTCCCACCACTACGTCCTCGTCGTCTGTGTTCATGTGGCTCACGGACTCGCACCCTGTGCCCATGAGGGTGAAGAGTATCTCCGCGCCGTGAATTCCATACCACATCAAGTCGGGGTGATGTGGCTCAGTGGGTGAGGGACTGTAAACGCTGTAGGTCAAGATACGGCCCTCGCCCTGAAGGTTTTTCAGGCGCTGGGTTTCCTCCCAGTATCTCAAAGAAGAAGAGCTGAACCACGGCACTCCCGCTTGGCTCGCCAATTGCGCGATCTCCTTCGCATCCTGGTAACTCGCCGCGAGAGGCTTGTCAATAAAGACCGGCTTTCCGGCCGCAAAAACGGCCTTCGCCTGATTTAAGTGCGTTCGGCCATCCAGGCTTTCGAGAAGAACTCCGTCCACCATGCTGCACAATTTCGGGATGTCATCCACAATCTGGATCTTCCATTTGTCGCGCAATTCCGCGGCGTACTTTTCAACGCGCTCCCTGCTTTCAGTGACGTCCGGGCTGCCTCCCTTATAAGCAGCCACGACCCGTACCCCTGGGACATGCTCCGGGTCGGAGGCATCGTTGAAGATTCGAGTGAATGCGATGACATGGGAAGTGTCCGTACCGATGATCCCAACGCGGATGGGCTGGTTCGATTCAGCTTGCGCAAAGAGTGCGGAATGCGCAAGCAACAGCAGTGTGAGCAAGTAAATCGTTCTTAAGCAGACACAACGCCATGTTAATCTCATCGTCTCCTCCGACTGAAGCTGCGGCGCGGGCGTCCCGGCCTGCCATCATGTTACCCTATGAAGTAATGCCAGCACTACAGAAGGTGTGAAAGGATCAACTTTTGTGGCATCCGGCGATTGCACATCAGCTAACCCGCCTGCCGCCGGGACGTAGGGGCGGTTCGCGAACCGCCCCTACTATCGGAGTCGCCAACCTGCATGGGGGCGGGATTGTGGAGTATCATCAGAGTAGGCGTCGATTTAATCGAAGCGGGAGAAAGTTATCATGGCTACTTTACAAGAAGTATTACAGCAAGCTGTGCGAGAGGGCGAGCTTTACGAAAAGCTGGAGCGCGGCTTCGTGCGCTGTTACGCCTGCGGGCACTGTTGCCGCATCCCGGACGGCCAATTGGGTGTCTGCAAGGTGCGGTACAACGAAGGCGGGAAGCTGCTGGTGCCCTGGGGCTATGTAGCATGCACCCAGTGCGATCCCATCGAGAAGAAGCCGTTTTTTCACGCCTACCCCGGCGCCTTGGCTTATAGCTTCGGGATGATGGGTTGCGATCTGCACTGCGGCTACTGTCAGAATTGGGTCACCTCACAAGCTTTGCGTGACCCAAGCGCGGTGTCGCCGCCCTTGCGCGCGACCGCCGAAGGACTCGTGCGGGAGGCCCTGGAACATGGGGCGAAAGTCGTCGTCAGCACCTACAATGAGCCGCTCATTACCAGCGAATGGGCCGTCGAGGTTTTCAAGGAAGCGCGCGCCGCAGGCCTCGTCACGGGATATGTCTCGAACGGCAACGGCACCCCGCAAGTGCTCGAATACCTGCGGCCCTGGGTTGACCTTTATAAGGTGGACCTGAAAAGCTTTGATGATCGGCATTATCGACAGCTTGGCGGACGAATGCAGCCCATACTCGAAACCATCCGCAGGCTGCATGAGATGGGATTTTGGCTGGAAGTCGTCACCTTGATCGTGCCCGGATTCAACGATTCGGACGACGAACTGAAACGCATGGCGGAATTCCTGGCCGGCGTTTCGGTCAACATCCCCTGGCATCTTACCGCCTTTCACAAAGACTACAAGATGACCGAGCCGGATAACACCAGTTCGCACACGCTGCTGCGGGCCGCAGGCATTGGCAAGGCGGCAGGCCTGCGTTTCGTCTATGCGGGGAACCTGCCTGGCCGGACCGGTGAGCTTGAGAACACCTATTGTCCTGCTTGCCACGCACTCCTTGTGGAGCGCGTCGGCTTTCAGGTCCTCGATTATCGGCTCACCGCGACGGGCTCATGCCCAGGATGCGGCGCTGCCATCCCCGGGCGTTGGGGAGCGAGTTTCGAAGGCCAAATTACCGACTACCCTTACTTGCCGCGCTCGCTGAGATTCGACCGCATCCGTCCCGGCCGTCGCTGAAACGATCTGCGCGTGTTCCCCCGCTCTGGACGAGAGTAACTCCCCTCCTCGGCGGAGGAGGGGTAGGGGGTGGTGAACTCAGACCCTGGCACGCAGTCAACCACCCCCTGCCCCTCCTTATCAAGGAGGGGGAGCACGCCGGGGCGGCGGGTGGGCGCTTCACCGTAGCCCGTAGAACAAGTATCCCGGACCCACTCGCATGTTATGCATCAGCGAGGCAGGCGAGACAGCGGCGAGGAGCAATCCCCCTACGGCCTGGGCCAGAGCGATGGGCCAGATATTTCGATGCCGGGCGAAGATTTCCGCGAAAACAAACCCGGCCACGGTCGTGGCGACCATGAGGATCGGGTTGGGGATGTGAGCCGAGCCGAAGATGACTCCCACCAGGAGCGAACTGAGGTGGCGGTTGTGAATCGCTTCCATCAGCCGGTTATGAAAATAGGATTGGGCGAGATATTGCTGGAAAGCGCACCAGAGTGCATACCCCAGAAAAGAAAAAACCGCGTGCCGGTTTACCGGCACCAGCAGCAGGGCATGCCGCGCAAGGCCGTAGACAACGAGAGGTATGTAGAAAGCGAGGGAAATGGGCAGGACCAGTTGGGCGTTCGCCCGCATTCCGGAAAGGGTGAGACCCAGGCTTCGGAAGGTGTCTCGGTGCACGACGTGGCTCGCCAGGATAATTCCCCACAGGACCATCCAGATGTGGGGATAGGCGTGCTGCCAGCGCCAGATGTATGTGATAATTCCGGCATAGACCAGCAAGGCTTCCAGGGCCGAAAGAATCGGCGACCAGGAATGGGAAAGACTGGTGGATTCGAATCCGCCCACTGAGGTTACCGTGCTCACTGACCGTATTCTACCCCAATCCGTTCAAGGTGGCAAAAGCCGACGCTCCGTCTTGGGTGTACGCGTAGCGCTGACCTTTAGGTCAGCATTTGCCGACCCTTCGCTCCGCTCAAGGCAGGTTCTGAAGATCGGCGCTACGCGGAAGGTAAGACGTCACCCAACCCGCCGCCCCCTCCTTTTGTCAGCGCTCGCGCTGGTAGCCGTCGTCTTTGCTTTTCTGCCTCGGGCGCTTGCGCAAGCGTCTTCCAGTCCGTCGCGCGAACGGCATGTTCTGGTCATTTCCGTGGATGGGATGGGGGCCAGCCTCTATCAGCTTCTTGCCGCGAAAGTTCACGTCCCCAACTTGGCGCGGCTGCGCAGAGAAGGAAGTTACGCGGAAGGTGTACTGGGAGTTTACCCCACGGTGACCTACCCCTCGCACACGACCATCGTTACTGGGAGAATGCCGGCTGAGCACGGCATCTATTCCAACCTATCCTCGCGCGAGGCGGGCAAGAATCCCTCGGACTGGTTCTGGTTCGCCAAGGCGATTAAGGCGCCTACACTCTGGGATGAGGCGAACGCCCACCGGTTGAGCAGCGGCGCCGTGTTCTGGCCGGCTACGGCAGGCGCGCCGATTTACTGGGATATTCCCGAAATCTGGGATCCTCAGAAGGGTATCCAGGTCGATCCGATTTACGTCGCAAAGTATGCCACGCCGGGACTTCTGTTTGAGGCACTTTTGGAGCTCGGGCCGCCCAAAGCGGGTCAGGAGCTTGATGTGGCGCGGGCTCGGTTGGCGGCCTTTATCCTGAAGAAATACAAGCCCGACCTGCTTTTGGTTCACTTGTGCGATCTGGATGGAGTCGAGCACCAATTCGGTCCTAATAGCTCCGAGGCCGCCGCGACGCTCGAGAAGATCGATGGCCACATCGGCGAACTACTGGCTGCCGATAAGTCTGCCGGGCTTGCCGATTCCACGGACGTGTTCATCGTTTCTGACCACGGCTTTCTGCCCGTGGGCGCGGAGATCAGGCCCAACGTGCTGCTGGTGAAAGCGGGTTTACTGACGGCGGACGAAGAGGGAAATCTTACGGGAGGGCGCATCGCCACCGTCGCCAACGGAGGATCGTTCTTCATCTATTGGCCGCAGTCGCAGGACCTTCGCGCCGAGGTTAACGAGG
>JBELAJ010000339.1:0-16940 GCA_049508935.1 Terriglobia bacterium | reverse complement strand
AGGGCTCTCCGCGGTCACACAGCGTGCGCCCGGGACGCCGTCAAGACGTTCGGCGCGCCGCGGGGGTGGTGTGTTTAAAAAGTCCTTGACAGAGCCGACGACATTATAGATGCGCCAGCCCGTCAGAAACGCAACGCTAAACGGCCAGCAGCATGCTGCGGCCTAACACCCCGGTGACCTGATCCTGCGCTGCCAAAGCTGAATCCCGTGTGATTCCCGTCAGGCAGCGAAGATGGTCGGCGAAGTCCCAAGCCAGATCGCGGGCGGCTCCGACATTCCATATGGCCAGAAGCTTACCAATCTTCCCGGTGTCCTGCGCCAACTCACCCAGGACTCCGGACGCAAGGAACTCTAGTGCTTGGGGAAGGACGGCTTGCAGGATCCCGTTCACGTGCTCGAAATCGTCATGCTGCGGGCTGGTCTTCCCGGGGGTAAGGTTCAGCTCGGTGTCGGTCTGGAGCAGCGCCAGGGCCAGATCATGATTGATGTGCGCATTCATTCCAGCCAGCGCGAACTGGATGCGTTCGATCCCAGGGCGGTAACGCGCTTCGAAGAGGGCCTGCCACGAACTGGGGGCGCTCGCGGGATGGTTCAGCCAATTCAAGATTGCAGAGAAATAATACCCGGCAAAGACGACGTCAAGGCGGGTAAGCCAAGCTGGATCTTCCCAGCCTCCTTGCGGCGGGCTGCTGTCCACCTTTTGAGTGACCATCATGTAGAGAAGGTTGAACCATTTGAGGCCGTCGCCGCTCGGCAAAAGGTCGTCGATCTTCTGCATCACGACGAGCACGTCAGCAATCGTCGCGGGCGGAGGGCTGCTTGTAATTGCCATGAGTTGGCTATCGGCGGCAGTGCCGTCCATAGAGTGCTCCTCCTGGAACCTGAAGTTCCGAAGAGATGTTAACCGACTGAAAGTTGCAACGTGTTTCCCGCTTGTAGTCTGCGCCTCAGACTTGCTTCCGCTGCCATGCGCCCGAGAGATCATTTGGGTGAAACCCGTCCGAGACCTGCTGCGTGGTGGCGTAGCGGTAGAGCGCCGCGACAAATATCCCCCGAGCGGCGGAGCAGACAAGCGCCAGAAGCATCCAGTAAATCAGCATCAAAGCGACGCCGGCAAGCATTTCTGTCTTCCCGAGCCGCGCCCCCAGCACCGGAAGAGGCAATCCCGGCAATGCCAGCACAACGGTAATCAGTCCGAAGCTGAAGCTACCCGCAATCTCTTCGCCCCACGTGTTGCGAAATATCTCCGCCGATTCGGCAAGCGCTTCGGCGGGTCCCATGTCCTCGGCAGCGAGAATAGGAACGACGAAGAAGCTGGCGAGCGTCCAGGCGTAGCCGGTGATGCGTGTAACAATACGGCCTATGAGACTCAGGCGACGCTCCAGCATTTGCAGGAGCACCCCCACGGTCGCGGCCAGCAGCGCCCACTGAATGATGCTCCACTTGCGCTTCCATGCCGTCTGCAAGCCTTCATTCAAAACTGCATGGCCGCCGGCGAGTCGATCCGACCCGATGCTGACGAGCGCCACATTGAAGTAGATGCCAGCCCCATACGTGACGAAGTAATAGAGAAAGACGAACGGCAGCAACTGTTGACCCAGCACTTTTTGCCGGGCAAGATCATGGAGTGGCATTGCTGGAGGCACTACTACGATCGCGGCTGCACTGCAAATTATTAACGTCGCCGCCAGACAGTAGAGCGCCGACATCACCGGCAGCCACAGAAGCTCTTTGTCTGACTTCAAGATTGTGAAACTGCGTCCCAGAAGATCCCAGTTTCGGAAAAGTGTACCCATCAGGTTCTCCTGAATTCTCGCGTGCGCGAACTGCTGCTCAGAACCTCACGCGCTCCTGAGCATCCTACACCCCCAGAAGTTGTGTTGCGACAAAAATCGGGTTGCATACCGGCGATCTTGACCGAATGCAGAACTATTTCAACCCTCGTTGGGAGGTTGGTACGTCAAAGTCGATTTTGCCGGAGCGTCCGGAATGGAAACTCGGGTTTTTAGCTTGGATTGAGAAACTTAGGTTGGTGCTGGAGGGGGGAGTTGAACCCCCATGCCGGGTGACCGGCGGCAGATTTTGAGTCTGCTGCGTCTGCCAATTCCGCCACTCCAGCCTCTCTTTCTTTTCTATCACTTACAGCCGTCTTATTGCAACTGCGTTTGCAAATTGGGAACACTTGGGAACAGTTCATTTTCTAACCCGGTAACAGCGGCCCGCATGTCCTCGAAAGTCGCTTCCGTGTAAATCCCGATGGTGACCTGGGGGTCCGCGTGCCCCAAGATTCCCTGCAGCACCTTAAGGGGAACTCCGCCACGGTGCATTTGAGTGCTCACCGCCCGCCGAAAACTCCGCCAAGTGAAGCGTGGAATCTTGGCCGCGTCCGCCAGGGGCCGGAACACGTCCCGCGTTACGTTGTCAAAATTCAAAGGCCGCCCAGAAGGAGCGCAAAAGAGCAAGCCCTCCGGGTTGCCGCATGTCTCCGCCAGCATGCGTAAGGGTGCCTCTGTGGTTGCTGGCATCGGCAAAACCCGCGTGCTTCCCTCGTTCTTAGTCTCGCCCGTGTGCCCGCGATAGCGAGACTGGCTCACGGTAATGGCCTTGCTCAAGAAATCAAGGTCGAAAGACCGGAGGCCCGCCAATTCAGATTGGCGCATGCCCAGAATGCTTACCAGCCGGGCCGCCGTGCGCAGTGGCTCTTGGAGTCTTGAAATCACCACCGCGACTTGCTCTGGCGTAAGTGCCACGGCACGCTTGACCGCCTTGCCGCGAGGTGTGCGAAAACCCTTCGCGGGGTTATGGTCAATCAAGCCCGTTTCCACGGCATCAGATAGCATCTTCGATAGCGTCGCCCGCATGTGCTTCACTACCGAAGTGGCGTAGGTCGCTGCGTAAGAGCTAAGCCACTTGCGAACATCCATCAACCGAATGTCCGCAAGCCGCCATTCCGACCACTGGGGCAAGAGCCAGCGGTCAAGGACCGTCCTGTAAAACTTGCGCGTGGAAGTACGATAAGAGCAAAGCACGCCCGTCTCCCATTCCGCCGCGTAGTCTTTGAACGTCGCCACTGACGCCGCTCTTACCGTCCCTGAATTTACAGGGGCCAACTTGTCGACCAACAGACGTTGCGCGTCGCCTTTGGAAAGGTCCGCGACCGCTCCAACTATCTCCGACCGTTGTACAGTACCCATGGAGCCGTCTGCCATCTTCTGAGGCTCACGCCAGCGAGCAACCCAAACCTTGCGCCGCTTGCCGCGTTTGAATAAACAACCGGACTGAAAACGTCTCTGCATATTCTCTCCGTTTCCAGCCCGCCTAGCTCTTCCTGCGAGACTCATCATACATGCCTCGCATCGAGCCACGCAAGAACTTCCGGTTTTCGGAATCGCCAGTACTTGCCGAGTTTGAAACCGGGCAAGCGGGCCGCCGCATTGCGCCGGAGTCGGTCATAGACCCACGACACGGGCACCTGCAGCAACTTCGCCACTTCCTGAATTGTCAAAAGCGGTTCCATGTAATCTCCTCTTGGTATCTTTGAAACGGTAAGGGGGCCGCGATTTTTTCCAGGCACCCACGGGCCGGGCGCATCCCCAGCGAGAGGGGGCCGCGCCACGTGGAGAGGGAATCAAGAATTCCGCCCGCGTCAGAACACTGGTGCTTGCTTCAACCTTGCGATGCGACGCGGGACCTCTAGACATGCCTCTTCTGGCGTCAGCCATCCCCGTTGAATCATTTTCCCTGCAATCATTTTCAATTCGTATACCTCATCACGGGTCCAGTCTCGAGTGTTCGCGCTGCGAGGAGGAAGATTGAGAGTCGTAAACCCCGAGAGATAGTTAGAGGCTTCGGAATCGCAAAAAGAGATATAATCTGAAATCGATATATGGGACGTATAAATGGTCTGCCTGCCAGCCTCAGCCCTCATCTTCAGCACTGGCCTAAAATCAGCCGCTAACGGCCAATACATAAAAAGGCTGGAAATCTCATCTAGTAATAGGACTGGGGGCAGTATCAGCCAGCCCAACGCCTCATCCTGCGAGATAATACCCGCTCGATGATTCCTTAGCCGCCAAAAGCAGTCCGGCCACCATACCGACATAACGTCTTCGCCGCGCCGGAATAGCTCAAGGGCAATTGCGGTTGCAGTCCTGGTCTTGCCAGCCCCGGATCGGCCGCAAATCCAAACACCGGGGCCGGGGCGCTTAAGCCAACGCTTAATCTGCGATCGTACCGGTTCGGGAGAGTCATCAACGGACGCGGTTAAATAGGCATCTGGCATGTTCAAGGCAACAGCTTCTCCCGCCCGCAGAGTAGTAAAACGTCTAGTTTTTTGCATGGTAGTTTGCCTCGATTACAAGGGGAATGCGGGCTGAGACTGGGGGTAGCAGTCGCAGCCCGCGAGGACGGCAAAGGAAGGAGCCGTCCTTATTTTCCACCCGGGGGAGTGGAAAATCCGTTTAAGGTTAGTGCGGCTTTCCGCCCTTAAGGATGCGCAAGTCTTCGCGGATATCGGCAGTGTCCATCCTAAGGGCAAGGGAAATGTCATCGGGCGTCTCTGGCTTCCTTCCAAGGACCTTTTCAAAGTCAAAGTCTGGGTCCAACTGCTTAGTGACACGCTCGAATAATTCTGCCAAGTCCCGAAGGTGCCGCTTTTCCGCAGCCGCCGAAACAGCTTTCCGATTCTTGCTCATTATGCCCTCCCGCCATCAGTAGGCACCTCAAGGGCAGCCCACGGGTCAGACTTGTCAAGGGGGAGCCGCGCCTGATCGTCCGTCGTGATCTTTTCGCGAGCGCCGGGCGTGAGTCCAAGCTCCGCCCCACTGAGCCGGAGCGCCGCCGCCAACTCGCCCATGACCTTGAGCGCCGGCAGGCCGACAAGGGAGCCGCGTGCACCCCGAGAGACAACCGCGCTCTCGCCCTCACCCTTGGGGCCTTTGGCATGAGCCAGAAACTCTTCCCGCGCCAAGTCGAAGGCAACCTGCAACGTGCAATGCCGGGACAGCGCCGGGATGTCCAAGGGCCGGAATAGTCCAGCCGGGGCAGCCGCCAAAATCTCACGGTACGCCGCCGCCTCCTCCTCGCAAAGCCACGAAGGGGCAGACATGTCCCCCGTAGGCGCGACAATCCCCGCCCCTCGGCTTACCCGGAAGGTTCCCCGTGCGATTTTGACCGCCGCCGGGACTCGCTTTCTTCCTTTCGCCATGATAACCCCCTCATTAGGCTACATTACTTTCGTTAACTATGGTTTACTTACTATGCGAAACCTGCATTTTCAGATTCGCGCCTACTATGCATAACTCCCAATTATGGCCGCGTGTGTGTCGGGTTGGGCAACGGTATACCGGGAGTCCCTTGGGAGCTATTTGACCCCCCTACCCCCCCTCTTTGCCGCTCCGTAGGGCCGGGTCGCCCCCGCCATCATGCCGCGCGCTCATCCGACTCACCGCCGCCAGAACGTTGGCTTGGCTGCGGTAGCGGATACAATCCGTCGCACTTGCCACAGTAGGCCATACCCGATGTCATCGCGGGCTTTGGGTTATCCGCTCCGCAATGCCGACACCTACCCTCGACTGTCCACCGATCCGCCCGCGCCTTTTGCTCTGCTACGCGCTTCGTCCGTTCTGGCCCTTTCCGAAATGTTTGTGCAAACGGTTCATCCTCGGCTTGTGGTTCTTCACTTACAAATTCAGAAAGAGCTTCTTCTCTTATTGCAACGTCCAAGGTTGGCCGGTAGGGTGTCCAAGGTTGGCCGGTAGGGTGGCCAAGGTTGGCCACCCTTGGCTGCATATTTACAGTGGAGATGTCGCAATTCTGCGCATCAGAGTATCCAGCTTTGGACACCCCCAACGCCATCATTCCGGCACCCGTCTGCGCGTCCATTGAATCATTGGCAAGTTTATCTCGTAGCGCAAAAGCAGCCGAGATTAGCGCCTCATCCGAGACTGGGGCATCTTTTACTCGTTCATGTCCCTTTGGAAATTTGTCGGACCCCAGCACGAAGATAATCAGCGAGTTTCGCGCCGTGCGCCAAGTGATGTACCCAAATCGCTTAAGGTCCGTCCTCCACCTTCGAACGCTCCGCTCTGAGCATGGAGTCCCCTCTGCGGATATGGCTGTGGCACACCCGCGATCTGTGATCTGATCACGCCAAGCAACTCTGCCATATCGTCTGCCGTCGCCTCGGATATATTCCCAAACAACGTGCTCGATGTACCAGGAGTATAAGAGGTACGCTTGTTTACAGTCATGAATCCCCCTTCGTATTTTCCAACCCCACAACTTGAGGTAAAAGTGTTTTTGATCTGAAGTCGCCATGTCTTCCTCAAAATTTTTTTTCACCCCTCGACAGCCGGAGTGAGCCAGACGTAAAGCTCTGTCAGGCCGTCCGCGTGTCGAGCAGCTTGGCAAAACAGCATGGAGCCGTCCTTCCAGCGGTACTTAGTGCGTGCTCTTAACGCACAGAGCAGCCTCTGACGCGATTCCGCAGATGCCAGTCCCTCAATCTTGAGCGCTTTGCCACGAGGTAGAGACAACACCTTTTCCCAAAGCCCGCCGTACCTCGCCCGCCCGCCATTGACGGGAATGTCCACAATTTCAACTCTCATACAAAAAGTTCCTCCGCAACGTCCCCGGAAGCTATCGTGGAATGGCCATTCTTGACGCCAGGGGGCTCGGTAAGGGCATTCCGATTCGTCTGCCGTACCCTAACAGCCTGCTCGCACAATCCCGCCGCTTTGTGGCGCAATAGCGGGATAACGCCGCGTGCCGGTGGCCCATCCCCAACGGACGGTTCCCACCTGCCTTGGCCGGGACCGACAGCGCATCCGCAATTCTCACAAATTCTTGACATTTTATCCTCCGCCCGGTCGCTAAAAGCTCGCCTCCAAAAACTTCACAAATTCCGCATCCACGCCCCAGCCTTTGAGCCAGCGAACGTATGCCGACATCCATCCGTTATCCCACCAGCACTTCGATATGGCGAAGTGCAGTGGGTCTGACACCTCAGGGTCGGCTGTAAAGTGTTTAAGGGCCACGAAGAGCTGGCACTTGCTGACCCACACGTCACGCCGGGCCCCGTCTTTTTCCGCCTTAGTTTCGACAGCCTGCATATTCTCCATCCCACTGTAAGATTGACGCCCGACCTCGGAAAGGGCGGAGCCAAGGCCGGGCGTATCGCGGACGCGAGGGCGGACGCACCCGCAAACCAAGAAAAATCCCTGACAGGCTTCGTTTGTGAATCCTGGGTCGAAGCCTGCCAGGGCATCCCACATGCCCAGGCAGGCGTGGGATAAACTTTCACTTACGCCGCGTTCTGCAAATACTTGATTGGCGCGTCGGGCGCGGCCGGGCTGCCGTTGTCCGTCACGTCCAGCAATCCGCCGTTCGCGCGCAGAAACGACTTGTAGCCGACCAACAGGTTTTCGGCGTAGCCCTCAGCTTCCCACAGCCGCACCAGGCGGCCATTGTCTTGATTGGTGGCGTCCTTGCCGCCCGTTGCCACAATCCGCACCACGAAACGGTCGAACGCGCCAAAGTAAATCGGTATGGTGCCCGTGCCGATGTCGGGAAGACTCGGGGAAATCGCGACGGGAAATCCAAGCAAGATTCTCCGACCGTTCACGTAAACCGGGTGAATGATGGGCCGCCCGTTTTTATCGGTCAGGGAGTCGAGCGCCGTCAAGGTGTCGTCATTCATCAGCCAATAGACCTTCGAAGACGCACGGTAAGCGGGGTTGACGCTGCCCTTGAGCGCTACCAGGTCGCCATAACCGATGGAATCCGCGCCAGTCGCGCCGTCCGTGTTCGGGTCGCCCGCTGCCGTCGCGCCGAGGATGGCCGAAGACTGCAACGTACTCAGCAGGGATTTTCCGATGCCAGGGATTTTCCGATGCCGCGCGCCAGGCGGATTCCGAAAGAACGCGCCAAGAGTGCCGGAAGGTCTACCTTCTGATCTTCGACCAAGGCGAGTGAGCAAGCAACGACGCCAGTGTCCCACGTTGGGGCGTCCGCCAGTTGCAGTTTTTGCAGTGACGCGGGGTCTACTTTGCCGCTCGATACGCCTTCGCCCGGGATTGTGGCCGCGTTCTCGGTGTCGTCAATCCCGAAAAGGTCGAGAGCCGCGCCGGTGTCGGTTTCAATGCGCGTGGTGACCTCGTCATCGAATAGTTCATCGTAAACCTTCATCGCTTCAAAAACGTGCGAGTTGAATGCTTCCGCCACGAAGCCATAGCCCGCGCCGCCCGCAGTCAGGTCGCGCCGATACCTTCCAGTCTCTAGAAAGTTACGCAGTTCTCGTTTCTCTGCGTCAGTGTAGGGGATTGCCCTCATAGATGTTCTCCCAATAGAAATAGGCTCACCAAGTCGGCTCGCAATTATTGCAAGCTTCTCAGTGTCCGTTTTGCCTTCCATGGCCGCTGCAAGCGGACCTTTCACAGATGACGCAGAGGAAGCTACGCGCGCCGATTGCGCCGATACACTCTTGCGCCCGGTGGATTGGCGCGTGCGAATTTCAGCCGGTTGACCATCGGGCCACAGCGCCGATGACGTGATCTGTTGCCGCGCTGAAACCGAGGTTTGCGGGTACGCCGCGAACGTCACCGGGCTAACGTCGAACAAGTCAACGTCGGCCAGGACCCGGATGGTGCCATTCTCAAGCCAGTTCTGGCCTTGAACTGTGAAGCCGAAAGAGCATTGCGTGATATCGCCCCGCTTGATACTAGCGCGCACATCACGGCCCGCCTGGGTGTCGGGTAAGTCGCAGTCGAAATAGAGACCCGCAGGCTCCTCCGAAAGCCTCAACGTTCCTGACTTTGTGCGCCCTAATAACGCGTCAGGATTATGGTTGAAAAGACAGCGCACATCAGCGCCACTGCCCAGGCATCGAGAGAACGCGCCAGGGAGTATGCGCTCCCGGAAGCCGCCCAGGTCCTCAGACAGTTGATTGAACACAGCCGCAAAGCCCGCGATTCCGCCCGATGGCGAAACCCGCACCTCGGCTGCCTTGAAAAATCGCCTCTCAGTTTTCATTCGGATTCTCCGTTTCCGGGAGAGGATGGACAGCCGAGAGGCCGCCTTGCCCTTCTCCGTCTCGTATGCAGTCCTCACCCTGCCGTGGGCTCGGGTCTAGGCTCAGCATCCGCCCAAACTTTCGATCACAGTAGACCGTAACCAAGATGTGATAGCCGGGCCGCGTCCCGAATCTGTGACGCATCGCCAGCAACAATTCCCGACAGGCTTCCAGGTACGCAGCCCGCCCAAGGGTTGAAAGCGTCTCCGTCAAGATGGTTACCGGACTGCCTCCCGGCATCACTTCCATGTGCCTCCACTGCTGAATTCGTTTCAATGTTTCAGCGGGGAGCACAGAAGCAACATCTGCTTTCTCTTTCGAACGTCCGATCATAAAAAAACTCCTCTCACGCGGGAGCCAAGCGCCCGCCCTCAGAAATACAACAGTCCAACATGGCACCTCGCTCCAGCGAGACGCAAAACGAAACTCAATTTTTCAGGGGAATCTCCTACCGGGTTTCCATCCCGGGCGTGAGCATCGCCCTCTCGCGGAATCGGGCAGCGGGCGGAATATGGGTCTCCGCAAAAAGCCAGGCCGGGTCAAGCTGTAGCGCCTCGGCAATCCGGGTTTTTTCGTGAGGGGCGAAGTCTGTCTTGCCGGTCATTTTGCGGGAAAATCGCGCCTCGCACATTTTGAGCAGGTGCGCCAGCTCGAATCCAGAGATTTTCCGTTGAAACATGACCGCCCGTAGGTTTAGGTATCGCATCACTCACCTCCGCAATGAATTTTCAATTTCACTTTCAAGCCAAAAAATAAGCCGCTGCCTGCCCCTCATAAGTGGTTTTTCTACACCCTTGCTCGTGCCTATCTTATTGAAAATGCGCAATGCAATTTTCTTCGCATGCCACTTTTCCACAGGCCGCCGACCGTGCGCCTCGAATCCCCTCACTAATAGTCGTATGGTGGTCCTTGGTGGAACTCGCCGCCGATTCCCGGCCAATCCCTCCCTCACTAATAGCCGTATGAGAGTCGCTGGGGTGGAACTCGCCGCCGATTCCCGGCCAATTCCTCCCTCACTAATAGTCGTATAGTCCCCGTTAAGGTGGAACTCGCCGCCGATTCCCGGCCAATTCCTCCTCATAAGTGGTTGCAAGACTCACACAACTCGGTGGAACTCGCCGCCGATTCCCGGCCAATTCCTCCCTCACTAATAGCAGTATGACTTACGTTAAGGTGGAACTCGCCGCCGATTCCCGGCCAATCCCTCCCTCACTAATAGCCGTATGGTCCCCGTTGGTGGTGGAACTCGCCGCCGATTCCCGGCCAATCCCTCCCTCACTAATAGTCGTATGACACTCGTTGGGGTGGAACTCGCCGCCGATTCCCGGCCCTCTCATAAGGGGTTGCAAGACCGACAGTGGACGCCGCTGACTCCCAGCCCTCTCATAAGTGGTTGCAAGACTCTCTGTCGTTAGGTGGGACTCGCCGCCGATTCCCGGCCATCTCATAAATGGTTGCAAGACTCAGGGTCGTTAGGTGGGACTCGAATCCGACACGGGCCGCCGATGTGTTCCCAACTAGCCGCTCATGAAAGACTAGCGCAGCAGGCTTACGCAGTAGGCTTTTTCGGCATACGAAAGCAGGCTTTTTTGACGTATCTGGCGAGGCTAATACGTGGGAACATTTGGGAACAAACAGGCCCAAAAACCCCCTAAAACGGGCCTAAACGATGCAGGATAAAGCTAGACGGGCCAATAAGATAGGGATTTGTTATCGAGATTTTGAGTCTGCTGCGTCTGCCAATTCCGCCACTCCAGCCCTGGCACGGCCAAGCTTGTTAGCGATCTCCGGCGTGAGGCGCTGCCCAGTTTGGAAACTAGGTGGGCACAGTGAACTCGCCGCCCCGGCTACAACTTGAGACGCTAGCAAGTTAGGAAGCTAGATGCAACTCAAGGAGAACGATTATAGCAGGATTGAGCACGAATCTGTCCATGAACTTTGAAACGTGTGACTCTGCATTCAACTGTACGGTCGGACCGAACGCTGTCCAGTCGCGCAATGCCACGCAGCGTGGAAGAGCCGTTCAGCCTCAGGTCGAAAGTTTATTGAGGCAAGCGGAGTCTTGAGTCCGTCAATAGTGGGTTGGTTGCCTTGGCATCCAACACCGGCTGGGACGAAAGGGGATTTCGCAGCAAGAGGTGTCTTTCGCGAAAATGGCGCTGCGCGCGGCGTCCCCATCCGCGCACGAAGTAATAGTTGAGCGTACCGCCCATGACTGATCCCAGAACCGGCACCAGGCGGGCGAGTCCGTTTTCCGCAATCTCGCTGCCGGCTCGAATCGCGATGCGCTCGACGATACGCGGCACGAACCGCTCGATAACCTCTTTGCGCAACAGGTCCTTCCCCATATCGACTCCTGCCGCACTCGCTGCCGCCAGCCACAAATCTGCCATGTCGTCTTCGCTGGCATATTCGAAGCCGTGTATCAAACTCAGCTTCTGAATCATCCGCCAGGTAATGCCCCCCAGAAAGCCAACGTCGGGCAGAACTGACAGCACGCCGCCGAAGCCCGTTCCCGCTCCCTCCAGCATCGCCATCTTCATCGAGGCACGAATGGTTTTGTCAGCAAGATAATCCACCACCGGCAGTGGCAAGGAGTTCATTGCGCGGAAGGAGGTGACGGGCAGGCCATAAGCGCGGCGGAGATGGTGTAAGTATTTATCGGGATTCACACCCAGGCCGCGATAAGCGCGGAGCAGGCCCGCCTTCATCCCCTGTTCGACTCTGCTTCGGACCCAGGATTTACTTCCGTACGCCATGTTGTTTTCGATGCCTCGCGGGTCGAATAGGATGCTGAAGTGGCGCTCGTGCGTTTATCTTCTTCAAACAGACATGCCTCTCTGAAACAGCCGGCTGATCAAACAGTCTGTTTCACGAGAGCCGCAAAGGGCGCCAAGGTCGCAAAGCGAAGACCTGAGGGGTTCTTAATTCCCGTGCTCGAGGGCCAGTACAGCGTAAGCCGTGGCCGCATCACTCATGAAACGGCCCGTGTAGGAGGAGAGGTCTCGCTGCTTGTTCAGCGAATAAGCGAGCCATCTGCCGTCTGTCTTTTCCTGGTTCTCGATCAGCCACTCGAGGCCCCGTTTCAACTGGGGCTGGTCGCGCTTCACACCCGCTTCCTGGAGCGCCAGCGTGACCACTCCCGTGGCATAGCCGTCGCTCTTGGTCTCAAGGGGCGTGTTGTCGTGACGCTTCCAGTTTCCCACAAAAAAAGAGAGGCTGAAGCCGCCATCGGCCCGCTGTCTGCTCAGCGCCTCATCGATAATGGTCTTTTGTTGTTCCGGCGTCAGAAGGCCGGGTATCTTCGTTGAGGCCCAGAGCAGGATCACACGGTCGATCAGTTTCTGCGAACCGCATTCCTCAACAAGATAGTCGCGGAGCAGCTTTAGGTCGTTCTGAATCCGCACGGCATGTTGATAGTCGCCGGGAGCGCTTCCCACCGCAATCGCAGCCAGCGCGGCGCCGTAGTATTGGGAATCGCCTTCCCACGGAGAATTATGGAACTGCAGCCAGGGCCAAGCGCCCTTGGCTTCGCCGGTCTTCAATTGTTCTCCCCACATGTTATCCAGCGCCAGCCGCGCGTCGGCGCTCAACTTGCCTGTGGGCGCGCCGTAGCCCACCAGAATCAGAGCGTTGAGAACGGATTCCGTTCCGCGCGATTCCGACGTCTTGGGAAAGCCTCGCTTGGCGTCGGGATAAAAGGGCTCGACTTGCTTCCACATTCGAACCCGCTTCGTAACGTTAGCCAGTAACCGGCGCTCTACCGGTGAGGGGCCCTGCTCGTCGAGCGTCGCCCGCAGGGCGGGCCGCGCCATGGCGTACGGCACCACCGTGTGGCAGGAAACGCAGAACGTGCCATGGTCACGGGCCGCGACGTCCCAGCCCATCCACCAGGTCATTCGTCCATCGAGATAGGCGGCTGCCTCTTTGCCACTCCAGGCGGCGGAGCTTCCAGTCGACGAAGGGCCATCCGTGGCGAGCATGCTCACCGCGAGACAAGCAACCAGGACACAGATTGCAGATGTAGCGGCCTTTATCAAGCTGATCCTCCCTGAGGTGTTTACCCCTGAAGATAGTATAAAGCCATTGGGCTTCGATCACAATCAGCCGAACCCGGTAAAGTAGAGGCGGCTTTACGCCGCCATTTGGCGAGGTGAACTCGCCGCTACGGATATGAACAGACGTCCGCGATTGCAGGGGAATCTGCTGTACACTCGTAACCATGAGCATCAAAACCCTGAGTAGCCGCGAAGTGTACCGCAACGCCTGGCTGCGCCTGCGCGAGGACGAGGTGGAGCGAAGCAACGGCGCGCGTGGCATCTATGGCGTCGTGGATAAGGACGACTGCGCCATCATCCTGCCCATTCAAGGCGAAACCATCTACCTCATCGAGCAGTTCCGCTACACTGTGCAGGAACGCTGCCTCGAGCTGCCTCAAGGGGGTTGGGAGACCGCTGGCGTCAACCCCGAGGAACTGGCGCGGGGAGAGCTGCGGGAAGAAACGGGCCTGACTGCCCAGAGAATGACGCGCCTCGGCGCGCTTTGGATCGCTTACGGCTTCACCCACCAGAAGCAGCATGTTTTCCTCGCTACCGGCATTGCGCGCGCTGTTGCCGATCCTGACCCCGAAGAGCACGATCTGGTTCTGCGAGCCGTCTCGATTCACCAGTTTGAGGAGATGATGCTCAACGGAACCATCCGCGACTGCAGCACCCTTGCCGCCTGGGGCCTCTACAAGCTTTGGATGGAACGGCAGGAGCGTGCATAGCCGTCCAGCGCGAAAGCAAGAGGGTGCGAAACAATTACCGCTGTCATCCTGAGCGAAGCGAAGGATCTCTGTAGTTGGTTTCTCCGTTTGTCGATCCAGGGACAACTGCAGAGATCCTTCGCTTCGCTCAGGATGACAGCGTTAAGTGCAGCCGCCAACAGGGGAATCGAAACAAATTTCCGGAACCTACGTTCGCGAATCGGCGTATTGATCATCAGAGGGCTGGCGCGCGAAACGGCGACGCTGTGGTGCGGGCGTCCCGCCCGCAGTGGCAGGGGCGTCCCGCTCCTGCGCACGGGCAGAGCCTGTCCTGAGCGGAGCGAAGGAATGCCCGTGCCACCGCGGGCGAGACGCCCGCGCCACAGTGAGCTGGTTCGCGCAAAGCTGCGTCAAACGTGCATTGGAGGTAAATCTATGGGGTTCTTGACCGGTCAGCTCAGACAAGCACTAAGGAGGCTGGGGCGAACGCCCTTCTTCACAGCCATCACGTTGCTGACCCTGGCGGTGGGCATTGGCGCGAACACGGCAATCTTCAGTGTGCTGGAAGGCGTTTTGCTTAAGCCCCTGCCCTACTCTCACCCAGAGGATTTGGTCGCCGTCTGGCTGACGGCGCCGGGCATAAACCTCAAGGAAGTGAATCTGTCGCCCTCAACCTACTTCGTATTCCGCGAGCAAAGCCACACCTTCCAGGATATCGGTGTCACTACCGGTTACTCTATGAACGTCACCGGCCTCGGCGAACCGGAGCATGTGACGGGCCTCGTCGTCACCGACGGAATCCTTCCGATACTGGGGGTCTCGCCTATGCTCGGCCGCTTGTTCAGCCGTGCGGACGATTCTCCAGGCAGCGCGGACACGGTAATCCTGACTTACGGATACTGGCGCCGTAAGTTCGGCGGCGACCGCTCCGTGATCGGAAAAACCATCACAGCGGACCGAAAGCTGCTTCAAATCATTGGAGTCCTGCCGCAGGATTTCCGTTTTGAAGACTGGAGTGATCTCGCCCTTCTCATTCCCATGCAGTTTGACCGCGCCAAAACCACATTAGGCCAGTATAGCTATGACGGCATCGCGAGGCTCAAGCCGGGAGTTACTCTTGCGGAGGCCAGCGCGGACGTGGCGCGGATGCTCCCCATCGTCGACCGGAGTTTTCCGCCTCCGCCCGGTTTCAGCGTGAAGATGTTTCAAAGCGCGCGGATCGCACCGAACCTCCGCACCCTGAAGCAATATGTGGTAGGCGACGTCGGCAAGGTCCTGTGGGTTCTGATGGGCGGCCTCGGTTTGGTGTTGCTTATTGCCTGCGCTAATGTGGCCAATCTGCTTCTGGTCCGCGCTGAAGGACGCGAGCAGGAGCTCTCAATTCGTGCCGCGCTGGGCGCCAGCCGGCTGCGCATCGCGGCGGAGTTGTTTCTCGACAGCATCATTCTTGCGCTGTTAGCGAGCGGCCTCGGCTTGGCGCTCGCTTACGGCGCCTTGCGGCTCCTGATCGCCATGGCGCCAGCGGGCTTGCCCCGTCTCGAGGAAATCGGCATCGACGGCACGGTGCTCCTCTTCACGCTCGCACTATCATTTTTCGCAAGCCTGCTTTTTGGTTCCATCCCCGTCTTGAAATATTCCGGCGCGCGCCTTGGAACCAGATTGCGCGAGGGCGGGCGTTCCATGAGCGAGAGCCGCGAGCGCCACCGCGCCCGCAGCGGGCTAGTGATTGCCCAAGTGGCGCTGGCGCTCGTTCTGCTGATCAGTTCAGGCTTGATGATTCGTACATTCCGCGCGTTGACTAGCGTCGACCCGGGATTCGTGGCGCCTTCCGAGCTTCAAACATTTCGAGTCAACATTCCCGATACACAGGTCAAGGAACCCGAACGCGTGACCCGGCTTCAGGAGGAGATCTTGCGTAAGGTCGAGGCCGTTCCGGGCGTCTCCTCCGCCAGCTTCTCGATGAGCATCCCCTTGGATGGCAACGAGTGGGGCGACGCACTCTTCGCCAGAGACCGCACTTACTCTCAAAGCGAGATTCCACTGGTCCGATACAGGTTCGTTGCGCCGGGTTTTTTCAAAACTCTTGGCACGCCGCTCCTGGCGGGCCGCGACATCACTTGGAGTGACATCTACAATAGGCTGCCTGTGGCTATCGTTTCCGAAAAAGTGGCGCGAGATTACTGGCGCGACCCATCGAGGGCCCTGGGCAAACAAGTCCGGGGCAACACCAAGGACGGCTGGCGTGAGGTTGTCGGGGTAGTCGGCAATACGCGTGATGACGGAGCGGAAAAGGCGCCGCCCAGTTCGGTGTATTGGCCGGTTCTTCTGGCGAACTTCGAGGGCAACGACATGGATGTGCGCCGCTATGTGACCTACTCGATTCGCAGTGCGCGGGCCGGCTCGCCAAGCTTCATGAGCGATGTGCAGCGGGCCGTGTGGTCCGTGGACCCCGACCTGCCACTGGCGGATGTCCACACGCTGGACTATCTCTACCGGCGATCCATGGCGCGCACTTCGTTCACGCTCGTGATGCTGGGCCTGGCAGGAGGAATGGCGCTGCTGCTGGGCGTTGTGGGCCTCTACGGCGTGATCGCCTACTCCGTGTCGCAACGCAGGCGGGAGATCGGCATTCGCCTGGCGCTGGGAGCGCAGGACGGGGAAGTGACGGGAATGTTCGTCCGCCATGCGTTGCTGTTAACCGGCGTCGGCGTGGTCTGCGGATTGGCCGCCGCGCCCGCCCTGACGCGGCTTATGTCGTCTCTGCTTTTTGGCGTCAGGTCCGTTGACCCTCTAACGTATGCCGGCGTGTCAATTGGCTTGGTCGCGACGGCCGCGCTTGCCGCTTACCTGCCCGCTCGCCGCGCCGCCGCTGTGAACCCCGCGGAATCGTTACGGGCGGAGTGATCTGATGTCGGGGCAGCCTTCATGACTGCCCCGGGTAGCCCCAGAGGCCGCCCCTACAGCCTCTTCACCCATGGTTTTTTCCTTTCACGAATACCCCTATCAGCGGTATTCTCATCTGCTCTGAAAGTATGTGTGCCGAAGGCACCTTGGAGTGCGGCGGCTTGACGCCGCCTTGGAATTACCTCAGAGCGCGGAGTTGCACAACGCGCCGGTCTTACC
>JBELAJ010000338.1:0-9111 GCA_049508935.1 Terriglobia bacterium | reverse complement strand
TCCGAGTGATGACCAGACGGTCCTACGGTTTTCGCACCTTTGAAGCCATGGAAGTTGCGCTTTATCACACGCTTGGTCGCCTCCCCGAGCCCGAATCAACCCACAGATATTGCTGAGGAGGCTTAAAAATATCAATGTGTACAGCCAGGCGCTCAATGCGCGGTATGGCAAGGCTACTGGCGTGGAAGACTTTGCCAAGAAGGCACAAGTGATGGATTACGAAGGCCAGCGCGCGATGTTTGAGGCCTACGGCAGGAACAAATATCACGCTACGGGCGTGCTACAGGAAATGATGAACAACGCTTGGCCCTCCCTGATTTGGGCCCTTTACGACTATTATCTCAACCTCGCAGGCGGCTACTTTGGAACCAAGAAGGCTTGCGAGCCTTTACACATCCAATATTCGTACGACGATCGGTCCATCGTGATCGTGAATTCCTACTACCGCGAATTCAATGGAATGAAGGTCACGGCAAAAGTCTATAACCTCGACCTCAGCGAGAAGTTTTCCAAACAGGTAACGCTTGAAGTTCCGCCTGACAGCACCGAGAGGGCGTTCACCATTCCTGAAATAGCAGGATTGACGACCACCTATTTCGTCCGGCTAGGGCTGGAAGATTCGGGTGCTAAGATTGTGAGCAGGAATTTTTACTGGCTGTCGACCAAACCCGATGTGCTCGATTGGGAGAAAACCGTCTGGTACGACACTCCGACCACATCGTTTGCGGACCTGACGGCACTTACGACACTTCCTGAGGTGGGACTCAGAGGATCGAGCAGAGTGGAGACGAAGGGCGACGAAGACTTATGGCGGGTGAAAATTGAGAATCCGACCCACAACTTGGCGTTTGCTGTTCACTTGCACGTTACAAAAGGGCAAGCAGGAGAAGACGTGCTGCCCATACGGTGGGAGGATAACTATTTCGAGCTAATGCCAGGAGAAACGAGGGAGGTCAGCGCAACCTTCCGGGTAAAAGATTTGCAGGGACGTACACCCGTTGTGGAGGTCGACGGTTGGAACGTCGCCAGGGCAGTGCTATAGCTGCTCGACGGCGAGCGATGATAAGGCATTAGTGTTATTATCCCGGTCGCCTCGGGTTTATTTTAGACGAGTCTGAGGGATGGTGTTCCTGTGACTATCGAAGCGTCCATAAAGCCGGACCAAGCATCTCCTTCTGCCGTCGCTGAACGCTCAAAAGCGTTGTCTCCCCAAGGACAGTCGTCCCTCCAAGGACGCCTACAATCGGTGGATGCCGTGCGGGGTTTTGACATGTTCTGGATTACGGGCGGGGGCGTTGTGTTCCTAAGGCTGGCTGACGCGGTTCACTCGCCGGTGACCGCAGCGATAGCGCGGCAGTTGGATCATGTTCCCTGGGCGGGTTTTCACTTCTATGACCTTATCCACCCGCTGTTTCTTTTTGTAGTAGGGCTTGTGATGCCGATTTCCTTTCGGCGCCGTATAGCAGCGTCCTCCCCCACTGCTCTTTGGAAGCATATCCTGAAGCGGGTGGCAATTCTATGGAGCTTAGGAATGGTCGTGCAAGGCAATCTCCTTTCTTATAGGTTTTCGAAGATCGCTTTCTACAGCAACACCCTCCAGACCATAGCGGTCGGCTACTTAATCGCTAGCGTGTTGATTCTTTATACGAGCGTCTCAAGCCAGTTGTTTATTGCGCTCGGGATGCTGGTCGTTTATGGGGCCATACTTGCTCTGGTTCCCGTTCCGGGCATCGGCAAACCCATTCTGGTACCCTACCACAACATCGCGGCGTATCTTGACTCTCTCATTCTGGGCAGCCATGTCGATGGGACCGATTGGACATGGATTCTACCCAGTATGAGTTTTGGAGCTCTGGTAATGGCTGGTGTCTTGGCTTGCCATATCCTGCAATCAACGATGACGAGCCTTCGAAAAACTAGCGCTTTGGTGGCAATCGGTGTGGTCCTCACCTTGGCCGGCAAGGTGGCAGCCCTGTTCCAGCCGATGATCAAACGCCTCTATACTCCCTCCTATGTTCTCTTTTCGGCCGGCCTTTGTTTCTTGTTGATGGCACTGTTTTACCTTCTTATCGACCATTGGAAACTCACCCGTTGGACCAGCTTCTTCATCATCATTGGCAGCAATTCCATTTTTGCTTATGTGTTAGGAGAACTATATGGCTTCGATGGTTTTGCCCGCATCTTCTTGCAAGGTCTCAAGGTGTATTTGGGCAACTGGTACCCCTTGGTGCTATCCATCGGCGCGTACGCGGTGTTTTGGCTCGTTCTTTGGCACCTTTACAGACGAAAGATTTTCATAAAAGTTTAGTCACGAGAGCGAAATGAACCAGACAAAGGAGGTCGAGACAATGGATGCTCTTCAAGTCAGCGAACAAGCGAGCTTACTGCAAACGCTTCCAGCGGTGGCCAAGCCGCAACGCCTCATCTCCCTGGACGTACTTCGCGGCTTTGACATGTTCTGGATCGTCGGGGGCGAAGGGATCTTCCATACCCTGGCGAAGGCCACAGGTTGGCCGTTATTTGTGGCCCTCAGTACCCAGATGACCCACGTCAAGTGGGAGGGTTTTCACTTCTACGATAACATCTTCCCACTTTTTCTCTTCATCATGGGCGCGACCATACCGTACTCGCTGATGGTGAGGGCTGAGCAGGGCGTGGCACGCTCAGAATTGTACAGAAAGGTGTTCACTCGATTTTTCATTTTGTTTTTATTTGGACTGATCTATAACCAGGCTTGGGTGAATGACTGGGTCCATCCCCGCGTGGGCAGTGTGCTTGGGCAGATTGCTTTTGGCTATCTCTTCGCCTCTCTAATTGCCCTGAACACCCCGAAGTTGCGATCCGTGCTGATATGGCTTGCTGGCTTTTTGGGTGTAAATGCCTTGGTCCAATTTCTCTTTCCGGTCCCTGGATTTGGGGGCGGAGTGTTCACGCCGCAAGGTTCGGTCAACTACTACCTGGATAAGATGTTCATGCCAGGTACTTTTTTGTATTACATCACGCCGGATGGCGGCACCTATGGCCTCCACCAATCCAGGCCGTCCAATGCGTTTCCTATGTACGGCGTGGAGGGATTAATGGACTGGTTTTCGGTCGGTATCATCGCGCTGATGGGGCTAACTGCCGGACTTATTCTGAGGAATGCGAAGGTTTCTCCGCAGCGTAAGGTGGGAATTTTTATTGTTATCGGTCTCGGCTGCCTCTTGTCGGCCCTCATCCTGAAACGCTGGTATCCCATCGTCAAGCTCCTCCAGACCGATACGTTTTATCTGTACGCGGGGGGGGTCTGCTTCCTCTTGCTGGCTCTTTTTTATCTGCTTATCGACGTCTGGAAGATCCGCAAATGGGGCTTCTTCTTCCAGGTGATCGGCTTAAATGCGATCACTGTCTACATGGGTTTTCAGTTGATCGATGTCGAGCGGACTGCTACGGTCCTCGTCGGCGGCTGGGCAAAGTACATGGGATTGTACGGCCCAGTACTCATTAGTTTCGTGGTAGTGACCCTGATGTGGACCGCTATGTACGCGCTCTATCGAAAGAAAATCTTCTTGCGGGTGTAATGCGGTTAGCAGTTGTGGGGCAATCCTTGTGACTGCTTGAGAGCGGCCACGAGGGCCGCCGGTACAAAATTCCTGTGGGAAGGAGTACGTGATGCAACGAAGGAGGTTTTTGGCTGCTGCTGTTTCCCCACTCGTCCCCGCATCAGTTCCAGCCTGGGCGGAAGCCGCTAGTACGGCACCTGCACGGCCCACCCGAGGAGTGAAAGCCGAGGACGTCACAATCATCTATAACTCCAGGGATTCTGCGGAAACTGCCGCGGCTGAAGAACTCAAATGTTTCGTCGAACGGATCACCAAGGCTCGCCCCCAGTTTGCTGCTGAGGAATCTGCGGCGAGTCTAGGGAACGGCGCGACACAATTCCTGCTGGGACGCACCGCCGCGAACGCAGCATTCATTGCCTCTGGGAAGATCGAGGATCCTGCCCAGAAGAACCCCGACGCCTACGTCGTGCGATCCGTGCTGGCGGGTGGAAATCCGGCGGTAGCATTTCTGGGCGGTACGGGTATCGCCACCCTTTATGCGGTATATCACTACTTGGAAAAGGTCTGTGGCTGTGGATTCTACTGGGATGGCGACCATGTGCCACATCGCGAAACCATACCGGCGGAGGACGTCAACATCTCAGCGCAGCCGTACTTCCGCGAACGAATGTGCATGAACTTGACCATCTACTGGTATTCAGCTCCGTGGTGGGAATGGGAGGATTGGAAAGCGTACATCGATTGGGCTCTCAAAGCTCGTTTGAACATCCTCAGCCTGTGGGACACGCCGGGTGAGGATGTGGCGTGGAAAAAGGCGTGGAAGCGCATGGGCGTTGAGGTCTCGGACAGTTCCTATTCCGGCCCGCCCTACGGCATCTTTGCCCCTATCAAATACGGCGTGCGGCCGCCCCTCTCCGAAGCCTGGCGCGAGGGGCAGAGTGCGCTGAACAAGCAGATTATTCAATACGCCCGCGCGCGCGGCATGCGCGCGCTCGCTCCCGCGGTGCCGGGCATCTGTCCCCCGGAATATGTCTTAGCCCACCCGGAGGCCCGAACCTTCGAACTCTTCTGGTCGCATCTGCCCAAGCAGAAGTACCTCCACCCACTGAGCCCCGAATACCATGAGGTGGGTAAGGCATTTCTGGAGGAGTACAACTCACTTTACGGCTCGGACCATTTTTATTGGCTCGAAAATTATCTGGAGTGCGATGTAGAGGGTCCCGAAGAGGTTCAAATCGACGTGCGCCGGGAGATCGCAGGAGCGAATTTCAGGGTCATGGACGAGGTGGACCCTCAAGGCGTGGGGATCTACTCTGCGTGGACCTTCCTGAACAGGCCCCAGTACTGGACTCCCCAGCTCATCCAAGCGAGCCTCGAACGCATGCCTGCTGACCGTGTGCGGGTCCTCGACCAGTGGGCCGAGATGGTGCCTGAGCACAAGCGCACGGACTACTTCAATGGGCGGCCGTGGCATTTCGGCGTTTTGTATTCTTTCGGGGGCAACACGAATATGCACGGCAACATGCGGTTCATCGAAAAGCAGTTTCACAGCGTGGTTGATGATCCTCGCGCCAACCAATGTGCCGGCTTCTACCCCAACGAAGAAACCATCCGGCACAACTATTTCTACTATCAATTCATTTGCCGGCTGGGCTGGAACCCCAAGGAAGTGGATTTGCGCTCCTTCACGCGCGACTATGCCCGCGAGCGATATAGCGAAATGGCGGCGCCGGTCATGGCAGGGGTACTGGAGGAGCTCCTCGCCAGCATTTATGGCTCGGATGACTTCACGCAACCGCTCTATTGGCATCGCTTGGGAACGGGCACCGGCTCCGTCCGGCTGCAAGTGGCCGATCGTCCGGCTTTCATACCCTACCTGCGCAGAGCCCTGCAACGCGCGCTGGTAGCCGCGCCCGCTCTGGGCAGCAATGCGCTCTACCTTCATGACCTGAACGACATTGGGCGCCAGTACTTGGCGGAGCTGTTTGGCGTCCACGTCCTGAAGATCGAGGAGGCAGAGGGCGCTTTGGACCTGGCTGCCTTCGAGCGTGAGGCTAGCCTGCTTGAGGCTCTCATGGAGTCTATCGAGAAACTCCTGAGCCATGATGATTATTACTGGCTCAGTCCGTATATTCGCAAAGCCCGGAAGTTGCCTGGCGCGCCAGCCGATGTGGATGTGAGAGTGCGCGACGTCCTCACACTTTGGGCCGACGTCATTCGCGACTACGCCTCCCGCGATTACTACGAACTGGTGCAGGGATACTACCGTCCACGAGTGACCACTTGGATCCGTGCGTTACGCCACTCGCTCGAGTTGGATCAACGCATGATTGCCAGTACCGCTGAATTGGACCACGAGTACGATGCTATCGAGCGAACATGGGTGACAGCAGGCTTCCCTCTGGTGGAGCGTCAGCCTGCCCCCAAGCTGGTGATAAGGACGATTCAGGCGATCCTGACGAATTTTGCGAGTGCCGAGAAGGTTGGGTGAAGACAACGAAATCCGGCCGTCGCCGAAAAAGCACAATTGGCTAATTGTTGATGCGAAGGATGAAACCAAATCGGCGCAGACGAAGCAGAGGCACAATCCTCTTGCTTGTGGCCACAGGAATGGCCGGACTTGCGCTCCATGTTGTGTTGGGGTGGTCCCCAGCGGCGAGGGCCGTGGGGCAGGAGGGCCCAAAAGCTTCAAAGGCTGAGCGTGCTCCTTCACACGACGCGACCAATAACAACTCCCTTACGCTCGACCAATTCGTGGAGGTGTCGGCGCAAGCTGGGATCCACTTCACGCTGACCAGTGGTGGTCTGGAAAAACGCTACATCATCGAAGCCAAAGGCGGCGGAGGAATCGCCTGGATTGACTACGATAATGACGGCTTCCCCGACCTGTTTCTCGTCAACGGTTCGACCTATGAGCAGTGGAAGGACAGGACGAGTCCGCGCTCGGCGCTCTTTCATAACAATGGGGACGGTACGTTTACGGATGTCTCAAAGGGTTCGGGCCTTGACCACACGGGATGGGGCATGGGTGTGTGTGTGGGCGACTATGACAACGACGGCTACGACGATCTCTACGTAACTTACTATGGCGGGAACGTCCTTTATCACAACAACGGCAACGGAACATTCACCGACGTCACCGACAAGGCCGGAGTGCGCGGGCACGGCTGGGGGATGGGATGCGGGTTTGGCGACTACGACAACGACGGCAAGCTGGATCTGTACGTGGCGAATTACCTCGATGTCGACATCAACCACTTGGGACAGCCAGGGAGCGCGCCGAACTGCACGTATCGAGCCTTCGCGACCTTCTGTGGGCCCCGCGGGCTCGAGGGTGGGCGCGACATCCTCTTTCACAATAATGGCGACGGCACGTTTGCCGACGTGACCGAGCAGGCTGGCATCGACCCTAATGAATATTACGGGTTGGGTGTGGTGTGGGGCGATTACGACCGGGACGGGAAGCTCGATATCTATGTGGCGAACGACTCTACCCCCAGTTCACTCTACCACAACAATGGCGACGGCACGTTTACCGACGTCGGCATGCAGGCGGGTGTGGCGTACAGCGGCGAGGGCCAGGAACAGGCGGGTATGGGCACCGACTTTGCCGATTACGACAACGACGGCTGGGGCGATCTGCTGAAGGGAAACTTCTCCGACGACACGAAGAATCTTTACCACAATAACCACGACGGAACCTTCACCGATGTCACTTACACGGCTGGGTTGGGCGATGCCGGCTGGCTCTACACAACATTCGGTGCGAAATTTCTCGACTACGACAACGATGGGTGGAAGGACATTTTCTTTGCCAACGGCCAGACATTTCCGCAAATCGATCGCTACGCAACGGGAATCACCTACGCCGAGCGAAACCTCCTGTTTCACAACCGGGGGGACGGCACGTTTGAGGAAGTAGGGCTACGCTCAGGGCCTGGCCTAGACATCAAGAAAGTCAGCCGCGGGCTGGCTGTGGCCGACTACGACAACGACGGCGACCTCGAGATCATGGTGAGCCACATGAACGGCTCACCGGATTTGCTCCGCCACGCGCGAAAGAACCACAACCACTCGATTCTCGTAAAGACGATCGGCGTCAAGAGTAACCACGACGGGATTGGCGCTGAGATCAAAATCGTGTCCGGAAACTTGGCGCAATATGACACCATCCGTAGCGGGGGCAGCTATCTTTCCTCGAGCGACTTGCGCGCGCACTTCGGCCTGGGCGCGCGGACAAAGATCGACCGGGTCGAGGTGAGATGGCCGGCGGGGGAAACGCAAGTAATCCAGAATCCGCCCATTGACCACGTTCTGGTCATCAAGGAGGGCGACGGACTCATCAAAAGTTCGGCCTTTCGGAAGGGACCCCAGCGGCACAGTCAATAAATCTGAAATGGTAATTCCGGCTTCTGTTCCTAGCCGGAGCAGTTGCGACTCGACATGCTTCTCCCTTCGAGCTGATCGTTATCCATCTCGTCCGCTGGACGCAGAGGGCCCAACTCAGAAACACTTCCCTCCCCCAAGGGAAGAGGGCTACAGAGTTAATTAGCTCTACGCCAGCCCCTGTCAGGGGTGAGGCGTTTCTTGGGTTGGCGGCGGAACTAGGCCCAGGCCACGGGTGGGATCTCCTCGCGCGCCGACTGCTCGGGTCAGGGTTTCCTGTTCGGCGCGCTTTTGGGTTTGGAGTTTCTGCGCTAATTCCAACTCCCGGCGCGAGTCGTCCGGCCGCTTCAGGTTCTCGTAGATTCGCCCCAGGAGATAGTGAGGCTCAGGGCGTGCCGGATCCAGGTGCATGGCTTCCTGAAACTGCGGCACGGCTTCCTGGTACCGGCCGAGCTTGCCCAGCGCCTTCGCCAAATCCAATCTCGCGCGGTAGTCCTGGGGTGAATTCCGCACCAAATCTTCGAGGATCGGCAAGGCGAGTTGCGGCTGCGACTCGGCCAGATACGTGTCTGCGAGGTAATACTTGGCTTCTTTGAATCGCGGGTCGAGACGAAGCGTCTCGCGCAGTTCGCTGACGGCTTCATCATAGTGATGGAGCTTCCAGCACATGAATCCAAGCGAAAAGCGCACCGTGGCGTCGGCGGGCAACTGCTTCTTGGCCTGCTCGAACTCCTCGAGAGCTTTCTGGTACGAACCCAGGCCGTCGTAAGCCTGGCCACGCAAAATGCGCACCCACGGCGAGTCCGGGTCGAGCTGCTCGAGGCGATCGAAGCAATCCAAGGCCTTCTTAAACTGCTTCGTCGCGATATAGGCACGGATCAGCAAATAATTTGAACCCGGGTCGCGCGGTTCAAGCGCCAGGGCTTTTTCGAGAGGCAGGATGGTGCGCGCGTATTGATCCTGGGCGATGAGCGCCACCCCAAGCAATTCCTGAGCCTGGAAACTGGAAGGATTAATCTCCGCCGCTCGCTCGAGCGCAGGCGCGGCGGATTTGTATTCCTGCATTTTGAGCAGGGCGATTCCCAGGTTCAGATTCGTTCCAAATTCGCGGGGGTTGACTTTCAAAGCCCGCTGGTAATAGGAGATACCCTCCTTGAAATCGCCCTGCTTCACGCTCAAGGCC
>JBELAJ010000337.1:0-9120 GCA_049508935.1 Terriglobia bacterium | reverse complement strand
TATCGCCTGGTCACGGCCATTGATTACCGCCGCGGCATTGTTTTCATCAAATGGCTGGGAAGCCACACGGATTACGACAAGATCGCTGTGAGGACGGTGCAATATGACCATTAAGCCGATCAAGACGGAAGCCGACCATGCCGCGGCTCTACGCGAGATTGAGCGCCTCTGGGGCGCGGACGAGGGAACCGCCGCCGGCGATCGATTGGAGGTGTTGACGACGCTGGTGGAGGCTTACGAGCAGGCGCATTTCCCCATCGATCCTCCCGATCCCATCGAGGCCATCAAGTTCCGCCTCGAACAGCAAGGCAGGGACCGGAAGGCGCTGATCGGCGTGATCGGCAGTCGAACCCGGGTCCACGAAGTCCTCCGCCGCGATCGCGCCCTGTCGCTTGCCATGATCCGCCGGCTGCAGAAGTCGCTGAATATCCCCGCCGAGGTCCTGATCCGCCCTGTCCGAAGACGGAAGCGTCCGTCATAAATGCCAGGTAAGGTTTGATCGCAGTGGCCGGGCTGACACAGACGTGACTTTTTGGGCATCTCTGCGACGCACGATTGGGCAGGGGTGCATACATGCGGACAAAAATCGTCGGTAGAGTAGAGGAGGAACGATGCCGAAGCACGATTGCCTCCCCCCTCATCGAACCGGACGTGCGGATTTCCCGCATCCGGCTCTCACGCAAACTCTCGTTGCCCAGCCGTACGCGGCACAAGACCGCTTAGCTGAGCAACACAGCCAGGGTCTCAGATGAGAAAGGTTGCCCAACGTTACCGTCGGGCATTCCGTAGGGGGACTCACGTCCAAGCGGAATTCCCATCCTCTTACCCCGACATGTCTGCGTTCCGGCCCCTTCGCTCCACGGTCATTACCCGCTTCCCTGCTACTATGAGCCGGTCCGACTCCCGACCGGAGCCGTGCCTGCGGTTATTTATTCCCCCAAGCCGTTGGTCCCGCCAAGCGAGACCACCCCGTCGGGTCTCCCAGGTTCCTCGGCTGATCTTTCTCCGCGCGCCATCCCCTACCACCCCGAGAAGTCCCGCCGCTGCTTGCGCCCATTGCTTCACGGCGAGTGTCAGATTTCCTCTACGTGCGAAGATTGACCACTTCCCCTTTGCGCTAACGAGGCCGAAACGGGTTCACTTGCGTTATGGCTCACGAATTTGCCGCTCGAGGCTTCGCCGGCGGGATTACTCCCGCTCACGCTCGATTGGCTACCTGTTGAACGGGCAATTACAGGACAAGCTCCTTTCAGCTTGCAAGATCAGCCAGGCTTTTCCTGGCACACGCACGGATGCGCCACCCGCGCCATTGCCTTTGATGTCGGCGACCCATGGGCCCAACAAAACCCTTGGACTACCGGTTGCCATGTCGACAAAGGGCGCATACACAGAATGCAATGTATGCGCTACCCGCGAAGGACTTTGTTAAACCATACTCGGTCGTAGTAGGATTATAACCATGACTCAAGGTGAATTCGAGGCAATCATCGCGGATAGTTCAAAACGAATCGTGGGTGAAATCTCCTGGTGCGAGGACGAAGATCATTCGCCCTCAGTGGAGTTCAGGGCGGAGGTCTCTTCAGAAGCAGGTTATCCTCTCTTTGTGCGAGGGAGCTATAACCCGGAGGCGCAGAAGTTGAGTTATTGTCTGATTCACCGAAGCTTAGGGAGGATGTACGGCCTCGACCTTGGGTCAGATCACCACAATCCTTCTTGCGACTATGTGGGCGAAACCCACAAGCACCGCTGGAGCGAGGTAACAAGCACTAAGGAAGCCTACGCTCCTGGCGATATCACCGCAACTGTTGACAACCCGGTCGCTGTGTGGCGGCAGTTCTGTGCCGAGGCCAAGATAATGCATGACGGTGTGTTACACTTGCCTCCACGGCGCTTCGGCGGGGAGGAGGTGTTCTAATGATACTTCCCTGCGAGGACATTACACGGAGAATTGGGGAGTTGTTTTCCTGCTCCACTGTTAACGGTTACACCCGGATTCGAACGCCGTATCTTTACCCAGATGGAGATGTGATCGACCTTTTTCTTTCCGAAGAGCGAGGCAACCTCACGCTGACCGATTTGGGGGAGACACTACGTTGGCTGCGAATGCAATCCATCGGCCAACGCCGCTCCCCCAAGCAGAACAAATTGATTCAGGACGTTTGCCTCAACCACGGCGTCGGGCTCTTCCGCGGGATGCTGATGGTTCGCGTCAAGCATTCCGATAACGTCAGCAGCGACCTAACCCGTCTGGCCCAAGCCGCTCTGAGAGTGTCCGATCTGTGGTTCACGATGAGAACCCGAGCGGTCGAATCCATCACGGACGAGGTTAATGACTTTCTGGATGCACGGGAAATCCCTTCTGTTCGCGGCGAGACCCTGCCAGGGAGATCAGGGCGGATTTGGACGGTAGATTTCCACATCCGACAACCGCGACGCAGCACGCTGATGTGCGTATTAAGCACGGCCAGTCGTGCCGCTGCCCGCGGAATTACCGAGCACGTCACCTCGGAATGGCACGACCTGAGCCATCTGAAACTGGGACCCGAGGCTATGGCCTTCATTTCATTATTCGACGACTCTCTGGACGTATGGAGCCCTCAGGATTTCCGACTGGTTGGTGAATTGTCCGACGTTGCGTTTTGGTCGAAGCCTGACGATCTGGTGGAAAGATTAGTGGACTGAGCCTCCTGTCATCGACGAGTTACGCGGGTGGCGCCGACATTGCCTTTGATGTCGGCGACCCAAGAGCCCAACAAAACTCTCGGACTATCGCTTGCCATGTCGACAAAGGGCGCATACATAGAAACCAATGTATGCGCCACCCGCGGCATGAGCGCCAAGGAGCAAAAGCAACGTTGCAGTTTGATCGTGGACCGTGTCAGGATACCATCCGACCCACGCGCGCGAATTTGATGGCCCTGTCAGGCGACGGAAAGGACGCGGACCACAAAACCGGTGGTCCGCGCTACTCGCTCGGGTGGTGTTCCTTTGACCCAATGGCTCGTTTGCGTGGCAGCAAAACACACGGCGGGCATTTGCGAGGCGATGGGTACAACATAGTGGAACAAACGGCGAGATGGGGGTTAGTGCTGCGGTTTCGAGCGGCACGCCTCCAACTCGGACTCTTCGGCTTGGATTTGCTCCCGGAAAACGTCTCTGACCCGCCCGGACGTTTTGACGGCGAGCGACGCAACGTTAAATAGGTCGGTTGCCAAGCGCATCTCTTTGGAATCGAATTCAGAAATGCCGTTGGCCAAATTAGCTGCTGTCCCTTCCACGCCTGCGAGGCCATCATAGACTTCGAAGAGGTCTAATCCTGAGACGCTCTCCCCAGCTTGAATCGCATCAATTCGAGCCATCGTCGTGCGTGCCTTTCCCAGCGCGGCTTCTAAATCTTTCTGGGCGGCCTCGACCAAATAATGTTGCACATCCCACCGGCCGAAATTGACTTGACCCGTTACTTCCTGAAACCGCCTAAGCGCATAGTCTGTGTCCTTCAGCGCCGTAACAACCGCGCCCTTTGCCGGGTGGCTGCCATAGGACTGAACGACTCCCGCTGCGCCTTCATCCCTGCTATGTCGCGAAAGGAGTTCCCCCGCCTCCGCGCTTCGACTTGGCCTAACCTGGGCCAACCCAAGCATAACAACGGCCACCAGAGCAACGGCAAGGACAGTTCGCCTCAGCCGTCTGTTCGCTGTTTCGAGTGTCTCAATTTTATGAAGAATAGCCTGCAACTCTGACGTGTCGCCTGCCATATGCACCCCTTCTCTGCTTTGCGTCGGAATATCATAGCACTGGGTATCTACCCCCACCGTTCTGTGGTACAATGAATCGATGCCGGAACTCCGGCGCGGAGGTGTCAACCATGAAAAAACTCATGGCCTACCTAGTGCTAGAGTCCCGCTGTCAGTAGTGCAGGTAGCATCGGGAAAGCAAGTTCTGGCAACGTTAGAGCAATTGCTATCTTGCCGTAGGTAGCTTTAACTTCGGAGGCTACGCATTCTTAATGCAAATGTCTGGCCCATTGTGGCCAGTCACTGCGTCGGAAAGGGGCCGGTCAAGAGGACGGACCCCGAACCTACTGACGAACGTTGCCGTTCCAGGAGACCAGGAATCCCGCCTCCGCAAGGCGCAAAAAATTGCGTATCCCCTCTTGGCAGCGTTAAGGGGCCGACTCAGAAGGTCGGCCCTCAACTCACCAACTTCAAAGAACCATCCGCCTCAATCATACCGCGTCGGCACAATACCGCAACAGACACGTCGGCTTCTGGCGGGGAGGTGTTCTCAAGCGGGTAGCGCGGACCGCCGCTTTTGCGGTCCGCGTCTTTTCTCTCGCCACCATCGCCACCGTGCCATATTCTATCGCGGTGTCGAAACTCCGGGGTCCCTTCCTTTCCGATTTCTTCATCGCCGTGCGCCTCCTCAAACGGCGAGCGAAACTGACCGAGCCTGACTTCGCCCTGCTGGCGCGCGCCTTCAACCGGGCGCGGGCGCTACATCCTTTCTACCTGACGGCTTGGGTCTTCCTCCCTGACCACTGGCACTCGATTTGCGCGCCGGTGCGTCCGACCACGATCTCGCTGGCCATGAAGCCCGTAGCGCGGACCGCCGTTTTTGCGGTCCGCGGTTCTTCGATTGAAAAAGCCGCGGACCACAGAAGCGGTGGTCCGCGCTACCAGTTGTGGCAACCCCGGTTCTTCGACCGCGCCCTGCGCACCGTCAAGGAATACAACGAAGAGGTCGAATACCTTCACCTCAACCCGGTGCGGGCCGATTGGGTCAGCCGGCCCGAAGATAGGCGATGGTCGAGCTACAACGAATACGCCGGCATGAGCGCCGAGGAGCAAAAGAAACGTTGCGGTTTGATCGTGGACCGTGTCAGGATACCGTCCGACCCGCGCGCGCGAATTTGATGGCCCTGTCAGGCGACGGAAAGGACGCGGACCACAAAACCGGTGGTCCGCGCTACTCACTGAGGTCGGAATCAGTTCATGTGATGAATGTCCCAAAGGATCTCTCCGAACTTTTTCAAGCCATAGCCAGCGAATTCCGCGCCATACTTGGCGCGAACCTTGTTGCCATCTACTTGTGGGGCTCGTTGACCTATGATGCTTTTGATGAAACGTGCAGCGACGTGGATACCGTCGTCGTGACGCAGCGAGACCTGGACGACCACGAGTTTTCCCGATTGGATGAGTGGTTCAAGCGGAAGGCGCCGGCAAACCGCTGGGTTGCCCGCCTCGACATGCGCTTCGTGATCGATCACGAGTTTCTCGACAAGTCCTCCCGATGTTGTGGTTTTTATCCCTACACTGGAAAGCTCGTCCGGCAAGGGTCGGACGGAAATCCGATCATGATGCGGCACAATTTGTTGGGTTCGCAACGGGCGAAGTCCTGCGGACGTTGGGACGGGCGAATCAAACCTGATTTTGGGTGCCTCAAACATAAGCCGGCGTGCACCTCTTGACAGCGTATAGTATAGGGGGGTATTGTATTTGCGTGGAGACTCAATGGCTCATACCACAAGGGAAAAAGAGAAGCTTCTCGCCAGGGTGCGGCGTCTTCGCGGTCAAGTCGAAGCGATCGAACGTGCGCTCGACGAAGAGCGCGAGTGCGCGGACGTACTTCAGCTCGTCGCGGCCTGCCGCGGAGCGTTGAATGGCCTGATGGCGGAATTGATCGAGGGCCATATCCGGTTCCACGTGCTGTCGCCCAACGGCCGGAACAGCGCGACTCAGACGGAAGCGGCAGAAGAACTCATGGAAGTTGTACGCACCTACTTGAAGTAGCAGCAGCGTGGCGCGGATCAGGCTGAGCGCAATCCTCCACTCAGGGCACGATTGGAGTAAAACATGGCAACGGAAACAAAGCACGTGGGAGTGTCTCGTCTTCATGCCGAGGATAGAGATAAAACTGCGAGTCAGTCCGAGGTTTTGGAATTCGCGAGTGAAACGCGAGAGGCTGGGAGCGGCGAGCACGAGCATTCTATCGCGCGCCGCGACTTGTACCGGATAGTGTTTGTTGCCGTGGCAGCCGGCTCGCTGTGGTTTCTGAAAGCGGTTCCGACCCCCTTCTACGTGGGCATCGGAGTGCTGTGCGCAGCGGTCGGCGGTTATCCCATCTTTCGCGAGGCAATTGAAAACATTATGGAACGCCGGATGACGATGGAGCTTTCGATGACCATCGCCATCCTCGCGGCGTTGGCAATCCGTGAGGTCTTCACGGCGCTCGTGATTACGCTCTTCGTCCTGGTCGCCGAAGTGCTCGAGAGCCTGACGGTGGGACGAGGGCGGCGCGCGATTCGCCACCTCATCGAGCTTCTTCCGGCCAGCGCCACAGTGCGGCGTGGCGGGGCCTGGAGCGAGATTGAAATCAAGAACGTCCTGCCGGGGGAGGTCATCCTCGTTAAGCCGGGTGGAAGCATTCCTGTGGATGGCTCGGTCCAAGCCGGACATTCGTTTGTCGATCAGTCGACGATCACCGGAGAATTTCAGCCAGTGGAGAAATCTCCCGGCGCGACCGTATTCGCCGGCACGATCAACCAATCCGGGGCCCTCGAAATCCGGGCAGAGCGGCTGGGCCGAGACTCGACGTTTGGCAAGATCATTGAAGCCGTGGAACGGGCAGAAAAGTCCCGGGCGCCGATTCAGAAGACCGCCGACCGCTTGGCCGGATATCTGGTCTATTTCGCTGTAGCCGCGGCCGCATTGACTTTTGTCATCACTCACAACAGCAGATCCACCATTTCCGTGATCATTGTGGCAGGAGCGTGTGGGGTCGCGGCGGGGACGCCGCTGGCGATCCTAGGCGGCATTGGGAGGGCTGCGCATGGGGGCGCGATCATCAAAGGCGGGCTTTACCTCGAGAGACTCGCCCAGGTCGATACTATTCTACTGGATAAGACCGGCACGCTGACCTACGGAACGCCGGAAGTGGAAGAAGTGCGGCCTGCTCCGGGAATACGTCACGAGGCTTTGCTCCGAGCGGCCGCGATTGCCGAAGGCCGGTCCGAACATCCCTTGGCCCAAGCGGTTCTGAGGAAGGCGTCTCAAATCCGCCACGAACCCGAGGATCCTGAGGAATTCGAGTACGTTCCCGGCCGAGGGGTAGCCGCTCAACTCGCGGGCGAGGAAATCCTGGTCGGCAGCCGGGCATTTCTGGAAGGACGTGGCGTCTTGGTGGAATCACGGGAAGTCCGAACTGCAAATGCTGAAATCCACGTGGCGCGTCGCGGGCGATATTTGGGAAGCTTGGCCATATCAGAACGACTTCGACCCGAAGCCCGCCACGCGGTACAGTCGTTGAAGTCCATGGGATTCAAGACCGTGCTGCTCACCGGAGACACGAAAGCGGCGGCGGAGAGGGTCGGCAAAGACCTGGGCGTTGACGAGGTGGCTTCTGAACTTCTCCCCGAAGGGAAACTTGACTATGTAAACCAGGCCACTGCTGCCGGCCACAGCGTGGCGATGGTAGGGGACGGGGTTAATGATGCTCCGGCATTGATGCAAGCGGCGGTGGGTGTGGCCATGGGTTCCGGCACGGACGTGGCTCGCGAGAGCTCCGACGTGGTGCTGATCGGAAACGATCTTTCGAAGCTAGTGGAAACCCTGCGAATCGCGCGGCGTTGTCGGCGGACCATTATGCAGAACTTCGTGGGCACCTTGGCGGTGGACGGCGTCGGGATGGGGTTGGCCGCGTTCGGGTTACTGAACCCGCTCCTCGCCGCGTTCATACACGTATCGTCGGAAATGACCTTCATTTTGAATTCCGCGAGGCTCGTGCCCCGCGAATCGCTGGTGAGTGTGATTTCCACACGGTCTCCACTCGCAGGCGCACATCGATGGGGAGTGAATCCCGGCTAGGGAATCTTGTGGTCCGCAATAATTGTGTACGTCGCGATTCATACCGTCAAGAGACGCCCCAGGTGTGCGATCCTGTCGTTGATGCCCGAAACTCGATTCTCTGTCTAACCTGCTGCCGACCATGTTCGATCTATTGCTGGATGCCCTGAGGTTCATCAGGCTAAGCCTGCTGCCCCGTTGTGCTCTGGCCGCTGAGAACCTTTTCCTCCGCAAGCAATTGGCTCTGCACCTGGAGCGCAAGGTCAAGCCTCGCCGAGCCAGGGATGCTACGCGGTTCACCCTGGTATTGCTTTCCAGACTGTTTGCGTGGCGAGAGGCCCTGACCATCGTCAAGCCTGACACCTTCATCCGATGGCATCGTAAAGGCTTCCGGATGTTTTGGAGGTGGAAATCGAAGCGCCGAGGACGCCCGCGAGTTCCTTCCGAACTCCGGAAACTGATCGTGGAGATGGCTAACGAGAATCCGACTTGGGGTGAGGAGCGCGTCGCCGACGAACTGCAATTGAAACTGGGGATTCGGGTCTCACCTCGGACTGTCCGACGCTACATGCCCGATGACACAGGATCGCGACGCGGCCCCTCGTCTCAGCGTTGGATGACATTTGTTCGCAATCATGCCCAAGGCATTCTGGCTTGCGATTTCTTCGTCTGCGTGACGGCCAGCTTTCGGGTGCTGTACGTCTTCGTGATCATGGCAGTGGGGACGCGCAGGATCGCTCACTTCAACGTCACCGCTCATCCCACCGCGGACTGGACGCTCCAGCAGTTCCGGGAGGTCATCACAGGTGAAAAACCGTACCGGTTCCTTATCCACGACCGCGACAGCCTTTACTCCTCCGAGCTCGATTCGGCCGTGAAGTCGATGGGCCTGAGCATCTTGAAAACGCCATTCCGAGCGCCTCAGGCGAACGCTTTCTGCGAACGCCTAGTCGGGAACGATCCGCCGAAAGTGTTTGGATTTCCTGATTCCGCTGAATGACAGACACCTGCGGAGAATTCTCAAGGAGTGGGTGGCTCATTACAACCGAGGCCGCCCACACGCCAGCCTGGGGCCAGGCATTCCTGAACCCACGGCAGGCATTCCGGCGCCACAAATGTCAGGTTACCGAATTCCGTATGATCACCGAGTGGTAGGAAGCCCTGTTCTGGGCGGCCTGCATCACGAATATCGACTCGAGAGAATTGCAGCGTGAGATTGAACCCAAAACGGCTGGAACACGGATTATTTGCGGATCACACGGCATCGCAAACCCCGCCG
>JBELAJ010000336.1:0-9149 GCA_049508935.1 Terriglobia bacterium | reverse complement strand
TGCTTTCCTCGGCGCGCAACGGCGATGACGATGGTCCCCACGATAGCGCCCGCCACAACCGTCCAGGCGATCCAAAACCCAAGCTGGGGCAAGACGCCAGTGTAAAGAAATCTTGTGCCAAAGGACGGAAATTGAAGATTGGGAGGGGCTGCGTCATAGTGCGTTCCCCAACCCTGACCTCCATTTGCGCGCATGGCGAGGAACATCACAATCACCACCGGAATCCGTGCCGCGAAAGCGTAAGCCAGCAGCGTGTTCCCGAGCGAACGCCAGCCGATTCCGGGAACGAACGCCCCGATCAGCATGACGACATATCCGATCACGGTCCAGCTTGGGTGGTGCATGGCCATGACCACGCCGATCAGGAAGCCTCCGACGACCATCACCGCCAAGCCGGCGAATGCCAGTCCGATCGCCTTCCCGGCACTCGAGGGTGCGTCGCCGGCTCCAGCCAGTTTCACGGCAAAATACGGGCCGAATATGAGCGGCAACCACGAGATGCCGATGACGGCGCCGCCGCCGCCCGCCGCCGCATTGAACCATGGTTTGGGCCAGTGTTGGAGTTCACCAACCAGGCGCAGGATGGTAATCCCCAAGGTAATCAAAGCCGGAATCGTGATCAGACTGGTGATCGACAAAGACTTTGTCTCTTCCATTCGATCCTCCTTTGGCTTTCGGTTGTGAGTTGGTCTTTCAATCCTAACGTAACTGCGCCCCCTTTGCACGGGTTTTCGCAATCTCTGGCTTTTGCCTCCAACCTATTGCCGCAAGCGTACCGGTTACCGTTCAGTAAACCTTTCCGTCAGGTCGGTTCGCCCTCTCGGCCAAGTCCGAAGATAACTCCCCTCCTCAGCGGGAGGAGGGGCAGGGGCGGTGCGTGCCAGCCCCCCGCGGGACCAACCACCCCCACCCCGCCTTCACCAAGCAGGGGAGTAATTTTCATAGCCTGCGAGTGCTCATCAACGAACAGGCATGCGCGACTGCTTCCTCTTACGCCCCTGCCCCACGGCCTCTTTCGTGATGGCGGGTCCAATTCACCAAAGATTCGAGCAACCCCCGGATGTGTTTCTTGGTATCCTCGTCAACTAAATTGCCCGCTTCGTCGAATCGCTGGCTGGCGTTGCCGATCATCACTTCCGGCTTGTTCAAGGGGAGCATATCGAGAAAGACGAAGACTTGCCGGAGATGATACTGCGCGCGCGATGACCCTTGGGCCCCGACCGAAGCGCCCATCACCGCAACCGGTTTTCCCTGCCAGGCATTGTCGCCGTAAGGGCGCGACGCCCAGTCAATGGCATTTTTGAGAACTCCTGGAATGGAGTAGTTATATTCGGGGGTGACCAGCAGAATTGCGTCCGCAGCCCGAATCCGGGCCTTCAACTGTTTCACCTTCTCCGGTGGATTCTGCTCCTCGTCCTGGTTAAACATTGGGATCCCATCAAGTTCGAAAATCTCGAGCTTGACATTCTCCGGCGCCAATAGCTGTGCGGCTCGCAATGCAGCCCGGTTGTATGATTTCTTTCGAAGGCTGCCTGCTATGCCTAGAATTGTAAGCGGCTGATTCATACGCGGTATCGACCTCCTTTTGAGCGATCCGTAGCCCTGTTCTGACTATTCTAGAGGGTCTGAGTTTATACATAAAGGCGAATCCGCGGCGCGCGCGGATAATGTGCTAGACTTACGGGGAGTTCCTCCTCGCGAGCAACGGAGGTTTCAAAGCGTTCTTCTGCCACCTCAAGATCTCACGAGGAGACCACGGAACTGTTACCCTAACTCGAGGAGGAACGCGAAGGGATGGCCACATATCTGGTCACCGGAGGGGCGGGCTTCATCGGCTCGCACGTGGTTGAGGAACTGGTGCGGCGCAGGGAAAGTGTACGCGTGCTGGACAACCTTGCGACCGGCAAAATGCAAAACCTCTCGGGAGTATCCGGCAGGATCGACTTTCAAAAAGCGGACATCTGCGACCTGGGAGGTATTACGCGGCACTTCGCGGACACTCGCTACGTGATTCATCTCGCGGCGCTCCCCTCCGTGGTACGCTCGGTGGAAGATCCCCTGGGAGCCAACGAAGTCAACGTCACAGGAACGTTGAATGTGTTATTAGCTGCACGCGACGCGGGAGTTAAACGCTTGGTCTTCGCCGCTTCGGCGGCCGCCTACGGCGACAATCCCACCATGCCTCGCGTCGAGACTTTGACTCCCGACCCGCTTTCTCCTTATGCGCTGGCAAAAGTTTGTGGAGAGCACTACTGCCGGGTCTTCACAAAGATCTTTGGGCTGGAAACCGTGGCGCTGCGGTTCTTCAACATTTTTGGCCCCCGGCAGAACCCCTACTCGCACTACACCGGAGTTCTTTCCAAATTCGTGGCTGCCTACGAACAGGGAAAGACTCCGGTCATCTTCGGCGACGGCGAGCAGTCACGCGATTTCACCTACGTGAATAACGTCGTTGACGCAACGCTCAGAGCTTGCACCGCTCCGGCGGCCGCGGGCAAGCTGATCAACGTCGGCGTGGGGCGCAGCTACACGCTCAACCAGACAATCGCCGTTCTCAACGGTATCTTTGGCCGCGAGGTGAAACCCCGCTACGATCCCCCGCGCAAAGGCGATGCCCTCCATTCTCTGGCCGATATCTCGTTGGCGCGCCAGGCGCTTGGATACGAGCCGTTGGTGAGCTTCGAGGAGGGCCTGCGGCGGACAGTGGAGTGGTTCAGAGCTGAGGCCGCCAACGGTCAATAGCAGATGGCGAATATGGAAGTTATCGTGAAGGGTGTATCCGCGAAGGACGCAAAGCTGGCGCTCTTCGATTTTGATGGCACACTCTCCCTTGTGCGGGCCGGGTGGATGGATGTCATGGTCCCCATGATGGTCGAAATCCTGGCGGAGCTGAAGACTGGAGAGAAGGAAGAGGATTTGCGGGCGCTGGTGAATGAATCCGTGGCGCGACTCACTGGCGAACAGACCATCTACCAGATGATCGAATTGGCCCGCCAAGTGAAAGAAAGAGGCGGCAGACCCCTGGCACCCCTCGAATATAAGCGCCTCTATCACGATCGCTTGATGGATAAGATCGCATACCGCAGAGAAGCGTTGCGGCAACGCAAAGCTGCCCCGGACCAATACCTCGTTCCCGGGGCGCGTGCGGCGCTGGAGAATTTGCAGGCGCGCGGCCTGACGCTTTACTGCGCTAGCGGCACCGACGAGTCCTACACACTTGAGGAGGCTCGCCTGCTGGAAATTGACCAATATTTTGACGGCGGCATCTTTGGCGCCCGCGACGACTATAGGAGTTTTTCCAAAGAAATCCTGATCCGGGAGATGCTCTCTTCCCTGGAGGGGAACGGAAAAACGCTGATCGGATTCGGCGACGGGCATGTGGAGATCAAGAACGTCAAAGAAGCGGGCGGCGTCGCCGTGGGGGTCGCCACCGATGAGCCCGAATGTAAGGTCGTAAACGAGTGGAAGCGAGTGCGGTTGGTGAAGGTAGGCGCGGATTTCGTCATTCCGAATTTCCTTTGCTGGAATGAGCTTTCGCGTGCGCTATTTCCAGAGCATTAGCCTGCGCTCGGTATGTGTGAGAGTATTGGAGACCTGTCATCCTGAGCGCAGCGACGGATCTCCGTATTTGTGCGTGATCACCTGAGCCCAGGTACCAACTTCCGAGATCCTTGGCTACGCTCAGGATGACACCAATTGTTGTTAACGGGTGAGCGCAGCTCATGAACTCCAAATACAAAACCTTCGACCGTTCACGCCTTTTGATCAAGCCTCTGGACCAGCGCGTGCATGACATGACCCTTGATTATCTTCTGCCCATCGAGGGCCCGGCGCCAGCCTTCTCTCACCCGCAAATTGTCGAGGTGGCGCGGAGAATCGTTGCGGCGAAGGCACAGGGGGCGGCGCGCATCCTGATGATGGGGGCGCATGTCATCAAGTCCGGCGCGAGCCGTTATGTCATCGACCTGCTGGAGCGAGGTTATTTAACTCACATCGCGATGAATGGCGCTGGAGCCATTCACGATTACGAGTTAGCCCGCGCAGGCGCGACCACCGAAAGCGTGGCACGCTATATTCGCAGCGGCGAGTTCGGGCTCTGGCGCGAAACCGGCGAATTGAACGAAGTGATCCAAGAAGCCGCGGCGCTCTCGCTGGGCCTGGGCGAAAACGTCGGCCGGCGGATCGAGTGCAGCGATTTCCCCCACAAAAACGCAAGCATCTTCGCCACCGCATACCGGCTCTCGATTCCGGCCACGGTGCACGTGGGCATCGGATACGACATCATCCATGAGCATCCGAACTGCGATGGCGGAGCACTGGGGGCGGCCAGCTACCGTGACTTCCTGATTTTCACCCATTCGGTCGAAAACCTGGAACACGGGGTCATGCTGGATTTTGGCTCGGCCATCATGGCGCCCGAGGTCTATTTGAAGGCCCTTGCCATGGCCCGCAACGTAGCTCATCAGCACGGGCGGACGATCAAGAATTTCACGACGGCGGTTTTTGACCTGGTCCCTATCGAGGGCGACATTCACCACGAACTCCCGAAAACTGACCCGGGGTACTATTTCCGGCCTCACAAGACAATCCTGGTACGGACAGTGGCCGACGGCGGCGCGAGCTTTTACTTTTGCGGAGATCACCGCGCGACCGTTCCGGCCCTGCGGCGCGCCCTTCTGGAGCTTAAATGACGACAGCGGAAATCCTGGATCGCTTCCAGAAACTCAAAGCCTTGGTGGTGGGAGACATCTGCCTGGACCGCTGGTGCACCTACGATCCTGCCACTTCCGAGCCATCGCGTGAAACCGGGATTCCCAGGCTGGGTATCGTCTCCACCGAGGTTACACCTGGAGGCGGGGGGACGGTTGCCAATAATCTGGCCGCCCTGGGCGCCGGAACCGTCGCCGTGGTGGGAATACGCGGCGACGATGGCTTTGGATTCGAGTTAGTCCGCGCCTTGAACCAGCGCGGCTTCACTGCGAACCTGATGGTGGAACTGCCCGGCTGGCAGACCTTCACTTACACCAAGCTCATCAACGGCCAAACCGGAATCGAGGACCAGCCTCGTGTCGATTTCATCTCCACCAAGCCGGTACCTCCCGAGGCCGAAACGCGAGTCATCGAAAATCTAATTCCAGTGGTTGAGGCCTTCGACGTGGTCCTGGTCGCCGATCAGGCCGAAACCGCTTCCGGCGGCGTGGTGACTGCTGCGGTCCGCACCACAATCAGCGAGCTAGCGGCAAAGTACCCGAGCAAAGTATTCCTCGTGGATTCACGTAAACGCGTGCATTTATTCCGGCAAGTTACGGTCAAGCCGAATCGCGAGGAGGCGGAGGCAGCCTGCCAGGAACTCTTTGGGCAAGTGGATTTCAAGCGGCTGCGCGAGCACCTTCAGGCGCGGGCGCTGATGGTGACTCACGGGCCCCAGGGAACACTCGTCATCGAAGAAGGTAAAGAGACGTGGGCGAAAGCGCGAGCTGTCGAGAAGCCGGTTGATATTTGCGGCGCCGGCGATGCCTTTGCCGCCGGCACGGCGCTTACCATGGCGGTGACCGGAGATCCCGTCGCCGCAGCCACCCTTGGCAATCTGGCCGCCTCGATCACCGTGATGAAGAAAGGTACGGGCACCGCCTCCCCGGCGGAGGTTCTGGAGGCTGCAGGCTGATGCCGGTACCCTATCGGGCGCCGACCAGCCCAGCATGGGGTGCTGTCCTAATTCGGCCGTAGCGCCGCCATCTTGGCGGCTCCATTGCCGGCTGGAAGCCGGCGTTACGGGCCAAATTAGGACAATACCCAGCGTGCCACTCGCTTGACAGTTGACCCGATCCTGGTACCCTGTAAGAGTGAAGTGTAGAAAAGCGATGAAGACATACACCTTCAAAGTCGTCGTGGAACCAGACGAGGACCGCTGGCACGCGTACTGTCCCGCATTGGAACGATATGGTGCCGCAACTTGGGGTAACACCCAAGAGGAAGCGCTTAAGAATATCCAGGAAGTGGTCCAAATGGTGACCGAGGAACTGACCGAGGATGGCGTTCCGATCCCCGAGGGTCCCTCGAGTGAAGTTCAGGTTTTTCAGGACGCCAGAGTCGCCGTGACTGTCTAAGTCTCAAACGTCTAAATCTGATCACCAGAACACAGTGAGGGCCTATAGATGCCGCAACTCGTCCTCGCTAAGTCCGAAATAGTGTCCCACCTCATGGAGCAACGTGGCGCGAATTTGGCGGCGCACTTCTACGTCATTGCGGCAGATAGCCTCGATGTTTCGCTGGTATAAGAAGATCCGATCCGGCGGACTGGAAGAAAAAACGCTCTTCTCCGTGCGCGGAATACCGTGAAACAGCCCCAGCAGCAACCCTCCGCGTTTCGGTTCCGCCGGTGGAAGGTCTTCGACGATGATCGCCACGTTCGTGAGCTTCTCGCGAAACGCTTCAGGAAGGTCATCAAGAGCTTGCGCAACCAGTTCCTCGAATTTGTTTTGCTCCATTCATTTCCACCTTGCTGCGGCGGTTTCAGTTGTAGGGGCGGCCCTTGTGGTCGCCCGGGCGTAACCACAAAGGTTGTCCTTATTGAGTTCTTGGACTCCTAGTCAGCGAGCTCAAGCTCGAGCAGGGTTACTGCGAATGGCTCGAACGCATAATCAAAATCTCGGCCGCCAAGCGCCACGGGGCTTGTGACGGGAGCGATCCTGCGAGGGTCGTCGCGGCTATTCATGACTTCAGGAGTGCCCGCCGCATCTCGATCTTTCAGGACGTAAGCAGTTCCGCCCTTCACTCCGGCGGGGAAGTCCGTGAGATGAAATCTCAACTGCTTTGTCTCGGCAGTGGAGTTAACGCTGTAGATTCGCAGCTCGTTTCCATTTTCACTCAGCGTGACGCTCAGGTCAGGCTCCTCAAGATACCACGGCAGCGAAGTTGTCCGCTCGATTCGCAGCGGGAAGGAGCCTGCCGAGCGCGTGTACATCTTTTGTGAATAATACGTGGGTGCAAGATACAGCCAGCCCGGCCCCGGCAGTAGAACCCCGGAGCCAAAGCTGTCCACCAGGTTCGATCGGATTGCGATTTCGTCCAGGTCCGCGTAGCGTTGCAGCAGGTTCTGATACCGCGAGCAGCTCAGCGCGTTTCCCAGGGTCTGAAGCATTCCCCGTGTTAGCCCCATCTGCCCTGCCGTCGTATTCCATTCCGTGACGGCCACCCGTACGTTCCTTCCCGCACCGTAGCGCCCAATCTGGTCCTGAAGAAACTTCAACTCCGCTTCCTTGCCCCACAAATCGCCGCAATCGTACTGATGTGGGCACAGGTAATCGAGGTATCCCCCACCCTCGCGCAGCGTGTCGGCAGAAGGAAACGATGAGAGCACTTTGACTGTGGGATCAACTTTGCGAATTGCCTCGGCAAACGCGCGCACGGAGGCATCGTACTTGGGCCCGCCGATTTCATTTCCGATCTGCCAGTACTTCACCCCATAAGGCGCCGAGTGGCCATTCTGCGCGCGCGCTTTGCCCCAGCGCGTTTCCGGGCCGCCGTTGAAGTATTCAACCTCAGCGGCTGCGTCCGCCGGGGTCTTGCCCGTCCAACGCACGCAAATCAGAGGTTCGGCGCCGACATATTGGCAAAGCTGGACGAATTCCTCGACACCAACGAAATTCGGCTCGAGGCCGCGCCACGGCATGGTGGTGTACGGTACCCGCGTGTCCCATGAACCGATGCACTTATCCCACTCGAAGACTTCCAGCGAACTCCCGCCAAACCTGATGACTCCCGGCGTCAACTCCTTTAATGCAGCAACAACATCCCGCCGCCAGAGTCCGAGCACCGCGTCCTCGTCAATCATGTAGATTCGGTCAAGCCACAAGGCTCCTGGGCCTTCAAACTCAATGTTCAGCGTAGCGTTTTGGACGTCACGCGTTGCGCGCAGCACGGTTTCCGCGCCCTGCCAACTGTCGCCTGCGCGACCCAGCAGTACAGGCCCGGCCACACGCGAGCCATCGCCGGAAAGCGATGCCCACACCGGGACATTCCCTTCACCCCTCATGTGCAGCCGAAGGTGGTAGCCCATCCCTTTTCGAAGATAGAAGCCGTCTTGTGCGATCCCCGCCCGAGCTCGCGGAACGGTAAGCTCGATCTTCTGTGAGCGTTTGCCGTTGTACGGATTATCCGTATCGAGCGAATACTTGGCGACGTGTACCGCCCCTTCGGGATACCACGGCCGATGCGGTTTGTCGATTTCCCTTTTGTAGCTTGGCCACCATTCCTCCTCCTCTTCAAAACTCGTAGATTCGACCTGCTGCGCCAGCATGGAGGGCAGAAGGCGGCACAAGGGCTCGATGAATTGCCCGCACTGCTTGAGGTCAATGGGCAGTTTGCTGAGCCTCTGATGAAAAATCCGAACCTCGTTCTCGACAGGCCGCGCCACGGGTTCCAAACGAAGGCCATCGAACCAGACTTTGCCTAAGCTGTTTTCGAAGCCCACAAGAACGATGTCCACGTCCTCCGGCGTGGGGGCCTCGAAGATCACCTCTTCTTCTCGCCAGGGCGACGCGCCGGACCTTGGGCTGCTTCTGCCCAATACACCTTCACGCGAATCAACCAGAATCCGACTGCCTTCCTCATTGCCACCGGTTGCGGATAAGCCTTCAGTCTTGATCCAGACCCGCGCCCGCCAGAGTGTTCCCACCGGCAGTACAATCCACTGATTCAACGAATAGTGCACGGGCGCGCGAGCTTCGATCAGAAGCGATTGCCGTCCCTCTTTCTTCTCCGCCGAGTCCGCGCGGACTTCCACGTTCTTCTTGTCTTGTGCGGGTGAATCTACTGTCCAACCCCGCAGCAGCTCGGAAGCTTCAAAGCCGGGGTTCTGAAGCTGCGGCGGCGCGCTTAAAGCCACCAACAAGAAGAAACTCGGAAGCATGATTTCAATAACTCCTGTCGGAAGATTGCTCAGCGCTACGAGAGACACCCCGTTCAGCGGCTGCACTCGGGCAGCGAAATAACAGCGTCAACGCCGAACTCGTCAGGAGCGCCGCACCGAGTATACAAAAGGCGTAAACGAAACTCCCCGTTCGCTGCTCAGAATATCCCACCGCCAAGGGGCCGAAATATCCCCCCAATCCTCCAATCGCGTTGATCAACCCCATGGCAGATCCTGC
>JBELAJ010000335.1:0-9187 GCA_049508935.1 Terriglobia bacterium | reverse complement strand
CACCGACGCGGGAATGGCCTTGGCGCGCGCGCTTGGAGATACCGAGAAGATTTACCAGACGTACTTAGGCGAACCGTGACGTTGTGGTGCGGGCGTCTCGCCCGCAGTCGCGGGAGCGTCCCCCTCCCGCGCGCGGGCAGAGCCTGTCCTGAGCGGAGCGAAGGAATGCCCGCGCCACAGCGGGCGAGACGCCCGCACCACATTATGAGGTATCACCAGTATGAAACGCATTATTCCAATTCTGCTGCTGGCGGCTGCGGCCGCGGTGGCAGTCCGATATTATCCGCAATATTTCGGCAAACGCCCGCCATCGAATCTGCTGAAGCTCTCCGGCAACATTGAAGCTCACGAAAGCCTGGTCAGCTTCAAGTTGACCGGCCGCATCGTCGCCTTGCCGGTTGATGAGGGCATGACCATCAAATGCGGAGACCTGCTGGCGCGGCTTGATAATGACGACTATCGCCAGCAGGTTGTGGTGGACGAAGCCGTCGCAAGCGTTCGTGATCGACAACTCGCACTGGGCTTAGCGGGCAGCCGTCAGCAGGAAATCGAGGCAGCCCGGCAGGCCATCCTCGACGCTCAGGCCGACCTCGAACAGCGGAAGAAGGATTACGCGCGCTACCAGGCACTTGCTGAGAAAGACGAAATACCTACGCAAACCCGCGATCAGGCCGCCACCAGTGTGACCCGCGCGCAGACGGCCCTGGACCGGGCACAACAGATTTACAACGAACTCATCGAGGGAACGCGGAAAGAGCAACTCGAGGTGGACCGAGCCAACGTTCATCAGGCGGACCAGAACCTGCACCTCTCGCGCATTCGGCTTTCTTACACCGTGCTCCGCGCGCCGTTCAACGGAGTGGTCCTGGTGCGGCAGGCAGAGATGGGCGAAGTGGTTTCACCCGGCACCCCCATCGTCACTCTGGCCGACCTGGACCACCTCTGGCTGCGCGTCTACGTGCCGGAAACCGATCTCGGCAAGGTGCACTGGGGTCAGTGCGTTGACGTGCGCACCGACACCTATCCTGACAAGCTTTATCACGGCCGAATTTCTTCGATTTCCTCCGAGGCGGAATTCACCCCCAAAAGCGTGCAGACAGAGAAGGAGCGCGTCACGCTGGTCTATCGCGTCAAGGTGGACGTCGAGAACCCGAACTTCGAGTTGAAGCCGGGGATGCCGGCGGATGCGTACATCAAGGTGAAATAATTGTGTCGATCAACGAAGGGTGTCATTCCGAGCCCTTCGCTGTCATCCTGAGCGAAGCGAAGAGCTTGTCCTGAACGAAGTGAAGGAATCTCGCCCTGGGCGCTCAGGGTAAACTCCGCGAGGAATCTCGCTCTGGTTCTTGCGCACGGTGCGAGAAAGATCAGGGCGAGATTCCTCGCTTCGCTCGGAATGACAAAACTCTGCTTTAGATGTGTAGTGCCATGAATGCCTCTCCCGCCATCATCGTTTCCGCACTCAGTAAACGTTTCGGCGAAGTGCGCGCTGTCGACCAACTCAGCTTCGATGTGCATCCGGGAGAAATCTTCGGCCTGGTGGGGCCGGACGGCGCGGGGAAGACGACGGCGCTGCGCGTGCTCGCCGGAGTGCTGGATGCGGATTCGGGCTCGGCGACCGTGGCCGGCTACGACGTGGTTCACGACCCCGAGGGCGCCAAACACCACCTGAGCTACATGTCGCAGCGCTTCGGTCTTTACGAAGACCTCACGGTGGACGAGAACATCCGGTTTTACGCGGATCTCTTTGGTGTCACCCGCAAGAAGCGCGAGCCGCGCTGCGCGGAGCTGCTGGCGGCTGCGGGCCTCAGCGATTTCCGCGGCCGGTTGGCCGGGAACCTCTCGGGCGGGATGAAGCAGAAGCTGGGGTTGGTCTGCGCGTTGATTCACACTCCCAAGGTGATCCTTCTCGACGAACCGACGAACGGCGTCGATCCGGTGTCGCGCCGCGACTTCTGGCGAATTCTCTATTCTCTGGTCGCGGGAGGCGTCGCCATTCTCACCTCGACCTCTTATCTCGACGAAGCCGAGCGCTGTCATCGCGTCGGACTTCTGCACCAGGGACGGTTGCTCTTTTGCGATCAGCCGGGCGCACTGAAGAAGAAATTCCCGGGCGAAATTCTTGCCGTGCGCGCTCCCGAGCCGGCGCGCGTGCGCGATTTGCTGTCGAAGGCCGACGCTGTGAGAAGTGCGCTGCTGGTGGGCGACCGTGTCCATCTGTTTGTGGACAGCGCAGAGCGCCGCCTTCCGGAATTGCGCGCCCGCCTGGAGTCGGCTGGGGTAGCCTACGATTCCATTCAGTCCGTTGCGCCGAGCATCGAAGACCTATTCGTTTCGGCGCTGGAAGGCCAGTCAGGAAATGGGAATTGAACGGAACTAACCCCTCACCCGTCCCGCGGCGGCTGATGAAAGCGCCGTCGCGGGACACCCTCTCCCCAAGGGAGAGGGCTATGTTGCCGAGTTGGGGAACCTGCGGAAGAGAAGTCAGATGATCCAGAACGACACATCGGTGGTGGTCGAAAACCTCACCAAGCGGTTCGGGGCGTTTACCGCGGTGGACCGCATCAGCTTCGCGGCCCGCCGGGGCGAGATTTTTGGTTTTCTCGGCCCGAACGGCGCCGGCAAATCCACCACCATCCGCATCCTGTGCGGCCTGCTGCGGCCCACCTCCGGCCAGGCGCTGGTGGCAGGAATCGATGTGGCGGCGGCCCCTGAAGCGGTGCGCCAGCAGATCGGCTATATGTCACAAAAGTTCTCGCTCTATAACGACCTGCGCGTGATCGAAAACCTGCGGTTCTTTGCGGGGCTGTACAGCGTGCCAGCGCGCGATTTGCCGGACCGCCTGGCGTGGGCGCTACGCATGGCAGGGCTCGAAGGGCGGGAGCAGTCTCCCACGCGCGCCCTGGCCGCAGGCTGGAAGCAGCGCCTGGCGCTCGGCTGCGCGGTCCTGCACCGCCCTCCCATCGTTTTCCTCGACGAGCCGACCTCTGGCGTCGATCCCGTCTCTCGCCGGCAGTTCTGGGACTTGATTCACCAGATGGTCGCCGAGGGCATCACGGTGTTCGTCACCACGCACTACATGGATGAAGCGGAATACTGCAGCCGCCTGGTGATGATCGACCGTGGGCGCATCGTGGCGATGGGCACTCCCACGGAACTGAAGAACCGTTATATGAAAGGCGAGCTATTGCTGGTCGAGTGCGAGCCCCTGGGACCGGGCCTGGAAGCGCTGCGGGAAACTCCCGGCGTCCTTGATGCGGCGGTCTTCGGAAGCAGCCTGCATGCCGTCGTTGGCGACGCCCAGGCTGCCTTGCCCAAGGTTCGGGAGTCGCTCGAGGCCCGGCGGCTGCGCGTGGGACGCCTCGAGCAGATTCCACCTAGCCTCGAAGACGTCTTTGTCTCGCTTACCGCGGCCCGCGAACCCAAACAGGAGAAATCCGCATGAGTGGGCGCCGCATTCTGGCCATGACGCGCAAGGAAGTAATTCAGATCCGGCGCGATCCCTTGAGCCTGATGATCATCATCGCCATGCCGATCATCCAACTCCTGATCTTCGGCTACGCCGTGAACCTGGACGTGAAGCACATTCCGCTTTGCGTCTATGATCGTGACGCGACGCAAACCAGCCAGGACCTCCTCAAGCGCTTCCAAGCCACCGACTATTTCAAGATTGTTCATCTGTCGGAAAGCTACACCGATGTGGTGCGGAGCATCGACTACGGCGCCTGCACGGTAGCGGTGGTTGTGCCGCCGCAATTCGCCGAGAAACTTCGCTCCGACGGCCATGCCAGCGTGCAGGCGCTGCTCGACGCCAGCGACAGCAATACGGCCAACATCGGTATGGGTTACGCGCTCAATATCGTGCAGGCCTATTCCGCGCAAGTCCAGATCGACTGGCGCGAGCGCCACGGCCTGGCCGGCATTCCCGCCGATGTTACCTTCGAGCCCCGGACCTGGTTCAACGAGGACCTCGAGAGCATGTCGAATATTGTGCCGGGCGTGGTGGCCATGGTGATGGCGGTGGTGGGCGCGTTCCTCACCTCGCTGACTATCGCGCGCGAGTGGGAGCGCGGCACGATGGAGCAGCTCATCTCCACGCCGATTGCCAAGCTGGAAGTCCAGATCGGCAAGCTGACTCCTTACTTTCTGATCGGGATTATGGACACGGCGGTTTGCGCCGGCGTGGCCGTGTGGTGGTTCGACGTTCCTTTTCGCGGAAGCTGGACTGTTTTGTTCGGCTGCTCGATGCTGTTTCTGGTGGTGGTGCTGTCGCTCGGCTACTTTATTTCGGTGACGGCCAAGTCGCAACTCGGCGCGAGCCAAATGGCCCTGCTGGCCACGTTTCTTCCTACCTTCCTTTTGTCGGGATTCATTTTTCCCATCGAGCAGATGCCGGTGGTGGTGCAGTGGATCACGCGCGTGCTGCCGGCGCGCTATTATGTTGCCATTCTGCGCAACGTCTTCCTGAAGGGCACGGAGATTCGGTTGATGGCCGGTCAACTCTTCGCCTTGGCGATCATTGCCGCGGTGCTCGTCACGCTCGCCACGCGGGCGTTTCATAAGAAGCTGGAATGAACTCCTTGAATCTTGAATCTGGAATTTTGAATCACCGGAAGAGGCTGGAATGAAGATTCTGCAATCGTTCGCGCGGGTCGGGCACATGCTGCGGAAGGAGTTCATCCAAACGCTGCGCGATCCCCACACGCGCTTCGTGCTCATCGGCCCGCCGATCATCCAAATGCTGGTGTTCGGGTATGCAGCCACGATGGAAGTGAAGCATGTGGCGCTCGCGGTGCTCGACCTGGACAACACGCAGGAGAGCCGCGAACTGGTGTCGCATTTTTCCGCTAGCCGCTATTTCGACATTAAGCAATATGCCTTGCACCACGATGACCTTCGCGAAGGCATCGACCGCGGCGATTTCCTCGTCGCCCTGGAAATCCACTCCGGCTTTGCCCAGCGTTTGCGCAATGGCCAAGGCGCTTCGGTGCAGGTGCTGGCGGACTCCTCCGACTCGAATACGGCGCTGGTGGCGCTGGGTTACATCAGCCAGATAGGCGCGCAATTCGCGCGCGACTACGAAACCGACCGGATGCGCCGCACGGCGCCGCAACTGGTGTCCTTCGTGCCGCAGGTCCAGCTCGAAACCCGTCCCTGGTTTAACGAAAGCCTCAACAGCCAGTGGTTCTTCGTGCCCGGCGTGATCGGCAACCTGATGCTGATCATGGTGATGATGTTGACGGCCTTCGCGGTAGTACGCGAGCGGGAAATCGGCACCCTCGAGCAGGTTATGGTCACACCGATTCGCCGCTGGGAGTTTATCCTGGGCAAGACACTTCCCTTCTTTCTCATCGGGTGCTTCGATGCCACCATGATCGCGCTCGTCGGCACGCTCTGGTTCGGCGTCCCCTTCCGCGGCAACGTCGCCGTGCTGGCGCTCGGGCTCGCGACGTTCATCGTGGCGGCGCTGGGGCTAGGACTCCTCCTCTCGACCATTTCCGCCACCCAGCAGCAGGCCATGCTCGCCTCCTTCTTCTTTAACATGCCCATGATCACGCTCTCCGGCTTCGGCAACCCGATCAGCAGCATGCCGATGTTTTTCCAGAAGCTCAGCTTCATCAACCCCATGACCCACGTCATGGTGCTCCTGCGCAGCGTCTACCTCAAAGGCGTGGGGCTTGACGTTCTCTGGCCTAACATCGCCGCCATGGCCGGCCTGGCAGTCGTCCTGCTGACCGTCAGCGTCCTGCGCTTCCACAAGTCGCTTGAATAACCTATAATTTAATTGGGCGTCAAAATCCCTGAACCTTCAAGAAATGAACAGCCCTCTCCCTGGGGGAGAGGGCGTCGCGCTGCCGGCGTTTTCTTCAGCCGGAGCGCGACGGGTGAGGGGTCGCTTGCTCGGGTCGGCATCACAGTTCAGTCGATACTTCGGAGAGGACCATGGACTTCACAGGCAAAGTGGTGGTGATTTCAGGAGCAGCGTCCGGCATTGGCGAGGCTTGCGTACGTGAATTCGCCGCTCGGCGTGCGGCCGTGGCGATTGTGGATTGCAAGGCCGGAGCGGGCGAACAAACCGTCGCGGAACTTCGGCAAAAAGGCGCCACGCTCAAATACTTCCAGGCCGATGTGGGCTCTCGCCTCGAGGTCGAGCGACTGATCCCCCTGGTCGTAGCTCAGTTCGGCGGTATCGACGTACTGGTCAATAATGCCGGGATCCAGCGCTATGGCAGCGTTACCACCACCACCGAGGAAGAATGGGACGAGGTCATGGCCGTTAACCTCAAAGGCGCCTTCCTGATGTCCAAGTACGCGATCCCCGAAATCGTTAAGCGGGGAGGCGGCGCCATCGTCATGACAGGTTCCGTACAATCCGTGACGGCCCAGCAAAACTCAGTCGCCTACGTTACGAGCAAGCACGGGCTCTTGGGCCTCACGCGGTCCATTGCGCTTGATTTCGGAAAGCAGAACGTCCGGGCCAACTGCGTAATGCCGGGAGCGATCGATACGCCCATGCTGCGCTGGGCGGCTTCGCGCGACAGCCATCCCGAGAAAGTACTGGCCGGATGCGCGGGTCTTCACATTCGAGGCACGCTGGGACTGCCGGAGGAAGTGGCGCGGGTGATTGTCTTCCTTGCCAGCGACTTGGCTTCGTTCGTAACCGGCGGGGCATATGCAGTGGACGGCGGCTTGCTCGTGCCCGCCGGCGGGATGGCGTTTCAAGGCGGCGGGTTGGGCGCGCCGAAGTAAGGGCGGCTGAAGCGCGGGCGTCTCGCCCGCTGTGGCGCGGGCATTCCTTCGCTCCGCTCAGGACAGGCTCTGCCCACGCGGGAGCGGGACGCTCCCGCGACCGCGGGCGAGACGCCCGCGCCACAAAAGTGCGGGAACTCATGAAACTTGGACTAGGACTCTACCGCCACATGCTGACGCAGGAGAACTACGCCTTCGCGCGCCAGGCTGGGTGTACGCACGTCGTCATCCACCTTGTGGATTACTTCAATCAAGGGTCGGCAAACCCCCGCGACAATCAACCCACGGGCGGCAAGCTCGAGCCTTGGGGAGTGGCGGGCGACCCCGGGAATCTCTGGAGCCTCGACGAGTTGCGGAGAATTCGCGGAGAGATTGAAGACGGCGGTCTGGTTCTGGCGGCGATCGAGAACCTCGATCCTGCCAACTGGCACGACATTCTTCTGGACGGGCCGAAACGCGCGCGCCACATCGAGAATGTAAAGACCATTGTTCGCCGCATGGGCGAGGCTGGGATTCCCGTCTTGGGATACAACTTCAGCCTGGCGGGGGTCAGCGGCCGCGTCAGCGGACCCACTGGACGGGGCGGCGCAATCGCGGTAGGCATGGACGGGCCGGTGGATGCGCCCATCCCGAACGGTGTGGTGTGGAACATGATTTACGATCGCGGGGCGCAGCCCGGGTCTGTCCCACCGGTAACCAGCGATGAGTTGTGGCGCAGGCTGCAAAGGTTCCTGGAGGAGATCATACCTGTTGCCGAGCAGGCGGGCGTGCGCCTTGCCGCGCATCCTGACGATCCTCCGCTGCCGACCTTGCGCGGGCAGCCTCGCCTAGTCTACCAGCCCTACCTGTACCAACGCTTGCTCGACCTCGCCCCAAGCAAAAGCAACGCCTTGGAACTCTGCGTCGGAACCCTGGCGGAGATGACGGAAGGAAACATCTACGAGGCCATCGATCAATACAGCCGGCAAGGCAAAATCGCTTACCTCCATCTCCGCAACGTGGCTGGAAAAGTGCCGCACTACCGGGAAACCTTCATCGACGAAGGCGATGTCGATATGATCCGCGTCCTGTCGATTCTGAACCGCAACGCTTTCGAGGGAGTGATCATTCCTGACCACACACCCCAGATGAGCTGTGGCGCTCCCTGGCATGCGGGGATGGCGCACACGCTTGGGTACGTGTTGGGCGCACTGGCGAGGATTCAGGATTCAGGATTCGGGATTCAGGACAAACCCGCCGACTAGGTTCTCAGGCCCTGAATCCTGGATCCTGAATCCTGGTTTACGATCCCGAATCCTGAATCCTTCTTTACCTTTTGTGGTTTGAATTTCGAGTATCCTCCCCTATAATCTCGAACTCATGGATTTGGGGCCTGAATCTTGAATCCTGAATCCCGAATCCTGAAACCTGGAATGCGAGATGCCAAATCAATCTTATGACACACCGTCGCGACGAAGCGAACGAGTGCTGTTGAGGATCCCGATCCGTCTTGAGGGTAAGGATACCCAGGGCGATCCGTTCGATGAGCTGACTTATACGCTGGTAGTCAACCAGTCTGGAGGCTTGATTGTCGCCTCGCGCCTGATGTTGCCCGGCGCTGTAATCAAGATTACCAACCTCAACAACCAGATCTCCTGTTTCTTCCAGGTGGTGATGCGCTCCGCGAGGTCGCTGAGCGGCACTCCGGAGTGGGGAGTAAAGTGCCTGGACCCGGATGTTGAAATCTGGGGCGTCCACTTTCAAGCCAAATCGGAGGAACCTGCAGAAGAAGGTCTGATCCATGTTCTGCTGGAGTGCCGGGAGTGTTCCTACCGGGAGATGACCGCGCTTACGGTGGAACAGTATCGCAGGCTGGTGTCGTATTCGTCCGTGGCGCGTCCCTGTCCAAGATGCGACTTTCCCCGGAATTGGACATTTGCGGTTGTCGACAATGGACCTGAAAAACCCTCACCCACTCTCCCTGGCACTTCCATCTCGGACTTGGCCGCGCAGCGCGAACTCGAACGACGGCAGGAAAGGCGCCTGGGGGTAAAGCTCCCGCTGGGAATCAGGCTTCCGGATGGGAGCGAGGAAACAAGCACAACAGAAAATATCTCCAAAACAGGCCTGTGCTTTGCCTGCAACCTTGAACTGCAAGTCGGTGTGCGGCTTTATGTGCGGGTGGGATTAGATAGCCCCGATGAACAACGCGATATCCCCGCCCGTATCATGTGGCGCCGTCCCGCTAAGGACAAAGGAAGGGCGTTCTACGGGGCGAAGCTGGATAGGGACTGAAGGAAGGAAGAAGGCAGTAGGCAGTGGGCAGTAGGCAGGTGGGCAGTAGGCAGTAGGCAGCCCAGCCACCGGCGGGGCCGGATTGAATAACCTGTGACTTGGCGTCATCAAGGGGTGGGGGTTATGCTGTGAGCGGCGCGGCCGCAGTTAAGGCCCTTTCTTC
>JBELAJ010000334.1:0-9228 GCA_049508935.1 Terriglobia bacterium | reverse complement strand
TGCCACAGACGCGCCGTGAGATCCAACGCCTGCTGTTCACCTGGACCGGACATTGTGCGTATTGTGGTAGCAAAATTCGCAAGCCAAAGCGACCGCCTTAACTTAACGTAGTAGTACTAAATCGTCGGGGCGGGCAATCCTCCTGTTCTCGAATGCAGCACGGGGGCCAATCGTAAGGTCTTGAAAACGCACAATCGACACCCACGTGCGGCGCGAATTCCTCGTGAATTCGCGAGTTTCGTGAAAATCAGGAAGGAAGGTGACGAAGAGCCAAAGGCCGAATGTGCTGCGAAAGCGAGCGTTTTGAAGGGTACACGGGTGGTATTTGCCGTGCATGGTTCAGGTCGGGAGATGTTCGAGGCACAACGCTGTGCCAGTCGCCGGAAGCTGACACAATTCGTTCGCAGGACCGAAAGTGAGGGGAGCGCTGTGGTTTTCTTGAGCGATGCTAGCGCCTTCGCACGCCACTTAGAAACGCTGATCGTCATCGTCTTGGCAACCCATGTTGCTTTAGGGGCGCAGTCAGCCCCATCTGGCGGCGCCGCAAACGTGCGTCAATCGGTTCGCTTACGTCATAGGTACAAGGGTCAAAGTCCACCACCACCGTTCACACATCTGAAACCGCAAACCCTCCAGACACCGTACCAACCGTTGACACGTCGGGAAAGACTCCGCTGGTTCACAGCAAACACGATGGACCCGTGGAACCTGGCAGGGGGCATCTTCGACGCTGCTTTCGGAACAGCTCCTGATCGGCCAAAAGAGTACGGACCGCACTGGGCAGGTTTTGGCGAGCGTTATGGAATCGGCATGACGCGAAGCGTCACGGGAAATGCCGTTGAAGCAGGCGCAGGCTTTGTCCTCCGGGAAGATCCGCGTTATTTTCGCGTGCCTTATGAGCCTTTTAGGGCCCGCGTCCGAAATGTGGTGCGGTTCGCATTTGCTGCCCGGGGCGGTGAGGGCAGTCTAAGACCTGCGTATGCCCGTTACATGGCGGCCTTAGGAGCCAGCTTTCTCTCGAATTCCTGGCGCGTCAACAGCGAGGCCAATTCGCACGACGCCCTCTTGCGTAGTGCGGAGGGCTTTGGCGGAATCCTGGTGGCCAATGCTTTCGAGGAATTTTGGCCCGATGTCAAAACGCGCCTCTTCCACAAGCGTGATTGAAATCCGCCCGGCGGAGCCGAACCACCTTGACTTGTCAAAGGTGGAGGAGATGTTATGAACAGTCAATCCCACACCAGCGGCCGACTCTACAACGTTTTGCCCACGGACATTGAGGGATTTGATTCCCTGGCCGAACTTGCCCTGGATATGCGCTGGTCGTGGAATCATGCAACTGACTCAGTGTGGCGGGAGCTTGATCCTGACCTTTGGGCACTTACCAACAACCCCTGGCTTGTTCTGGTCACGGTTTCGCGGGACAAGATCGGGCGCCTGCTGGCCGACCCCGTTTTTCGCGGTAGGCTGGAGGATCTGGCGCAAACCAGGCGCAAAGTGCTCGAATCTCCGGCTTGGTTTCAGCGCACCCATCCGCACGCTCCCCTGACCTGCGTTGCTTACTTCAGCATGGAATTTATGTTGAGTGAGGCTCTGCCCATCTACTCGGGCGGGTTAGGCAATGTGGCGGGCGATCAACTTCAGGCGGCTAGCGACCTCGGGGTGCCGGTGGTCGGCATCGGACTACTTTACCAGGAAGGTTACTTCCGCCAGCACCTGGATAAGAACGGCTGGCAAGAGGCCCTGTACCCCTATAACGATCCTACACAACTGCCAATCACACCTTTACGCCAGCCGAACGGCGAGTGGTTGCGGCTGCAGTTTGATCTGCCCGGTCAGTCAATCTGGCTGCGTGCGTGGCAGGTTCAAGTCGGGCGAGTGAAGCTTTACCTGCTCGACAGCAACGATACCGCAAACCATCCTGTTTACCGAGGGATTACCAGCCAACTTTACGGGGGTGGGCCGGGAGTGAGACTCGCGCAGGAACTGGCGCTTGGACTTGGGGGGTGGCGGTTGCTCGAGACGCTCGGCATCCATCCGGAAGTTTGTCACCTGAACGAAGGGCATGCGGCGTTTGTCGTCTTGGATCGTGCGCGAAGCTTCATGGAAGCGACCGGCCAGCCCTTTGACGTCGCATTGACAACCACCCGAGCCGGAAATCTCTTTACAACCCACACGGCGGTGGCCGCTGGGTTCGACAGTTTTTCGCCGCCTCTCATCGAGCAATACCTGGGGACGTACGCTGTGCGGCGGCTCGGCATTAGCGTGCCCCAACTGCTGGCACTTGGCCGCCAAGACCCGGACAATTCCGAAGAAGACTTCAAGATGGCATACCTGGCCTTGCGAGGAAGCGGAGCGGTCAACGGAGTGAGCCGTCTGCACGGTGAGGTCAGCCGCCGGATCTTCTCGCCTCTCTTCCCGCGCTGGCCGGAAAACGAAGTTCCCGTGGGGCATGTTACCAACGGTGTCCACGTGCCGGGTTGGGACTCGGAGGCGGCAGATGCACTCTGGACGGAGGCCTGTGGAAAGGACCGTTGGCTGGGGACAACGGAAAACATGGCGGCGCACATTCAACGCATTCCCGATGCTAAGGTTTGGCAGTTTCGCACTGCCTCCACGAAATCTCTCGTTGCGTACATCCGCGAGAGATTCTCTCGGCAACTCGCTGCTTCCGGCGCGCGCAGGGAGGACATTGAGAATGCGAAATCCAACTTTGATCCTGACGTGATGACACTGGGATTCGCGCGCCGATTCGCGACTTACAAGAGGCCCAACCTGCTGTTGCATGATCCTGAGCGGCTGCTTCGCATTTTGACCGACCCGCAACGGCCGGTGCAACTATTCATCGCGGGCAAGGCCCACCCGGCGGACGGAGCCGGCCAGGCGCTGATCCACGAGTGGGTAGAGTTCATTCGCCAGCCGGAAGTGCGGTCCCATGCTGCCTTCCTGAGTGATTACGAAATGCTCTTGACTGAGCGCCTGGTCCAAGGGGTGGATGTCTGGATCAATACCCCGCGACGCCCCTGGGAGGCCTGCGGAACCAGCGGCATGAAAGTGCTTGTTAACGGAGGCCTCAATCTCTCCGAGTTAGATGGCTGGTGGGCGGAAGCTTACACGCCGGAAGTCGGGTGGGTGCTCGGAGATGGCCAGGAACACGGAGAGGATCCCGCTTGGGACGCCGCTGAGGCGGAAGCGCTGTATGATCTGCTCGAACGGGAGGTAATTCCCGAGTTTTACGCCCGTGACGCGAACGGTATCCCTACCGCCTGGGTAGCGCGCATGAGAGAGAGCATGGCACGGTTGACGCCGCGCTTTTCTGCAAACCGCACCGTGCGTGAGTATGCCGAACTTCATTACCTGCCGGCTGCGGCCGCGTACTGTGCCCGCGCCGCCGACAAGGCCGCCTTGGGCAAAAAGATCGTCAATTGGTTCGAGATTCTGGGCCAGAAATGGGCGGCGCTGCACTTCGGCGAAGTGAAGATGGAAAGGAGCGGCGATCAGCACGTCTTCGACATTCAAGTCTACGTCGGCGAACTCGATCCGAACGGCATTCGGGTCGAACTCTACGCGGACGGTGCGCCTGGAGACGCGCCGGTGCGGCAGGAAACGACGCGCATCCGGCAGCTTGTGGGAGCGGTCGGCGGCTATCTCTACCGGGGCTCCGTGCCTGCCACTCGCCCGCCCACAGACTACACGGCGCGAATCATACCCCATCGCGACGGTGTGGCCGTTCCCCTGGAAGCAGCTCGGATCCTTTGGCAGCGCTGATCGGCATGGCCAGAGTCCTGAGAAGCCGGCCCGGGGACCGCCGCGTGCGGAACGCGCGTGGCTCGCGCCGTGCCGTTATTACGTATCAGCCATGCCGGTAGCTGTCTGCATTCGGTTGGTGATTTAGATGGCTTGATTGGGAACGCGCACGATTTCTACCGAGCATTGGGCGTGGCGTGCCACGTTTTCCGCGACGCTACCAAGCAAGAAACGCTGCACGCCTTTTCGCCCGTGGGAACCCAGGACGATGAGATCTGCACCTAACTCCGCGGCGGCATCGAGGATCTTCCCTCGGATGTCGCCGGTTTCGACTTCACCGCGCGCCTTGAACCCCGCAGCGCGAAGCTTCTGGACCTCTTGCTCTACCAACTCGTGAGCTTCCTTGACCTGTATCTCAAGTTCAGGGGTATAGCTCGGGGACATTTCCGGAGGAGAAGAAAGCGTGATCGGCTCCACAACGTGCAGCACCATCACTTCCGTGTTCTGTGGGGAAACCTGTGCAATCACGGCTTCGAGAGCTGCGTCGGAAAACCTTGAATCATCAACGGCCAGCAAGATCTTCATGACTGCCTCCAACAGAGGATGAGAACACACCCCTATTCTAACCTTTCCTCTAAAGGCACGTTTGGCCAGTCGCAGGCCTCACTGACGCGAGGATTTACCCTCTCGGGTGTGTACCACCAGGACCGGGCATGGGCCTAACTGAACCACCCGGTAGGTTGTCGAACCGAACACAGCGAGATCCAAGGCATTCCGCCCGCGCACTCCCATGACGATCAAGTCGGGTTGAGACTCCAAGGCAAGCTCGAGGATTTGCTGATACGGGCTTCCGATGCGCACCAGGGTCTTCGTCTTGCGGTTCTTGTCGGTTTCCAGCGAGAGGCACTTCTCCAGACTCGCCTTCACTTTTCCGATTTCGTCTTCAATGTCGGCCGACTCTGCCACGCCCTCTAACACATGGAGGAGAGTCAGTTCGCCTCCATACTCTGTTGCGAGGGAAACGGCGTATTCGAGAGCCTTCTCGGACTGACCAGAAAAATCCGTGCAGCAGAGTATCCGTTGTACCGGAATAATATCCGGGGCTCCTGCCTGGGCGACCAGATCGTGGGCCGGCTTCCGAACGGCCAACACTGGACAGTGAGCTTTGCGCAGAACCTTGTCTGTTACTGAACCCAGCAACGCGCGGTCAATCCCTCGCAATCCGTGGGTTCCCATCACGATGAGGCTCACGGCCTGCACGTCGGCCACGTCGAGAATTGCGCTTGCCACATCGCCATCGTTCACGCTGCACTCGGGCAGTACTCCGCCCCGCGTATGCGTCTTCGCAAAGTCCTGGAGCTGCTGCTCGGCATGGGTGCGAAGTTCCTGGCTGATCTCGACGTAGGCATTTGGAAATGCATAGTACGGGTACATGGGCGGCAGCGACTCAGTTACGTGCTCCAACAATAGGGTCGCCCGGTAATACCAGGCGAGCGACTGCGCATATTCGTACGCTTTCACGGAAAATTCCGAAAAATCGATCGGGCAGAGAATACGATTTATTTTCAGCATGGCTTTTCAACTCCTCTTTTCAGGTCAGTCAGACGAGCAATCCGTCACCCTTTTGTCTCGGCACTGACGAGCCCCGCGGTTCCGGCGTCGAGTCGAACTGACGCTTCTTCCTATATTCCTTAAGATTCATGCCAGCGGGCCTTCCCCTTTGGACTTCAAAGACGCCGATCAAGCAGGAGGGCCAACGTGTTTCTTGGGCGCGTTGGCCTTCATGACGGCGGCCCTGGCTTGAAGAAACTCAGCCTTGGCCTTTTCCTGGGCCTCCGCCGCCTGTCGCCGCTGCTTGGCTCTCTCGATCCGTGCCTCAATCTTGGAGTCGAGCTCGTTGATCTTCTCCTGGAGCTTGGCCTTCCGCTCGGCGTCAGCCTTGGCCCGTTCCGCGGTCAACTGCGCACGGTCGGCCTTCATGGCCGCGACGTTATCGTCGTGGAACGTGCGCTTCACTTCTTTCAGCGCCCGCCTGTATACCGTTCCGCCCAGCGCCTCCATGCGCGTGTCTATCGGGGATATCGAGTCTTCACTAATCTCGGCGACCAGTGCGAACTTCTCCGGGGTCAGTTTCTCTCTCACGTCCTCGACGAAGTCCTCACAAATCTGGGCGTTACTCACGTCCATGGCGGCGCCGGCAGCCATGCCCAAGCCAGCGCCGAGTCCGACACCGACCGGGCCTCCCAGAAGACCGATGAGCGCCCCCAATACGGTTCCGCCCAGAGTCCGCACCGGAGTCGGTCCGTCAATTTGCCTCACCGTCGCGGAGCCATCTTTATTCCGCGCCACCACGGCTTGATCGAAAACCGTGATGATGTCCTCCCGATCCAATTCATGAAGCGCCTTCTTCGCTTCGTACGCCTTGCTTTCCGCGTCAAAGACTACTACCAGCAATCTGTCCATAGATTTGCTCCTTTTCAGCTTTCTTCTAACCATTCCTCGGATGTGTCAATGCAATGCGAGCGCCAAATGTTTGTACCCTGAAAATGCACAGGTTGGCGCAACATAGATCCACAGTCTCCTCGCGGATTCGCGAAGTTCGCGAAAAAGCTTCTTCCGAGTGGACCTACTTGGGCTTGGAGGCAGGTGGGAAACTTTTCAGGGTCTTGGCCATGAGGTCATCAACCCTGGTTCTCAGATTCTTCAAGGCATTCTTCGGATAAGGAATTCTCTCGGAGGCACGCGCTGTCCAAACTGGCTTTCCTGAACCAACATCCGTCACGGTGAGCTTCAGTTTGGCCAGAGCGTAAGTCCAGACTTCGGCGGGAATGCCCTCGAGACCTATCTGGCCGAAGGCCGGACTGTCCGTCGGCACTCCGTAGTAGATGTCTGGTGGCAACGACGTGTCGGCCTTGGCGAGAGAGCCCGCCTCGTACGTGATCACGAAGTCTGGCTGATCTCTGTCGAGGATAAAGCCTTTCCCCTGAAGATGACGATTGAGCGATTCCACCAGGACCTGGTTAATGTGCGCCTGGACCTGCGGCGTCTGGTGCGTCAGGAGAAAATTTGTGCCCAAGCTGTACCGCTTGTAACGCCCGAAATCATTGGACCTGTCGCAGTCCCACTTAACCCTGATTTTCTCGGCAGAGATAGGTGCGCCAGCGATTAGGACCAACAGCCCGCTCAATGCCAAGCGTCGAAAGCCTATTCTCATGATGTCATTTCCCGGAGGGTCGGTGAGCTGAACGAAGCCTTAGGCGCTCCAGTCCCCGAGTTTGGCTGCCGGCTTTTTCCGCCTTCAGCGCGTCGGGCTTCGCCATTGGCTCGCGCGAAATTACGATTCTGTGCAGCATCACATTTCCCCACACAGCCAGAAGCGCAGGCCCAATGGCGAAAAGAATCCGTTCAAGCCTTGCCATCAATCATCCTCCCCGGCTCACAAGCTATACTTGCCGGGGTCACTGCTTACTCGATTGCCGCAGCTTGCGGAGAATCTCATGCTGCTTAGCTATCAGTTGGGTGATTGCCTTGATCTCGAAGTCAGCTTTCGCGGTCACAGCTTCTGCTTTTAGTATCTGCAGCTTCGCCTTGGCGGTTTCGATCTCGGCCACAAACTTATCGCGAATTACATGCTTCGCCACGTCAGTAACAACGGCCATACGTCCTCCTTGGACTTTCGGTTTGCGTTCCGGCGTATTTGTCTTGTAACCACATGCCGATATACAGCAACGCTAAGGCCATATGTAATCCCTTGAACACCATGGGGTTGAAGGATGCGAAGGGCGCAATCCCTTCACGAATTCGCGAATTTCGCAAAAGTGGCCGTGACAACCAGGGTTCACTTGGGTAGGAGCTAGCCAAGCTGGCAAGCATCATATCGTCTCAGGGCTTACCGATGATGGGTAGCACAGATTCCTTCGCCGCCACCGATGCGCAGACTCGTCTGGTGCAATTGCTATCGCTGACGCCGTACGGCTTCCTCGATCGTCGCCAGTTTTGATTTCACCTGGTGAAGATCAGCTTGAAGAGCCTCGATAAGATTGAAAAGGGAAGTGTTGATAGCGTACAGCAGATAATCATGAGCCGACTTGTCTCGATCCATCATCAGTGCGTCGAAGTCTTGAACCAGCACTTCCTTTGCTTTATCGTAGTGTGACATTTTATGCCTCCATCTCGCCAGCAATTCCCCTGCCTGAGAGTCTCACTTCTTCGGCCACCTGCGGGAGAATGTGCCGCCCTGAAGTTATTCGCACTTTTGACTTTCGATCGTGTCCCGGATGGTCGCGAGTGCTTGTTCGAGATTTGAAACTGCCCGGGTCACCGCAGCTCTTCGAACGATGGATCCCTTGGGGCCGCTCAGCCCCCCTTGCTCGGAACCCAGGGCCTTAATCAAATAGAAGCCTTGTTGCTTCGGGTCGTTGCTGCCACGGACGCATACGGAGAGGTCCAAGGCGGTACGAAAATAATGGCTCGAGTAGAGCTGCTTTTGGGCGATGGCGCATGCGATGGGATCAGAAGGCTTGCCGCGCATGGTCACCATATGCACAATACGCAGCGTCGGCTTTAATCCGAACTTCACCTTGGCCCAGTAGAACGTCTCCTCGAAGTGTGCGGGTTTATCGTGTGGATAGGCGAGGAGGTAATGGTAGAAATCCGGCACGTGCTCTGGTAACGCATTATCGTAGCTGAGCAGATAGGCGAACTGCTCGGGCACGTCGGTCGCGTCGCGCTTATCGTTATAGGCCCCCAGAGCCGCATTGCCCTCTCGCTGGTAGGCAAGCAGGCGCTCAAACGCGCCCTTCTGAAGGCGCTGATTTACTTGTTCATCGACTTCGGGGGCAGACCAGTCGATGGAGCGGTGAAGTGCTTCGATCGAGGTCGCCGGCATCTGGATCCGGCAGTTGCCCGGTTCGCAGTTCTTCAGATCTTCGATGTCATCGTGGTCTAACGAAAAACCTCGCAGGTCCGAAAGCTGCGGAGGATCGGTGAACACCCCAAGCGCCAGGAAGCCGGGGACCTGCCGCAGTCGGTCGAAATTGCGGGCATATTGGAAGTAGGTCTCGGGAGCGGCGTGGATGTAGATCGCGCCAAACAGCAGCACCTCGGCCGGCGTGCGTGGGGAGAGGGGCCTCACCACCGGCTGCCCACTGTGGATGGCGGCAATCTGATCCTCGCTCAGCGCGACATTCTGCCTCAAAAATGTCTCCAGAATGGGATTCGACTGGGAAGTTGCAGGGCGCGAGGCGGCGGCAATCAAACCCAGCAATGCGGCAATACACGTGGCACTCCGAATCATGACTACTTTACCCCATCTAAATTATATTGCGTCGCTTGTGGCGCATCCTTTCCGACAGTCGTTAGACGACACGAAGAACGATCTTGCCGCGTGTGTGACCCATTTGACTGAGTTCGTGGGCCCGCCGGGCATCCGCAAGCGGCAGGACGGTTTCAACCACGGCTTTCAGTTTCCCGGAATCCACAAGC
>JBELAJ010000333.1:0-9237 GCA_049508935.1 Terriglobia bacterium | reverse complement strand
TCTTCCCCCTCAATTTCATTTGGGTTATCAGCCGGCAGAGGTTTTGGTACCCTGCATGCGATTTGACGAGCAGGGGATAGCGCCACCCTTGTGACGATGCTACTTCGGCGCCAATGTGAGGGTTAATGCGTGATTTCCGTGCAGCTAGATGAAAGCGGGGTGATCCATAAACACCATTGCGGTCAAGGAGCGCCATGGCCGGCATTTGGTGGCGCGCACACAGGCTCGCCAATTCCTCGGGGATGCATGCCCCTTCAAGAAAACTAAACGCAGAACGAGCGTGAAGCTCAACGTAGATCAATCGAAGGCCCCCCGGACGAACCACACCTTTTTGGTCCAGTCATAGCACAGGCGGTAGACTCCGTGCTGCCTGCCCCTTTCCACATTAGAATTGGATCGGATCTCAAGATCCCATTCGTCCTTGTCGTAGGAGTCTTGCCTCCACCAATCCCCCGAGGAACGCCAAGGTCCTGAAGCCGAAATCACCTGCCCGCGAAAGCCTGAAAAAGCTACCCTCACAGGGTAGCCGTTGCGAGTTTCGACTCGAGCAGGCGGTGCAGGGCGAAACACTCGAAAGGCAGTCTGAGCCTCTTCTTGCGGTCGTTCCCTCGGAGCCCTAGGCGTGCGGCCATGTGCCCTTGGCTCCTTTTCGATTCGGCCCCCAGGGGAGAGGCGTGGTGGACAGCAACCATCCCTGGAAGCCAGACTGGGAACAAACCGGCGCATCCGAAATCCCTCCGGCCGATGCGTATCCAAAAGCTCTGGAGAGCCGAGGTTCGCATCTCCGACCAAGCTCGCCAGGCGCGCGATCGTCAGTTCGACTTTTTCAGGGTCGGGGCAAATCGCGGAGAACAGGTCTCCTTGCGAAGTGCGGGGACGCGCCGCGTCCACGGCGAGCGTGATTTTCACAACCGGCGCGGAAGGGGGAGCAGATTCTAAACGCAAGACCAGCAACTTCAGGAGAGTCTTCGGATTGCTCATCGGCACTTGAAGCCGCAAAGCGAATTGGAAAACGTCCGGCGCTTCTTCTTCCACTGGATCAGTTGTCGCGGCGCATGGCCGCCCGGCCGTATTTCGATCGTCTTCTAAAGAAGGCTCAAGCTGGAGTCGCAGCTTAATGGCCCCCGCAGCCAGTGAACGCGCAGCTACTCTTGAGCACATTCGCTCCAGCACCTGGCCCAGGAGAATTGATAAAGGTTCCATCTCAGTCACGGCGTCTTCCAAATCCATCTCCTCCTCAAAGTAACCAGATGGTTGCGCCGGGATCAGCGCTCGCACTACCGCACCACGGGCCAATTCTTGCAGGCGAACTCCTGCTTGCCCCAGTCGCTCGGAAAGCTCCAGGACGGGCAGGGCCGCAAACGATGCGCAGGTGTGAATACCCCAACGTTCCAGTGTTTCCAAAAGGTCCGTCTGATCATACGTTGCACTTGCAGTTTCGTCTTTCTGCCTGGAAACACTCACTCCTACAGCAGAGGATAAAAGGGCAGCAACCGGCGCCTTCCCAATAATGGCCGCCTCTTCACCTTCAGGAATAACTGTGATCCCGGGAAAAGCGCGGGAAGCAAGAACGGCGGCCTCAATGTTGTAGGCGGCGGCAATTTGCGTTTCCATGCCAAGGCGCTCCGCACCTTCGGCAAGGCAATGAATGATGTTCTCATCTGACCCGAATAAGGCAGCAAGCCCGGCAAGATCGAGGACAATGTTGTCCGGCGCAGTATCTTCCACTCGGGGCGAAATAGACCAGGCAAGGTCGAGCAGGGCCGCATGTGCGATCTTCTCCTGCACGCGCGAGCGTTCGAGGATCTCAATCCCACCGAACTGCTCTACTTCGGATTTCGTCGTTCCCAGCCTGATTCCCCTCGATGAGGCCTGCTGGTTTAAGCATATAACCGGGCGGAGCGGCGAACTCGCATCTACAAGAACTATGGCCCTGTTCCTTATTCCAGGCACTGAACGCACTACCGCCTTAAGCAAGAAATCGGGAACGAAAATGGAAGCAAAAGACATAGCTGCACCGGCGAGTGACAAACGCTGTACGTGTTTCTTCGCGCCGTGGTTCAGTGAGGTCGTGAACGGACCACTTTCGCCTTCAGCCGCGAACCGCAGAACAGTCGTGCCCGCGGATCGCCGGCGATCCCCTGCTGATTCTGCGGGGGCCCTAACCATTGCGCGGTCACGGTCTCCATTTGAACCACGAGCGACGCGCAAGATTTAGCGTGAGGTTCCTGCTCGAGCACAAGGAAGATGGTGGGCGTGTGTTCCACCGCCTGACGAAACCGGAACCACACATAGAGAGGAATGCCGCGGACCATTTCCGGAGGGATGTCGCCCAGGTCCAAAGCGACCAGCCCGAAGCCGCCGGCATGCAAAACCAAGTCCGTAGCAAGAAACGCCTGGTCGAGGCTGGAACAGCGCACCCACAATAACTGCCTTAATACCACCCCGGTTGCTTCTGCGGAATACGGGTCGAAAGCGTTGCGCGCATCAATGAGAGTGCAAGCTTCGCCCTCAGCCGTGCGCAAAGCCAAAGCCGACAGCATCAGACTTGTCCGGCCGGAACCGCTGGGCCCGCAAATCTCCGTAATGGCCCCACGGGGTAATCCCCCGGTCAGGCAATCGGTTTCAAAGTCTCCAGTGGGGACCGTCGTTTCCCCTTTGGCATCCCGATAGTTAAACGGATCTGGAAAGCGGGGAGCCAAAACCGACGCAATTTGGGAGCGCAGCAGTTTGAAATCCCGTGCCATGGCCTTACTCCGAATATTCGCTTTTTCTTCGCCTACGTGAAAAGTATCGCCCTGACGGCCAAGTTTGTCAAGGCCTCACCCGATCTGTTTTGAAAATCGTGGCGCGGGCATCCTGCCCGCGACCATTGGGCGGGGGCGAGACGCCCCCGTGACAGCGGGCGAGACGCACACTCCAGCTCTCCTGGACGCTCGGCCATTTTCTTGGTATCCGGGTGTCCGCCAGCCGACGGGCATCAGCGACGTCTTCGAACTCAGTGTGGGAGGCCAAGCATTTCAGCGTGAAGGTCGAGCGCTTGGTTAATTTCGTGGAGAAAGTCCTGCCGCAGGCGTGTGCTGCCGGCCGTCTCAACGGAGCGATTCATGGAAAGAAATGCGATGCGCGATTGATGAGGCAGCAGCCAGGTATAGCGCCACAAGTACAGGCCGGACACAGGAAGAGAAGGCAGGTAGTATCCCGCACCACGCCGTCCCCAAAAGTGCGCAACAAAGATGATCTGGAGGATATAAGATCCCAGAATCACCAGACTGCGCCAGAGCCAGGCTGTGGTCTTGTCCCGACCACTTTCATTCCTGAGTAAGCCCGTCCAATACAGGACGGCCAACGCCACAAGGTGATTGACCAGGCCGTAGAGGGCGAGGGGAAACCCCAAAACCGTCTCCAGCAAAACGACGGCGCGGCCCAGGCGTGCAGCCAGCCAGGCGCCCGCCCCTTCGGTTTCGAGGCGGTGGAGTGCGCCCCTACGGCAGGCCTCGCGCCATGCCGCGAGCATCTCACGCAGCGAAACCAGCAAGCCGGGATGCAAGTAGTTCATCTGCTCTGCCCATTGAATTACGAAACTGCTGAGTTCGAACCCCTCGAGCTTTTGTTTCCCTGCCTGATTCGACTCAAATTCTTCCTTCAGACCATCGCGTAATGCCTGCTCGAGGTCCGCCAGGAATTCTGCAAGAGCCGAAGGTTGAAGGCGGAAGGAGTTCTCACGACATCTCTCGTCGAGATGCTGGGCAAGTTCCTGCAGGCGATCTTGCTCGCTGCCGACAGCAAGGGAAGTAAGGTCTTTGGCATTTTCCGGCTGATCGATATCGACCAGTAACTCTCTCGAGCGCGTGTGCCCTGCGGGTATGAAAAGGTGAACGGGGAACAGCTTAAGTCCCACAAGCGTGGATTGCGGGCTTTGCGCTTTTAGGGCGATCGAAGCCGCATCCGTGGTGAGGGTGCGTCCGCTCGGAGCATTCGCGGAACCAGGGGAGAGGAAGGTCGCCACCGCAGCCTTCTCCGCCAACAGAGCACGGCAAGTTTCAAGCGCCGCCGGGCGGTTCTCGGGGGTATAGCCAATCATCCCTACGCCCCGGGCAAGAAAGGAGGGGAACAGTCCTTTGAGGAATCTCGCGGGGAGAAGGCAGCGCACCTGCCGCTCGAATCCCGCCACCAGAATCAGGGCGTCAACAAAACTTTCCGGGTGGCTGACCATCAGAAGAGCGGGGTTTGCCTCCATCAACCGATCCTCGTGTAGCACACGGATCTTGCGAGAGGTGAGGGCAAACCACAACCGGATCAGCCCGCGCCAAAACCTGTAGATAAAGGGTAAGGCCGGCTCCGGATTGGGAGCAAACTCAATAGTTGCTCTGGTGCTTTCCATCCGAAAATCTCTCCGGTTTCATCTGACCGTCGACTAGCGGCTGCGCTGCGCTCGACGCGAGGGGGCGCGAGTCGGCGCCAAGTTGCTGTCCCATCCCTCAACAAACCCCTGCGGGCGCGTAAGGGTATTAAACAATGCGTACACCTTCTGGACCTTGTTGCCCTGCTCGTCCAGCAGATTGAGGCGGAATTGAGGGACCTTCCCATTCTGCGCCACACGAATGGGAAAGTATCCGCGCAGACCGCTTTCGGCGTAGGATGTGACGTATTGCTGGTTCTTCACCCACCAGGTAAAAACACGAATGTGGGTGAAATCCGCGTCCTGGTTGGCGGCGCGATCGGCTGCAAGGTATTGCGGAACCTGGCGGCCATTGTCAGCCACCGTGTTGAGCACCATCCAAGCCACCAGGTTGTAGCCCTGGGCGTTAGCGCTGATCGGCGCCGGAACGTCGAGTGTAACGGAGCGGCCCAGCACCCAGCCTGCGTGCGTGTCCGCCTTTACGAGATACCACACCTCTTTGGCCGCCGGTGAAGAAGGATCGGCAGCCTGCGATGGCCGCGCCACGATTTTCCGTCCGAACACCTGGAGTTTTTGGTTATTCGGGAGTTGAGCCAGACAGGCCGAGTCACGCGAGGGCTCAGACCTTAAATTGATCGACTGCGGCGCGTGCCCTTCTGCCTGAACGGGAAGGTTCTCCAAATCCCGCAGCAGCTTTTGAGAGCCTTCGTAGGCTTCGGAATCCACGATATCCTTCGATTCCACCCATCCCGTTCGGCCATCTTCGAGTTTGACTTTTGCCCAGTCGTGCGACGGAAGAAGAACCCGTAGCCGGTCACCCGCCTTTACAGATTCGACGGCGAGGCGGATTGCACCCGGAGCATCCACCACTTCGAGCGAACCAGGCAGCACGTATGCCACATCCTTGGGGGAGCGCGCTTTGCGCCACGATGCGTAATAATGGTAGCTAATGATTCCGCCAGCAGTGATCAAGAGGAAGGCGAGAAGTTTGGATCGGATATGCAGCCTCCCCATGTCTAGGATTCAGTCCTCGCGCCAAGTACGACGCGACTCGGAGTGCGGAGATTTCGCAGCCGCCCTCCAAGAAGTACTCAAAAATCTTGAGGCATATTCTACACTATTGTGGAGGCGAGCACTGTCCCAATTTGAAAGTAGCGCCGACCTTCAGAGCCTGCCCTGAGCGCAGCGAAGGGTGGGCAAATGCCAGCCTGAAGGAACAGCGCTACGAGTTAGATTAGAGCACTACCACGGAGGTGAATTACGAAAGTCGAACGACTTCTAATCCCGAGCCCCGAAGGCACGCTTGAAGCGCTTCTCGAGTGGGATCCTCGCGTAAAGCCTCGCTTCGCTGCGCTGGTGTGCCATCCTCACCCGGTCTACGGTGGAACGATGCACAACAAGGTCGTCTTCCGTGCTGCGAAGGCAGCCACCAACGCGGGACTGCCGGCTCTGCGCTTCAATTTCCGCGGAGTCGGGAAGAGTACCGGAAGCTACAGCCACGGCATCGGCGAAGGCGAAGACGTCAGGGCAGCGCTGGATTTCCTCGCTGCGCGCTTCCCCGTTGCTCCTGTCTGCCTCATCGGATTCTCTTTCGGCGCGGGTGTTGGACTGCAGGTTGGAGCTTCCGACCCGCACGTGGCCGTGCTGGCGGGGTTGGGCGTTCCCGTTGCGGTCATGAACTTCGACTTCCTGCTCGGGGTGCTCAAACCCAAGCTCATCGTTCAGGGAACTCTCGACCAGTATGGGCCGCGCGCCGAGGTCGAGGCTTTCTATAATTCGTTGGCTGAGCCTAAACAAATCCATTGGGTCCTGAATGCGGATCATTTCTTCACGGGGAAACTCGAAGAGGTTCAGCGAGTCGTCAGCGATTTCTTGAAATCGCTGCTGAGCTTGCCGGCGACGTAAACAACACTGTTGTGCCGGGCCCTGTTCCTCCTGTCATTCCGAGCGCAGACTTTATGGTCCTTCGGAAAATACCCTATCCCCCTTGGGGGAGAGGGTGGCCCGCGACGGCGTTTTCACCTGCTGGCGCGGGCCGGGTGAGGGGGTCCGGATTCGCTATTCTCATGACGGCAAGGAATCACGTTCTGGTCCGCGGGCGAAGAAGTCAGAGCGAGATTCCTCGCTTCGCTCGGAATGACAGTGCTCGGGGAGTGAAAGCAGAGGGCTGGGAATAACAGACGGGGGGAAGCGAACAAATGGATAAAGATGATCGTCAGGAAGGCCAGCCGCTCTATTGCCCCCAATGCAGCGAGGTAGTCGAGCCGCTGGTGTGCGGCGACTGCGGCGCGGTGATTTGTCGCAAATGCGGGACGCCGCTCGAAAGGGTCGATGAATTGGGAATAGGGTAGGGGCTGCCGGCGAAGCGCCCGCCTGAGTTTCTGCCTGGAAAAACCCGTCGCGCCGTTTCTAGTACGAGGCAAGGGCTCTCGCCGCCCGCACTATATCCGCGGGTTGAGGAAGCACCGCGTCCTCGAGCACTGGGTGATAGGGAACGTAGCCGTCCTTGGCGGCCAGCCGCCGCACGGGAGCGTCGAGAAACTCGAAGAGTTCATCGGCGATTCGGGCGGCGATTTCCGCGCCGTAGCCCCACGAAATGTTGTCCTCATGCAGGACCAAAACACGGCTGGTTTTCTTCACCGACGCCGCGATCATTTCCCAGTCGTAGGGATTGAGCGAGCGCAGGTCGAGTATCTCCGGCTGAATCCCCTCCTGCTCGAGCGCCTTCAGCGCCTGGACGGCGAGGTGCACGAGCGACCCGTAAGTCACAATGGTCAGCGTCGTCCCCTCCTCGACCAGCTTGGCCTTGCCGAACGGAATCATGTAATCGCGTCCGGGATAAGGAGCGCGGTTGTGGGTCTGGCGGTAAAGGTGCTTCGGTTCGAGGAACAGCACCGGATCGTCACAACGTATCGCCGTGCGAAGCAGTCCATTGGCATCCAGCGCCGTTGCCGGCATCACAACTCGCAAGCCAGGCAGGTGCGTGAAGATGGATTCGCCGGATTGGCTGTGATAAATCGCGCCTCCCGCCAGATACCCGCCGATGGGCGCACGGATGACGAAGGGGCAGGAGAATTCGTTGTTGGACCGCCAGCGCAGGGTAAGCACCTCGTCGCGAATCTGCATCATGGCCGGCCAGATGTAGTCGAAGAACTGGATCTCCACCACGGGTTTAAGGCCGCGAGTGGCCATGCCCATGGCACGGCCCACTATACTAGCCTCTGCCAGATGCGAGTTGTAGCATCGCGCGCTCCCGAAGTGCCGCTGCAAGCCGTAGGTCACCTTGAATACCCCGCCTTTGCCTTTCACTTTGGCAAGTTCGTTTTCGTGGCTGCAGTCCGCCACATCTTGGCCGAACACCACCACCCGCGGGTCACGCGCCATCTCGTCGCGCAGGGCAGCGTTAATGAGATCGACCATGGTCTTCGCCTCGCCGTGGAATTTCGGCGGCTGGTCGAACTCGGCCGAAGTGGGGTCGACCGTCGGAGAGCAGAGAAAACGCAAGACGGTATTCGCTGCAGCGGGTTCGGCGGCCAGCGCCTGGTCCACCGCTTCACGGATCTCGCGGTCCACTCCGGCTTGAATCTCCTTCAGTTCCTTTTCGCTGACCAAACCTTCCTCCCGTAATAGCTCAGCGAATCGCACCAGAGGATCCCGCCGGGCTTCCTTCTGGCGCACCTCTTCAGACTTGTAAAGCCGTTCATCGTCAGAGAGGGAATGGGAGTAAGGTCTTATCACATGGGCATGCACGAGCGCCGGCCCTTTTCGCCGCCGGACGTACTCTACTGCTTTCCCGGCTGCTTCATAGCTCTCCGGAAAATCCGTGCCGTCGCATTCGAGCACCAGGAGGTGCGGAAAGTTCTTCACCAGGCGCGAAATGCTGCCTCCGGCGGTTTGCACATCCACCGGCACGGAAATGGCGTAGCCGTTGTCCTCCACCACGTAAAGGACCGGCAACTTGCGGCCGCAAGCCCAGTTGAGCGATTCCCAGAACTCGCCCTCGCTCGAAGCCCCGTCGCCGAGTGAAACGTAGACCACTTCATCCGCATGAAAGCCCGTAGCCAGGTCCGCGGCTTCTTTCACCAACTCGAGATACTGGCTGCCCTCGGCGGCCCCGACGGCTTGCAGGATTTGCGTCCCTGTGGGACTGGATTGAGAAACAATGTGCAGCTTCCTGCTGCTCCAATGCGAAGGCATCTGGCGGCCGCCGGATGCCGGATCGTTCCCTGCCCCCACGGAACCCAAGAACATTTCGTAAGGCGTCACGCCCAATTGGAGACAAAGCGCCCGGTCGCGATAATAGGGATAAAACCAGTCGTAGCCGCCTTTCAGATGCAGGGCTGCCGCAACTGCAATGGTCTCGTGGCCGACCCCGCTGATCTGAAAAAAGGCCCGGTTCTGGCGCTTGAGCTGAATCTCCTTGTCGTCGACCCGCCGCGACATGTAAACTATCCGAAAGGCCTCGACGAGTAGTTCCTTCGAAAGCCGCGCAGCTTTCACCTCATGGTTGGTGACCGTGGACATGTGCCCTCGTGGTGCAGGTGTCAGGCGCCAGGTTTCAGGCGTCAGGCCCCGAACCCCGGCTTGACAACACTCGCCATTCGAGACCTGAGCTGTAATTCCAAAGCCTGTTCTTGCGTGCTTCCCAGTTACGTTCTGTCGCGGCCTTGTTTCCGCAGCGCTGACCATTGTATGAGCCGCTTGAGAATTATCAGATTGCGAAACCGCAATGTCAACCCGTAAGGCAGGTGTCAGGTGCCAGGGGTCGGATGCCAGGGGTGGCGCACATCGTGGCGCGGGCGTCCCGCCCGCGGTGGCGGGAGCGTCCCGCTCCC
>JBELAJ010000332.1:0-9256 GCA_049508935.1 Terriglobia bacterium | reverse complement strand
CAACCTGCACTGTCAAGCAAAAAACGAATGCGAATCTGCTCGGTCAGCGGGGACCGGGCGAAGCCATTGGAATTTCAGAGGGTTAAATGAGGAAGGAAAGTACGAATGCGGAATCGCTGCGGTTAACGTCTAACGAAGAAATACAGGGTCATCGCAATGCCTACGGCGATGACAAACCGGCGGACGATTTGCGGGTCGAGTTTCTGGGCGAAATAGGCGCCGCCGTAGCCGCCCGCGACGGCGCCCACGAGCATCACCAGGGCTTGTGGCCACAGCACCGCTCCCGCCACGATGAAGGTAACGACGGCCGCTCCATTGATGGCCGCGTTAAGGAGCGTTTTCAGCGCGTTCATGGCGTGAATATCTTCCATGCGCAGGATTGTGAGCAGAGCGAGCATCATGATTCCGATGCCCGCGCCGAAGAAACCCCCGTACAACGCGATCAAGAACTGGAACAGATTGGACGCTGCCACCACCAGCCAGCGCGGCTGCTGCGAAGCTTTGAATGTCGTTTCCATCCAATTTGCGATTCGTTTGCCGAAGATCAGCAGCAGCGTGGCCAGCAGAAAGAGATAGGGCACAAAGCGCATAAAGGTTGCTTGCGGAGTTCGGAGCAGCACGAGCGCGCCCAGAGTTCCGCCGGTCACGCTGGTGGTGATCATTTCCGCCAAGATCTTAAAATCTTTGGGGAAGCGTTTCCGGTATGCGGCGGCGCTCGCAACCGTGCCCGGCCAAAGCGCCACTGTGGAGGTGGCATTGGCCGGGATGGGCAGCACGTGCGTAAAGATCAGGGCGGGAAACGAAAAGAAGCTACCGCCGCCGGCTACCGAATTCATGGTGCCTGCGATTCCCGCGGCAAAAAAGAGCAATACAGCATTTGGCACGGTCATGGAAGGGCAGTTGAAAGTTAGTGCTTCAGTGGCTAGTGCCTAGTGGTTAGTGGCTAGACGCGCCGTGAGCTTCCCCCGCAACGAGGTCATCATCTTTTGCAGCTCGGCGACCGTTGCCGCGCTTCCGTCAACGTCGGACGGACGGCAGTACCCCAGCTCGACTGCCAATGTCAACTGCGTGTCCAATTCTGCTAATGAGCCTTCCGCATGAGAGAGGAACTGGACGAATTCCCTTCGGCCGCGCCGCGCCTGACCCTCGGCGATATTGGAGGGAACCGAAACAACTGCTCGTCGCATCTGCGCAGTCAAACCAAACCTCTCATCGCCAGGGATGGTACGCGTAATTGCGTAAATCTGCTTTGCCAGGGCTATACCCTTCTGCCAGATAAGAAGGTCACGATAACTCCTGATCTCACCGTTTCCAGTCATATCTTTCCTCTAAGAATCAGAGTTTTCCGCTAAGGAGGACCATCCCTTGGGCACTAGCCACTGCGCACTAGCCACTAGCCACTGCCTGCTACGCTCGCAGGACGGAACGATACTTCCCCGGCGCATGCGCGGGCCACTCGTCGGCGTACGTTTTAATACGATTCACGATGCCGTCGACGTCGAGGCCATACTTAGCGTGTAGCAGGGTGGTCGCTCCATGCGGCACGATGCGGTCCGGCACCGCGATGCGCAAAATGCTGGCCGGAACCCTTCGGTCTTGAAGCAGAGCGGCGACGTGGGCTCCGAAGCCTCCCGCTTCCGTGCCTTCTTCCGCGGTTACCAGAAATCGCTTCTCAGCCGCCAGGCACGAGATCAGGTCGGCATCGAGCGGCTTCATGAAGCGCGCATTGATGACGGTAGCGCTGATGCCCATGGCCTCCAGCCGTCCGGCGGCTTCGAGACAAGGATAGACCATGCTGCCCAGGGCGAGAATGCCAATATCGGCTCCTTCCCGCAGTATCTCGCCCTTTCCGATCTCGAGCTTCTTGAACTCCGGGTCCAACGGGGTGCCGATGCCATTTCCCCGCGGATAGCGCAGCGCGGCGGGACCGCCGCACGTGAGCGCCGTATAGAGCATATGGCGCAGCTCGTTTTCGTCTTTGGGAGCCATGACCACCATGCCGGGCAGCGCGGAGAGATAGACCAGATCATAGAGCCCGTGGTGGGTGGGCCCGTCGGCGCCCACGATGCCACCCCGGTCGAGCGCAAAGGTAACGGGAGCGCGCATCAGGCAGGCATCGTGCATCACCTGGTCGAAAGCGCGCTGCAGGAACGTGGAGTAAATCGCCGCGACCGGCCGCATGCCCTCGCAAGCCAAGCCCACGGCAAAGGTCACGGCGTGCTGCTCCGCGATGCCCACATCGAAAAAGCGGTTCGGAAAGCGCTTGGAGAATTCACCCAGGCCTGTCCCTTCGCTCATGGCAGCGGTAATGCCGACGATGCGGGAGTCTTTTTCCGCCAGCTCGCACATGGCTTTGCCAAAGACGGCGGTGTAGGAGGGAGCGGCGGCGGGCGTCTTGTGGAAAGCGCCCGTGGAGATATCAAATTGCGTCACGCCGTGATACTTCACCGGCAACTGCTCAGCGATATGGTAGCCCTTACCCTTCTGGGTAACGATGTGAACCAGCGTGGGCTTGGGATTATTCTTCACTTTGGCGAGCACGCCAAGAAGCTCGTGGATGTCGTGGCCGTTGATGGGGCCGATGTATTCGAACCCGAGCTCCTCGAACACCAGGCCGGGAATCAGCACTGTCTTGGCGGAGTCCACAATATTTTTTGACAGTCGCAGCAGGCGCGGCCCCAAACGGGGCACGGACAGCATCAACTTCTCGACCTCTTCCCGCAAGCGATGATAGGCCTTGCCATGGACGATGCGGTTCAGGTATCCGGCCAGCGCGCCGACGTTGGGCGAAATCGACATCATGTTGTCATTGAGAATCACCAGGAGTTTCTTCTGCAACGTGCCCAGGTTGTTGATTCCCTCGAGTTCCTCACCTACGGTCAGACCTGCGTCTCCCAGCACGGCCACTACATTGTAATTCTCACCCTTCAGGTCGCGGGCCACGGCCATACCCAGCGCGCCGGAGATGGCCGTACCGGCATGAGCCACGTTGAAAGTATCGTAGGGACTTTCGTCGCGCGACGGAAAACCGGAGATTCCTCCATACTGGCGAATGGTCGGAAGGCGATCGCGGCGCCCGGTGAGGATTTTGTGCCCGTAGGCCTGGTGGCCGATGTCCCAAACGATCTTGTCCTTGGGCGTGTCGAAAGTGTAGTGGAGCGCCACGGTCAGTTCCGCGGCGCCGAGGCTGGAAGCCAGGTGACCGCCGATCTTCGAAATTACGGAAACCATGTAATCGCGCAGTTCTTCGACCACCACAGGTAATTCTTCGCGGCGAAGCTTTCTAAGGTCCGCGGGTGAATCAATGCGCGGAAGGTATTTGTATTCCATCAGTGCTTCCTCACTAGCATAAACTGAGCTATGTCTCGCAGGGTGTGGGCGCGGTCTCCGTAAGGTTCAAGAACCTCACAGGCCTCCGCGACAAGCTGCGACGCCATGCGCTGAGACGCTTCGATTCCATGCACGGCCGGATACGTCGCCTTGTGCTGCCGGTCATCCTTGCCCACCGTCTTGCCGAGCGATTCCTGGGTCCCCAGCACGTCCAGCAGGTCGTCGACAATCTGGAAGGCCAGTCCAATTTTCTCGCCGTAACTGGTGAGGCGGGCCAAGTCCTCTTCCCCACCCTGCGCGCAGAGCACCCCAGCCCTAACTGCCGCGCGGATGAAAGCGCCCGTCTTGGCAGAGTGAAGGTATTCGAGAGACTGGCTGTCAACCTCATGGCCGGCCATCTGGAGATCGATCACCTGGCCGCCAATCATGCCGCCGTCCGTCCCAATGGCGTGTGCCACTTCATGGATCACCCGCAGCTTCGAGGCTTCGGGGGGCGGGCCCGGACAGGAAAGGACCTCGAACGCCAAGGTCAGAAGTGCATCGCCGGCCAGGATGGCGGTGGATTCGCCAAAGGCGCGGTGGGACGTGGGCTTGCCCCGGCGTAGATCGTCGTTGTCGAGGGCCGGCAAGTCGTCGTGGATCAGCGAGTATGTGTGGATCAACTCCAGCGCGCTGCCCAGGCGCAACAGTGCTCGCTCGTCGCCGCGCAACAACCGGCCCGATTCCACGCAGAGGATTGGGCGCAATCGCTTTCCTCCGGCCAGCACCGAATATCGCATGGCCACATGGATACTGGGCGGAAACCGGTCGGCGGGCGGGAGCAGGCGGTCCAGCTCCTCATCGATCCGGCGGCCCGCCGTTTCGAGGTACTCTCGGATGCTTAATTCTGAAACGGTGTTCACGGTTTTGTCATTGGCCAAAGATCCTGCCTACGCATCCTGCCGGAGAACCTTAATTGTGACTTGAATTGGCCCGAATGGGAAGCACTTTGAGAGCAGTCGCTCATGCCCGTCGGTTGACGGGCGTCTGGAAACCGTGAAAATGAAGTCCTCGCTGCCCACGTCTGGTAGCGCAAACCCCCGGTTTTGGGGCCCGCGGTTCTTGGGTGGGACCATAGACAAGCCGCTATCCCAATCTCGTCACTAGTCACTCGTCACTCGCCACCGCTTTATCGCCCGGCTCGAACGGTTCTGCCACCACTTTGCCCCCGGCTTTCTTGGTCAGGATTTCCACCTTGCCTTCCGCTTCTTCCAGTTGCTTGTGGCAAACCTCGGAGAGTTTCATCCCTTCTTCGTAAAGCTGGAGGGACTTTTCGAGCGGCAAATCAGCGTCCTCGAGCTCGCGCACGATTCCGTCCAGGCGTTCCAGGTTCTTTTCGAAGCATTCGGGTTTAGACGATTTCGGTGTTTGGTTCATATCGGCCTTCAGCTTTCAGCCATCAGCTTTCAGCGGATTCACCTGTCATTCCGAGCAAAGACTTCATCATCCTCTGGCTCACTCATGATGAAAGTGATTCCCCTCCTTGGTAAGGAGGGGTTAGGGGTGGTTGCCGTTCGCTAACAATACCACCCACCACCCCTGCCCCTCCTCCCGCTGAGGAGGGGAGTCATTATCGTGGCATGGAAGAATCTCTGCAGTCTTTGCGCCCGGAAATGCGAGGATTCTTCGCTTCGCTCAGAATGACACACATCACTCTTTGCGTTCGCTGGAAGCTGAGAGCTGACTGCTGACAGCCACTGCGGTTGCTGTGCGTTGGCCCAGCGCCTCCGCCACCTCCACCGCCATGGCGTAACGACCGAAGGGCGCGGCAATTTGCACCCCCTGTACCAGGTTGCGGAGGGAGAGCAAGGTTTCCTGGGCGATTTTAACACCTTCCGCACGAGCTGCTTCCCCTGTGTCCGCTGTTCTCATCCGCTCCATGATGGCAGGCGGGACGGAGATTCCGGGCACTTCGTTATTCATGAATTCAGCGTTGCGGTAACTCGTGAGCGGGCAGATCCCAGCGACCACCGGTATGGAGCCCGAGCGAGACCGCATGCGCTTCATGAACGCCGCCAGTTGCTCGACGTCGAACACCGGCTGGGTGACGGCAAAGTTGGCGCCCGCTTGCAACTTGAGTTCAAAACGGTGCAGTTCCTCGTCTGGGTTTACGGCATGGGGATTCAGCGCCACGCCGATCAGGAAACTTGTTTGCTGGCCCAGAGGATTTCCCCCGGCATCCAGGCCTTGGTTCAGGTTGTGGAAGATGTTGACCAGACCGATGGAATCCACTTCGAAGATAGCCGTCTCGAGGAGGGTTGAGAACTGAGCGGTGTCCCGGGTGATGGCCAGGATGTTCCGCAGGCCCAATGCATGCGCACCCAAGGCGTCGGCTTGAATGCTCATCACGCTGCGGTCGAGGGCGCTGTAATGGAGGAGCACTTCGATGCCCACTTGCTGCTGCAGGAGTGCGGCCAGGGTAAGCGGGCTCATGCGGCCCATCACCCCCATGCCGTCGGGAATATTGATTGCGTCCACTCCCTTGGCCAGCAGGAAGTGCGCGCCTTCCACTTCCTTGGTGGCGTCGCAACCCTTGGGCGGAATAACCTCCGCCAGAACCGGAAACTCACCTCGGGCCAGTTTTTCGGACAGCCGCGAGCGTTTCTCGACTGGAATCGGTTCCAGAGTGCGGCCCGGGCGCTCCATGACTTCCACCGCGATGCGGGAGCGCTGCGGGCTGAGCGATCGGACCGCCGCTTTAATCGCTTTGATGTGCTCCGGCGTCGTTCCGCAGCAGCCACCTACCAGACGCGCTCCACATTGTATGAATCGCCGGGCGTAACTGGCTAAGTATTCCGGCGGGCTGAGGTAAATGTTGCGGCCCTGAACCGTGCGCGGAATGCCAGCATTGGGCTGCGCGGAGAGCTTGCGGCAGGTCACCGCCGCCATGATCTCCAAAGCTTCCAGGACGGCTGCCGGACCGACGCCGCAATTGAGCCCGACAACGTCGGCGCCCCATTCGTCCAGTTTGCGGGCGAAGTCCTCGGGCAACGCCCCGGTGGACGTGCTGCCGTCTTCCTGCACCGTCATCTGCACAACCACCGGCAGGGAACACACGTCGCGCGCGGCCAGCAAAGCCTGGCGGGCTTCGCTCGGATCACTCATGGTTTCCACCATGATCAGGTCCACGCCGCCCTCTGCCAGAATCGCTATCTGCTCTCGAAACGCCGCTCTGGCTTCCTCGAGCGAAGTCGGTCCCAGCGGTTCCAGGCGGACTCCCAACGGACCCACGGAACCCGCGACATAGAGAGCATCCCCCGCCACCTCGCGAGCCAACCGCGCCCCCGCCAGGTTGATTTCGCGCACCTTCTCGCCCTGATTGTATTTTTCCAGGCGACGCCGCGTGGCCCCGAAGGTGTTGGTCTCGAGGACCTCCGCCCCTACCTTGGCGTAGGCAAGGTGGACCTCTTTGACGAGTTGCGGCGAGCTCAGGTTCAACTCATCGAAACAACGGGTTGGGGAGATGCCTTTTGCGTAAAGCATTGTCCCCATCGCTCCGTCGCAAACCAGGACTCGGTTCTCGATTCTCTCCAGGAATGGTTCTCGCATGCTCTATAAGTTTAGCACGGCGTTTCACAGGCAGGTAGCAGTTGACCAGCGGGTTGTGTCCTAGGTTCGGCGTAGCGCTGGCCTTTAGGCCAGCATCTGCCGACCCTTCGCTTCGCTCAGGGCAGGCTCTAAAGGTCGGCGCTACCGGCTAAACTTAGGACTTCTTCGACCACAAGGGCCGTCCCTGCAACACCTGCGGCGCGATTCGCCAAACACTCTGCGTTGGTGCATAATTCTATCGCCCGTGATTGAATCACTTTTCCAGACCTTGACGGATTTCTTCGGCCGGTACGGCTACTGGGTGATCTTCATCGGTGTGATGCTCGAAAATGGCGGCCTGCCTCTGCCCGGGGAAACCGTGCTGCTGTTTGCGGGATTCCTCGCCTACCAAGGGGAACTTCGACTGGAATGGGCGATTGCGACAGCTATCGCCGGGGCCACAATCGGCGACAGCCTCGGCTACGCGCTCGGGCGCTATGGAGGGAACCCCTTTTTCGATCGCTACATTCTGCGCTTCAAGTTCGTGGCGCACCGGTTTGAAAACTCCAAATCGCTTTTTCTCAAACACGGACACTGGGCGGTATTCACGGGCCGTTTCATCACCGGGCTGAGGGTATTCGCAGGGCCGCTGGCCGGGCTTTTCAAGATGCCTTACGCTCGTTTCTTACTTTTCAATTTCACGGGAGCGGTGATTTGGGCCACGGCAATCGGGTTTGTGGGTTTTCTGCTGGGAAACAACTGGGATAACCTGGCCCACGTCGTCAAGGACCTCCACCGCGTGACGTTGAGCCTGGTTGCGGTGCTGGCCTTAGTGACGCTGATTATCTACTTGCGGCGCCGCGCAAGAACCGGGTAGCGCGCGCCTTCCGTAGCACAGGCACTCTTGCCTGTGGCTTACGCACGCACTCTTGCCTCAGAAACCGCACAGGCAGGAGTGCCTGTGCTACCCGGGTTTCTAAGCTACCGCGAGCCGGCCTTCATTCTCTTCAGGTCTTCTTTCGCCTCTTTGAAGCGGGGATTCATCTGCACGGCGGTCTCGAGCTCCGAAATTGCCTGCGCCTTTCGGCCCTGCTTTAACAGAATCAGCCCCAATAGCCGGTGGGCGTGAGCTACGTCCGGTTCCTCGCCTTCCGGCTCCTGCCCCAGGTATTTTCGCGCGTAGGTCGCGCCTCGCTCGAGTTCGACGCCTATTTCCAGCAAAGCGTTCGCGGAATAAAAGTAAGGGGCAAGGTCGTCCGGGACGGCTTTTTCGGAGGCGGAGAGAATGGCTTCCAGCACATCCCAGCGCCGCTCGAGAGCCAGAACCGTCGCCAGGACTGAATACGCCTTCGCCTGGCCGGGATGGAGCTCGAGGGCTTCGCGCCCGTGCTTTTCCGCCTCGCCGGAGTTCCTTCGCGGGGGCCGCGTGTAAAAGCCTGCGAGCGCCGTCTGCGCCTCGTAGTTTTTCGGATCCGCCTGGACGGCTTGGCGAAGACTCTCTTCAACTTTGGCTTCGTCCTTCGCTTCCCGGGCCAACTCTGCCCACGCTAAGTATCCGTGCACAGGGCTGAGTTGCACGAGTTGATCAGCAATGGAGCGGGCCTTGCCCTTGTCCCCACCCATCAGGCCAGGCGCCTGATCGCTATACTGCATCAGAGCATCGAGCGCATCCAGATTCTTGGGATTGCGAGCCAGGGAAACATCCAACTCACCCTTGAATTTGTGGGCGAGACCGGCCGCGGCAAACATGCTGGCTCGCGCCGCCATCTCCCCATACACCTGCGCCAGTTGGAAGTGGTAGTCGGAGTTCCCGTCTTCGAGCGCCACCGCCTGCTGTGCGGAGACGAGCGCGCCGTCCAAATCCCCAAAAGCTAGCTTGAGTCGTGAGAGCAGCCACACCGCCTGAGCATCCCGAGGGTTGGCGGCCGCACGTGGCTCCACCATTGCCCGCGCCCGCTTCCAGTGCCCAGCTTCGATCAGCGCTTCTGGTGTGCCGGGATCAGCGGCGTGCCCGGAAATTACAAAGCAGAAGGCAGAAAGCAGAAAGCAGAAGAGCGGAAAGTGGAATCTGGAAAATGGAAAATGGAAACTAGTCTCCCGAGCCCAAGGCTCGTTGGCAAAGCCGGCCTCCTCTGAGCGAGCTGTTCGGAGCCCCGGCAGGGGCGAAAGAAAGTAGCCCGGGGTGTAAGCCCCGGGTCGGAGGGCCCTCACTCCGCCTTCGGCACCCCTCTCCCGCCGGGCGGGAGAGGGGACGGGGGCATAGGCGTTAAAATAAGAATTGCGATTTTTGGGTCTAACGGTTATGCTCGCGGCATGAAACGACCGCGACTTCACGATGAGTGCGAGTGGCCGTATATTG
>JBELAJ010000331.1:0-9257 GCA_049508935.1 Terriglobia bacterium | reverse complement strand
CTTACCTCTTGGACGGCTCCCGGTTCGCTGGCTGCTGTCTCTGCTGTAACGCGCGGCGCGGCGATCAAGCCCAAGCAAGATTCTGCTCCCTCGATTACCCAGACCACCTTCCGGACATGCCGTGCTCTACCCCGGTGGACCAAACAGGTGCATTTTCCGGTTTCTTCCCTGTCCGCACGGCCTGCCCCGTATCTCAGGCGGGTCGGTGCCCACGACTGTCTAGCTCGAAGGCGGCGGGTTGCCGCTCGGTTTCAGAATGGTCTTCCCCTTCAAATAAGGCCTCACCCGCTGTATCGTGTACTCACCGAAGCGTGCCAATCGTGGAATGGGACGAGGATCATCCGATAGGAGGTTTGAGAGATGAAGGAGCGAAGGGCGCGAATCGGCAACCAGCTTGACGAAGGCCGTGAGCGGAACGGCCAACAGTAATCCCATGATTCCCCACAGCCAGCCCCAGAACAGCATGCCAATGGTCACCGCCACGGGTCCGAGCAGAAGACGAGAGCCGATCAACTTGGGAATCAAGAAATCCGCGGCGACCAAATGAAAAAGAAGGATCGTGACCGCAATGGTGATGAAGGGACCCAGTGTGGTGAACTGGAGGAGAGCCGCCGCCAGGGGTCAGCAGTGTTGGAGAATTCAAGAAGAGCTCCTATGGCCTTTAGAGCCGGTACAGTGACTCGCTTCCGGGATTGCTATGCGTTAACGACGCCCTAGAGAGTTGCAACCCTTTCATCCCCAGGGCGGCTGATGTTAGTAGGGGCGCCATGGACCCCTCTCATCCAAGTGGCGGCTTCTGTACGTTCATCTCCGGTGGGCGGGTAGATCAGAGCCAGCCCATCACGGCTAGCATCGACGCGGCGTGTGAACTGACCTTGGTTCATCAGGATGAAGTCGAGGGCCAGACCCAACTGGTCAGAATGGAATCTGTTGCTGAAACGTACCCCACTGGGGTGAGCCGGAGAAGTCCCGGTCCAGTATTCGCACACCCTATTCTGACGGCCCTCGGCATCAACCGACCAGACGTTCAGGTAATCCAACGAAGTTCCAGGTTCACATCGGTATTCAACCTGTGCTGAACATGGGCTGGTGACTTTCATCAAGTCTTCCCAGGCTAGAATCACAGCAAACTTAAGGGCCTTGTCCAATTCCATGTTGAGTCTCCCTCACGAACCGATCACTTCGGTGGCCTTGGAATCACACGCTGGCGAAGAGATCGGCCAGCCATCGGCTCCAAAAAGTCTGTTTGGGCCGAAGACGCGTCGGCAACGAGTTCGGTGATCTTATACTTCACGTCGCGCGAAACCATCGTGCAGGGGCCGAGTATCCGGACACGGGCGGTGGCTTCCGAAGCCGTCTGCAGCCACATTCCGCCGACATCGCCGTAAACAAACGCGACGCTCACGTCCCGCACCCACCAAGAGGGAGCCTTGGCCGGCTGGCCCTCGGGGCGACGAAGCGAGTAGGTGTTGGCATCGACCCAGATGTTCCCGCGCAACAGATTCTTGTCTTTGCGCCTGGGCAAGGTACGTCGACACAATCAGCGCTGGCGCGCCAGGAACACGGACCATCCAACTTGACCTCGCGGGGGGAACCCGCCGTTCCGCTTTCGTGCCCTCCGCCAACACGCAGGCGAAAGGGGGGCGAACCGAATGACAACGCCAAAAAACTTCGGGCTGAAAACTCGATCAAATCTCGGCGAGCTCACCCGAGCAAAGAGTGACAACGAAATTCGGACTCCCTTGACAAACCGCTTGGCAGCGACGGAAAAGCGACCCTGGCTACTTCTCCACAGGCGTGGCCGGGTACCTTTGGGCCGTGCCAGAATCGCTGACCTCAGTGCATCCTGTGTACCGACGCATTTCGGGTGACTTGGTTTCCCTCTCGAAGCAAGTGGACACCAGCACGCCCACCGGCAAGATGGTCTTCATGGTACTTGGTGCTGTGGCCGAATTGGAGCGCAGCCTGATTGCCGAGCGGGTGCGTGCAGGCATCAGAAATGCGAGGGCCAAAGGTTAAGAGGCTCGGTAGGCCGAGAGTCGCCGTAGACGGTGCCATGATAGCGGCAGACTACCTTTAGCTTGCCGTCATCGAGGTGAGCATCGCTGACGCGAGCTTTCATATGCGCGATCATCCGCGTGCTAAGTTCCACACAGGTGACTTCAGAGGCATCCATGAGTAACCGTTCTGTGAATCGTCCAGTGCCTGATCCCACTTCGAGGACTCTCCTCCCAGCCATCGACCCTAAAAAGTTATGGGCGTGATCCAGATACCGATCGGATCCTTCCTTTGGTCGGTCGGCTGGATACCTTACGCTCATGTCCGGCAAGAGACCAGGCCGCTCCCTTAAGCGGCCACGTGCCGCTTTCCTTCAGCGCACGGGACCGTGCCGGGGAATGTCTTCGAGGAGGACCTTGAGAATTAGGCAAGCGACGGGATTCAGATCACTGGCAAAGGTGTCACAGCCAACACGCAGGGCTTCAAGCGGAATCGAGCCACCACCGGCAAAGGGATCGACCACCAGCGGTGGCTCTTCACCATGAGCAGCCTTCACCAGTCCGCGCGCACAGTTGAGATACGCCGGCTTGGCCGAGTTGTCCCAGTTGGCGAAGTCGGCGATGAACTTCAGAAGTGCGTCCCGCAGCTCCTTGTTGGTCCCGGTTGCCCCGCAGTTAGGCATGGGCTTCAACAGTTGGCGGGCTTCTTCCCTGAACTCAGCAGGGCAGTTTAAGTCGCAAGGGTCGGGCAGCAAGAGCGCCATCAGCATGGCCCGGCAAGCCGCCAGCGGCCGCCGCGCCCACCATAGATGCAACGTCGAAGGATGCCCGTGGCGGATAGACTTCTCCCGCGCCGAGTGGCGACTCACCTCCGCCACCGGAAAATCCACCTCCGCCAATCGCTTGCATTCTTTCGGGATCATACCCTTACTAATACCCTTACTTAGAGGTACTACCCTTACCCCTGGTATAATGCCACCGGGCGGCTGGGCCTTTCCCTTGGCACGTGACTTTCTCGGATCTTTTGAGATCTGCAAGCAAGGTTCGAATCCACTCCCGGCCAACACCGGGGCAGGCCCGCTCGATATCCGTGAGCCGAAACGCCCCCGTCTGAGCGCGAACCGCAGCCAGAACCATTTCTGCCTTCGCTCCCCTGGGGGAGGCGATCTGACCCACGCGGTCTTCAAATTCCCGGTATGCGGTCTTGAGGGTGAAGAGAATGTAATTGATGAATGGCCACGGGTCCTGGCGTCCCTCGTGCCATCGTCGGGAGCTCTGCTCCAAAGCCTCGTAGAAGGGCGCACGTCGCCGCTCCATCGCCTCACGAATGGAGCGTACGTCGGCGAAGGCGTCTTCGTCGAGGAGCCGCAGGAACAAAGTGAAGTTGAGAGGGTCGCCCTTGTGGGGAGTGGCCGTCAGAAGCACGTAGTGGTCAGTCGTGTCGCGCAGCAGTTCGCCCAGGCGATACCGCATACTCTTCTTATCTTCTGCAGCAGCTGACATCCGGTGGGCTTCATCTACTATCACCAGATCCCACTTGGCTTGCCGCAAGCTCGGAAGGATGTCCTCACGTTTGGCGAGATCGAGCGATGTGATGATTTGGGAGTGCTGGAGCCACTGATTGACCCCGTACTGAACGCGCAGCTCGAAACCGCGCATGACTAGAAACTGCTCATCGAACTTTTCCTTCAACTCGCGTTGCCATTGGAAGGTGAGATTTGCGGGGCAAACGACAAGCGTTCGTTCAACAAGCCCGCGCAGCTTGAGCTCGCGGAGAAGCAAACCCGCCATGATCGTTTTGCCGGCGCCGGCATCATCCGCCAAGAGAAAGCGAACTCGCGGTAGTCTGAGCATGTTGTCGTAAATTGCTTCGAGTTGGTGGGGCAGAGGATCCACACGTGACACGGAGAGCCCGAAATAGGGATCGAACTCAAAGGCAATGCCGAGTGAGTTTGCTTGGATTCCGAGACGCAGTAGCCTGCCCTCGCCACCAAAACTTCGGCTGGTCTGAAGGATGGAGAGGGCGGCGAGGTCAGCACCAGTGAGCGTCACACATCGGAACTTTTCTGTTCGAGTGCCAACCAAGCCGAGACGGCAGGTGCCGTCGCTTATTGACACAGCGGTCTCCACCCGCATCGGCTCATTGAATAACCTGCCGGTGACGACCTGGTCTTGGTGTAAAGGTGCAGGCATGGAGAAACCTGCTTCAGTGTTGGCGTGCGTCAAATGCCTCTAATTCAGCAGCGATTATTGACCAGCGGCAGAGACCATGCTAAGCCACTTGCCAGTCCTGCTTTCTCTTCCTGTCAAATGGGAGGCCGTCAAAGCAAATCGACACAGGTACCCGCTACATTTTCCGCTACAGAGTGTTGGGTGGGGGGCTTTTGGTGCGGCTAACTCATTGAAAAATATGGTAGGCCCGTGGGGACTCGAACCCCAGACCTCTACCGTGTCAAGGTAGCGCTCTAACCGGGCTGAGCTACGGGCCTGTAAAGACTTAGCTAATCGCCACCCAGCACTTGGGACGGATTTTGGGATGCCGTTGCCCCAAAATTGCCCCCTTGCCGAAAGCTTGGCCGGGGCTCTGGCAAGGCCGTGGCGATAGATTCCAAGACCTGTCTTTGGGCCTCTGGCCGGATATGGCCGTACCGCTTCGCCGTGCGAATCGCCGTGGAAGCCGACCACCCGAGAACCTGAGCAACAGTTGCGATCAGTACGCCGTTTTCGAGCGTCTTAGTAGCCGCCGAGTGTCGCAGATCATGAAACCGAAGTCCCGCCAAGGGACTTATGATACCACGCATTTTCGCCTTACAGTCGGAATTCCGGCAGGAATCGGTCGGAGGCTGTAGCCGTCCACACCTCGGACATTCGACAGCGGACGTTGCGTTGTGCCACGCGGTCCGCTGTCTTAGTATTTGCCCCCTACCTATATAGGGAACATCAGGAAGGGAAAAAGTAAGAAAGGATTGAAACAATATTTCAAGCAAATAGCTGCCGGCTAGACCCACAGCACGTTAGCATTCAGGGGAGCGTTCTGGACATCGTTGCGACAGCACCCGCCCCTTTCATCGACGTCGATGCAGTCGTTGCGATGAAACGAAACGGTTCTCTTGCGGGGACCTCGCGCCACTTCGACAGCATCTTGCCTTCAGATGGTCGTGGAGCAGCGGATGCGACGCGGGCGAGCGTGACGGGATTCAAGCCAGATAGAATCTTCCTCGCCCGTGAAGACGCCAAATTCCTTGGTGATTCCTCGGTGACAGTAACCGTGGGTGGCGTTGAGTCGATTTTGATACTCAGCACATTGGGCTTCTCTTGATCGCCGCATGCGTCGACGCTGAAGAACGATAACTGGTGAATTGCGTCCGCTGTGATCGTGAAGGGTCCAGCTTGTTGTCTGACATATTCCGCAGCCACACCTTTCGGGCTTTCGCATACATGGTAGTCGCGGAATCGAATACAGCCGTCCCCGGCTGTCGTAGCCGTTCCAGTCGTGCAGTGTTGGGGAATGGCTGTTCCTGCCAAGCTCGCGAATACTTACAGGCGCCACAACTTTGGAATGGAGTGGCGCCAACGGTGAGCTTGAGTAGGAGCACGCTGTGTTCGCTGTCCCAAGCGGTCAGGTCGGAGCTTTCGCTGGCTCCCCGTGCGTAAAGACTATCACCATGCGGCGGAGAGTCCATGACACCACAGTACTATTACGGCCCACGAGAGCGGTACAAGGTTGCACCTCCCGTTTTCCGCAGCGTACCGCCCGGCCTGCCAAAAAGCTATGGCGAATAAAAGGCGAAAATGATATGCTTCCCGTCACCATGAACCTGCGCCAATGTCGAGTTGCCGTAAGCGATATGGAGGGTGTAAAGCACCGCGTTGAAGTCACCGCATCAACTCTTTACGAGGCCGTAGCGCTCGGACTCGTGGCCATCCGTGAGCAAGATTGGGCGGGCGAAATCGCTGAGGGGCTGAACACCGTGGACGTGAGCGTGACTGCCGTACCTGTAATGCACTCCGTGAGGATGCAGGATTTTAACAAGTGGTTGAGTCGCAAGGGTGGAACGCCGAACGACATCAGCCAGCGAAAGCATATCCGCCAGATTCTCGGATTAGGGGGAAGCGATGCTTCTGGCTGAGGTCACCCCTCCCAAGCGCCTGACTGAGTCGACGAATCTCAATTATCGCAAATCTGAGCGCAGGGAAAACGGCGAAGATCTGGTCCAACTCCAGGAATTCGTCCGCCTCTACGGTGATCCGCTGGACTTCTTCATTAGCTAAGCCGCACTTCCAAGACCGCACAGTCGTCTGGCCCGCCTGTGATCGTGGTGTAGGTTTGTGGGCTGCGATGCAGAGCAGCTCTTGAATCGAACCAAATGGGTATTTCCGGCACCCTCAGAACATGTATTTTAGTGCGAACTGGATGAGGCGAGGGGCCACCGAGGTTTGAGTGATCACACCGAAGTTTGCCGTCCCAAGCGTCGTGCCCGGGTTGCTGAACTGGGGATGGTTGAGGGAGTTATAGAATTCGACGCGGAACGCGAGTTCAGCATCTTCCCGCAGGCCGCCCACCACGGTCGTCTTTCCCAGCGAAAAATCCGTATTGAGCTGCGGCGGCCCGTCGAGAATGCTCTGTCCCGCGTTGCCGTAGCCGGTTGCCCCATCGGAACCGATGGCGGGCGGAGAACACAATGCCGGCGAATTGATCCAGCCCCCAAGCCTCGATTCCAGGCTACCGGATGTGGCCACTGAGGCGAGCGTTCGACCCGGACAGAGAGTGACGGTCGAGGGAGAGGCTTCACCATAGACCGTGCCGCCGTTCGGATCGCTCAGGGTCAGCGGCAATCCGCTCTGCAGAATGATAATCCCGGTTGTGAACCACCCGTTCAACAGTTTTGCCGCCGCGCCGGTGCCGTGGACCGGATTGGGGAACTGGTAATCGAAGTTGGTAACGCTCCTCTCGGTGCGGTCAAAGGTGGCGCGCGCCCAGTTCCTGGCGAGATAATTCAAGTCGTTGTAAATGGAAGTGTCGTTCATGGCCTTCGACAAGGTATAGGCGGACTGAAAGGTCAGGCCGTGGGAAATCTGCCTGCGCAGCGTCGCCTGCAGGCCGTGATACCAGGACTCACCGGCAAACTCGCTGTCCGTCAATGCGGATGGGGTCTCTCCCAGGAACGGAACGCGCTGCCCCGCGTTGACGGCGGTATCGGTGGTAATGCAGCCGGTGGGCGCTCCGGTGTAGCCACAGTTCACCGGGCTCGAGGAACTGGCCAGCAGGGGCTGGTTGAGGCCCACGCCGATCAGCAGATTATCCCCGTACGAACCCACGTAGCCAACGTCAAAGGTGAAGGCCCTGGGCAGCCGGGTCTGGATGCTCAGGTTCCATTGCTGGAGCCGCGGAATTTTATAATCCGGGCCGGCGATCCGGTCAGAAAGCTGGGAGGATGGCGTGCGCGGAACAAAGCCGAGCGTCGTCGTCGGAAACGGTTTCTGGAGGTCCGACTGGCCGTTGGCGGCGTCGGTATTGGTGAATCCCTGCGCAAACGGCGCCGCGGTGAAGAGGGGCGCGTTTCCGGCGTTGGCGCTCGACGCGGGCGCCTGGTAAAACCAGCCGTAACCGCCGCGCACCGCGGCGCGCCTGGCTGCTCCGAACGGCTGCCACGCAAAACCAAACCGGGGCGCAAATTTCCCGAGCGGAGTGCTGTTCTCATAGAAACTTCGATTGGCGCTGGTCCACACACCCATGGGCGGCCGCCCAAACGGTTGGCCCGTGTAAGGATTGATCAGGGCGGGATTATAATTGGCCGCAACCACATCGCCGGCCAGGGTTCCCGCGACCGGCGACATCGGCGCCTGCTTCAGGAGCGACGGCCACACGTTGCCGATCTCGCCTGCTTTGTCGAACGAGGGTCCCACATACTCCCAGCGCAGGCCGGCGTTGAGCGCGAGGCGCGGCGTCACCCTAAAATCGTCCTGCGCGAAGCTTGCCCCGTAATAGTGCCGGTATTGGTACTGCACGTCGCCGTTCGGTCCCACTCCTTCGTTGGCTCTCACGGTTTCGATATTGCTGCGGCCGACAGGGCTTCCGTTGTCCGTCGCGCTGAGGCCCACCAGCAAGTCCTCAAACGATTCGAAGGTGATCTTGCCGCGCGCGGCGCCGGTGTCCAGCCGGTCGTTGTGTTGCACGAGGAAGACTCCACCCACCCGCGCACTGTGCCTTCCGTGAACCAGGGAGAGATTGTCTGTCCATGCGAGCGTGTTCGTGAGCATCGAGAAATCGTTCGCTCCATTGCCGAAAAAACGGAAGGTTCCCATGGGGCCCAGCATGGTGACTTCGGGGGGAAAGGGGAAAAACGGGTCCACAGGGGTCATGCCGAATGATTCCGCATCGGGAGTGCCGACGCCGCGGGCCGTCTGAAGGGTGCGCGTGTAAGCAAAACGCGCTTCATTGGCCACCTTGGGTGTCAAAGCTGAGGTCAGCTTCACGGAGAGCGCGGCGTCCTCCGCATGGAGGGCTTGGGGAGAGCCGGAGCCGGGAAGCACCGGGGTGACGGTCGCCCCGCCCGGCGCTCCCAGCGATCGGCGCTGGTGGATTCGTGAAAAAAAGCCGCGCCACGACAGGGTGTTGAGCGATGAGGCGACAACATCGCTGTTGGCGAGGAGGTGATCCTCGTTGTAATAAGACGGAAAACTGAAGGACGAGAAACCCATGCCCGCATTACTGCCGGACTGGAGGATCGTCTGCGGTACCGGCAACAGGAATGAGCCGTCGGGCAGCGTGGTTTGCAGAATGCGCAGCGCCACCGGATTGATGGGAGCGGTCGTGGCGGTATCCTGGTTCGCGCAGTCCAGTTGCTTCCCGCCCGCGAAGGTCAGATAGCGCGGGTCCGGTTCGCCCGCGTCCGGCCCGCTGGTCAGCACGTGATTCGCCGGGCAGAATTCGGCCGCCAGGGTCGAAGCCGACCGGTCGTTCGTCAGAGGCGGAAGGATGACCGTGGCCACGGAGGTCGGGTCGAGCCCGTTCACCTGCCGCGTTCCCTGGTAGGAGCCGAAAAAGAACCACTTGTTTCTGCGCACCGGGCCTCCCAGTGAAAGTCCGAACTGGTTTTGTTTCAGATCCGGTTTGGGCTGTCCGGTGGCATTGCGAAAGAAGGCATTGGAATTGAAAATGTCGTTGCGCACGAATTCCCAGGCGGTGCCGTGATACTGCCTCTCTCCGCCCCGCGTCATCACGTTGGTGCTGGGCACCATCGCGCCATAGCCGGCGTC